>JBPOIZ010000131.1:0-17989 GCA_052034115.1 Actinomycetota bacterium
ACGAAGTTGTCCCGGGCCGCCGCGAAACTCATCTTGGTCCACACCGGCCGCTCGTCCTCGGCGAGGACCCGCAGCGCCCCGTAGTAGAAGGCCGCGTTCGCCATCACGTCGGCGATCGTCGGGCCGGCGGGCAACACCCGGTTCTCCACGCGCAAGTGGGGCCGTTCCCCGACGGTGTCGTAGATGGGGCGGTTCCATCGGTAGACCGTCCCATTGTGCAGCTTCAGCTCGGCCAGCGACGGCACGCCACCTGCGGCGAACACCTCCTCGGGCTCCTCGTCGGAGCATTCCGGTAGCAGCGCCGGGAAGTACTGCACGTTCTCCTCGAACAGGTCGAAGATCGAGGTGATCCACCGTTCGCCGAACCACACGCGCGGTCGCACGCCCTGGTTCTTCAACTCCTGCGGGCGGGTGTCCGCGGCCTGGGTGAAGAGCGGGATGCGGGTCTCGGCCCACAGCCGCTGGCCGTAGAAGTAGGGCGAATTCGCCCCGATGCCCAGTTGCACCCCGGCCAGCAGCTGCGCCGCGTTCCAGTAGTTGGCGAACTCCAGCGGGGCCACCTGGAGGTGCAGCTGCATCGACGTGCACGCCGACTCGGGCCCGATCGAGTCGGTGAAGGTGTGCAGTTCCTCCCCCGTGGGCCCTTCGATCTCCAAGTAGGTGTCCTCGCCGCGCGCGTCGAGGATGGCGTCGTTGAGCGCGGCATACCGGACGTTCGCGCTCATCCATTCGCCCTGGTAGTGCTCGGGCATGATGGTCGGCAGGATCCCGATCATGACGATGTTGCCGCCCACCTCGGTGCTGCGGTCATGAGCGTGGTTGAGGGACTCGCGGAGGTCGGCCTCCAGGCCCAAGGCGGTGTCTCCGCCCAGCTCGCGCGGAGACACGTTGAACTCGATGTTGAATCGGCCGAGCTCGGTCTGGAAGTCGCTGTCCGCGATGTTGCGCAGGACCTCCGCGTTGTGCATGAACGGGCGGCCGTCGTCGGTGACCAGGTTGAGCTCGATCTCCATGCCGGTCATCGGCTTGTCGAAGTCGAAGTGCGACTCGGCCAGCATCTGCTCGAAGACGTCGAGGTTCCGGCGCACCTTCTCGCGGTACCGCTGGCGCTGCTCGCGCGTGTATGACGTGGCCTGGATCTCGGCTCCCATGCGCCGGATCGAACCACATCGGCACGCCCCGAGGCCAGGGTTGGCCGGGTCGTGGTCGGCGCGCCGAGGCAGGTCCGGGACGTTGTCGGCGCCACCTCATAGCCTGCCGGTATGCGTTTGCTCCACACCTCCGACTGGCATCTGGGCCGTCGGTTGCACGGTGTGCCGTTGCACAGCGCACACGAGATGTTCCTCGACCACCTGGTCGACACGGTGCGCACCGAGCACGTCGACGTGGTGCTCGTCGCCGGCGATGTCTATGACCGCGCCGTGCCGGCGCCCGACACGGTGAGCTTGCTCGATGACGCGCTGGTGCGGATCGTCGACGCCGGGGCAGCGGTGGTGCTCAGCACCGGCAACCATGACTCGCCGGCCCGGCTCGGCTTCGGTGGCCGGCTGCTGGCCAAGGCCGGGGTCCACGTCGCCGCAGACGGCTCGGCCTGCGGGTCACCGATCGAGTTCGACGGTGTCAGCGTCTATCCCCTTCCCTACCTCGAGCCCCACGCCGCGGCATACGGCCTGACCGCCGATCCCACGCAGGCGGCCGTGCTGCGTGCCGCAATGGAGCGAGTGCGCGCCGATGCCGCCGGTCGAGCCACCGCCACCGTGGTCATGGCGCACGCGTTCGTCTCCGGAGGGGTGTCCAGCGAGTCCGAGCGCGACATTACGGCCGGGGGGGTGGGCG
The DNA here is from genome assembly GCA_052034115.1 of Actinomycetota bacterium. Taxonomy (GTDB): domain Bacteria; phylum Actinomycetota; class Actinomycetes; order Actinomycetales; family Dermatophilaceae; genus Lutibacillus. Next base: position 1,837 of record JBPOIZ010000131.1, read on the forward strand.
TCGCGCCGGTCGAGGTGTTCGATGGGGCCGACGTGGTGGCCCTGGGGCACCTGCACGGCGCGCAGCAGCTCGGTGATCGGGTGCGCTACTCCGGCTCCCCCGTCGCGATGTCCTTCGGCGAGGCCGGCCATCGGAAAGGCACCGTCATCTGGACCGTGGAAGGGCCGGGCCGGGTCGCGTCGGAGTTCCTCGCTGCGCCGGTCCACCGGGGCATGTCGGTGCTGCGGGGCGAGCTCGCCGATCTGCTCGCAGACCCCGCCCTGCGTCCCGCGGAGTCGGCATACTGCCAGGTCGTTCTCACCGACCGGGTGCGCCCGGCGGAGGCGATGACCCAGCTGCGCACTCGCTTCCCGCACACCCTGCGGCTCGACTTCGAGCCGAGCGTCGTCGACCTTCCCGGCCCGCAGACCTACGCGGCCCGGGTGCGGGCCCAGGACGACCTCGGGGTCTGTTCGGGGTTCCTGACCCACGTCCGTGGTGGTCGTGGCCCGGATGAGCGCGAGACCGCCGTCCTGAGCCAGGCCCTGGTCCGCTCCGCCGCGGATCGGCTCGCGGCCGATGACGAGGGCCGACGCGTCGTGCGGGCCGATGAGACCGGTGCGGCGTGAGACTGCATCGGTTGCTTGTCAGCGCCTGGGGCCCCTTTGCGGACACCGTGGTGGTCGACTTCGATCGGGTGGCCGAGCACGGTCTCTATCTGGTGCACGGCGCCACCGGGGCCGGCAAGACTTCGCTGCTCGACGCGGTGAGCTATGCGCTCTATGGCGCGGTGCCCGGGGTGCGCAGCGGGGTGCGCGACCACGCGAGCCACCATGCCCAGCCGGGATCGGTCCCCACCGTCGAGCTGGAGCTGACCGCCTCGGGGAGGCGCCTGCGGGTGCGGCGCACCGGCGCGTTCCGGCGGCCCGGCCGGGGCACCGAGGTGCACGCCAGCGTTCGGGTCGAGGAGTTCCGGCAGGGCACCTGGCAGGTCCGCTCGACGCGGGCCCGAGAAGCCGACGACATCATCGTCAACGATGTGGTCGGACTCGGACGGGACCAGTTCGCCACCGTCGTCATGTTGCCGCAAGGCGACTTCGCGCGGTTCCTCCAGGCGGCCCCCGAGGAGCGGCGGACGTTGCTCGACCGGCTCTTCGACGTCCAGCGCTTCGTCGACGTCGAACGGTGGCTGGCCGACAGACGCCGCTCGCTGGCTGCGGAGGAGTCGGCGGCGCGCGCGCACGTCGACGCGCTCATCGCGCGGATGCGCGACTCTCTGGCCACCATTCCGCCCGAGGCCGGGCTCGCTGATCCGGGCCAGTGGCTCGACCTGATCGTGCCCGGTGGCCAAGACGCAGTCCCCCGCAGCGACCGGGCCCAGGCGGGATTGCGCGTGGTCGACGAGTTGACACGGTGCCGCCAGACCGCCGCGGTCGACGTGGACGCCCACGAGTCACGGTGGCGAGCCGCCGACGCTGCGCTGACCACCGGGCTGGCCGTCGCCGAGCGGCAGCACCGGTGGGCCACCGCCCGCGCGGAGGCCGTGCACCTGGACGCTGAGGCCCCGCTCATCGCGCTGCGACGGAGCCGGCTTGCCGACGCCGAACGGGCCGCGCAGTGCCTCGACGCCGTCGCGATGGCCGACCGACTCGAGCAGCGGGCGCGCGCAGCCGAGGTCCAGGTGGCCCAGCTGTGCGCATCGTTCGGCCGCACACCCGAGGACGCCCGGCAGGACGCGACCCGCGAGGCCCTGCGCTCGAGGCTGCAGGCCGGTTCTGCGGCCCTGGTGACCGCTGGGGAGGCCGAGCAGCGCCGAGCTGCGGCTGCCGCACAGGTCGCGGCGGCCACAGCGGACAGCGCGACCAGGGAGCACGTCCTCGCCGAGGCTGAAGGGCGCGCGACGGCAGTTGGCACCACGCTCGCGACCGCGACGAGCAGGCTTCGCGAGCAGTCGGCACTGGCCGAGGGCCTGTCGGGCCAGGTGGCGCGCCTGGCTGCCCTGGAGGATGTGGCAGCGGCAGTCGAGCAACGTCGCCGGCTGGTCCGTGAACGCGAGGGCGCTGAGGGCGAGCGGCTCCAGGCGCGTTCCGCGGAGGTGGAGGCTCAGGCACTGGTCAACCGATTGCGCGCCGAGGAACTCGACGCCATGGCTGCCGAGCTCGCCGCTGGGCTCGATGACGGGAGCGCCTGCCCGGTGTGTGGGGCCACGAGCCACCCGTGCCTTGCCGATCCAGCGGGCAGATTCGACCGGGCGGACCTCGAGGCCGCCACCAGGGCGTGGGAGGAGTGTCGCGCCCGCACCGAGGCAGCCGCGCTCCACGTCGCCACGGTGGACGGCCGGTTGACCGGCCTGGATGCGGTGCTGCGAGGCAGCCCGGTCGACCGTGCAGCGGACCTTGGCGCGCTGCTTCAGCAGGCGCGGGCGGAGGTGGCAGTGGCCCGCGCGGCGGCGGCCGCGGTGCCCATGGTGCAGGCCGAGATCGAGGCGCTCACGGCCCAGGCGGACGCCGCGGCCATCGCGGTGTCCACCGCGCGCGACGCAGCCGTGGCCAGCCGGTCGAGGTGCGACTCGGCGCAGGAGGATCTGCTGACGGCGGGTCGCGAGCTGGCAGTGGCCATCGAAGCCCACGCGAGTTGCCCGTGCGGCGGGACCGGGGACGTCGTGGGCTGCGCTGCCGCCCACCGGGACGCGCTCCGCCGCTTGGTCGAGCTGGACCGCGGTGTCGCCGATGTCGTGGTGCGCGCGGCCGAGGCGGACGACGCCCGCTCGAGAGCCGCTGCCCGACTTGCCGAGTCGGGCTTCGCCGATGCCGACCAGATGCACGCAGCGGCGTTGAGCACGGCAGAGCGCACCACCGTGCGGGACACCGTGGCTCGTGCCGACGCTGCTGCGGCGGCCGTCCAGATCGTCCTTGCCGACCCCGATCTGGCGGCTGCCGCCGAGCTCGCGGCGCCGGACGTCGCCGCGCTGACCGAGGCCCGGGCAGCCGCGGAGCGCGACCTGTCTGCCGTCCGGGTGCTGCTGAGCCATGTGCGTCAGGCCGAACGAGTCGTCGACGAACTGGCCAGCGCGCTGGATCGGGCGGTGGATCACCTCGTCGAGATCGGGCAGGAGGCGGCCCTCGTCGCGGGGGTCGCCGAGGCATGCGTCGGTACCGGCGGCGACAACACGCTGCGAATGCCGCTGTCGGCCTACGTGCTGGCCGCCCGCCTGGAGGAGGTCGTCGAGCACGCCAACGCACGCCTGGCCCGAATGGGCGAGGGCCGCTACCGTCTGGCGCATTCCGATGCCCTGGCGGCCCGCGGGGCACGCTCCGGGCTCGGCCTCGACGTCGTGGACGGTTGGACTGACCAACGGCGCTCCCCCGCGTCGTTGTCGGGGGGCGAGACCTTCATGGTGTCCTTGGCCCTGGCTCTAGGGTTGGCCGACGCAGTGCGCGCCGAGAGCGGCGGGGTGGATCTGAACACCCTGTTCATCGACGAGGGCTTCGGAGGGCTCGACGACGACTCCCTCGACAGCGTCCTGGACGTCTTGGACTCGCTGCGCGAAGGGGGTCGGTCGGTCGGCATCGTCAGCCACGTCGGTGAGCTGCGCCAGCGGATCCCCGGACAGATCGTGGTCACCAAGACCGAGCGTGGCTCCTCGGTGTCCATCGTGGATGGACTGGACGCGACCGGCTGAGACCGCCGTCGCCATCCGCCGCTTGCTGGTGCTCGGTCAGGCGAACGCCTCCGGCGGCGGGCAGGCGCACACCAGGTGCCGATCTCCGTAGGCGCCGTCGATGCGGCCCACCGGCGGCCAGTACTTGCTCCGTGGGTCGACGCCGGCCGGGAAGGCGGCCAGCTGGCGTCCATAGGGCCGCGTCCACTCGTCGGCAGAGACCACCTCGGCCGTGTGCGGGGCGCCACGCAGGACGCTCGCGTCCGCGGAGACCTCCCCACGGGCCACGGCGTCGATCTCGGCGCGGATGGCGAGCATGGCATCGCAGAATCGGTCCAGCTCGGTTTTGTCCTCGCTCTCGGTGGGTTCCACCATGAGGGTCCCCGCCACCGGGAAGGACATCGTCGGGGCGTGGAAGCCGTAGTCGATCAGGCGCTTGGCGACATCGTCGACGGTGATACCGGTCTCCCGGGTCAACCCCCGCAGATCGAGGATGCACTCGTGCGCCACCAGCCCTGCGGGGCCGGTATAGAGAACCGGGAAGGCGTCGTTGAGCCGTCGGGCAATGTAGTTGGCGTTGAGGATGGCGACCTGTGTGGCGCGGGTGAGCCCGGCGCCTCCCATGAGCCGGATGTAGGCCCAGCTGATCGGCAGGATGCTTGCCGAGCCGAACGGAGCCGCGGACACCGGCCCGATCCCGGTCGCCGGCCCACAATCCGGGTCGAGCGGGTGGTTCGGCAGATGCGGTGCGAGGTGCTCGCGCACGGCCACCGGCCCGACACCTGGGCCACCTCCGCCGTGCGGGATGCAGAACGTCTTGTGCAGGTTCAGGTGGGACACGTCGGCGCCGAACCGGCCGGGTTGAGCCAGGCCCACGAGCGCGTTGAGGTTGGCCCCATCGACATACACCTGACCGCCGGCGTCGTGCACCTGCGCGCACAACTGCCCGATCGTTTCCTCGAACACACCGTGGGTTGATGGGTAGGTCACCATGACGGCGGCGAGAACGTCCCGATGCTGGTCCACCTTGGCCGAGAAGTCGGCCATGTCGATGTCGCCCTCCGGGGTCGTCCCGACCACGACCACTCGCATACCGGCCATGACCGCTGAGGCGGCGTTGGTGCCGTGGGCCGACGCGGGGATCAGACAGACCCGGCGGTGGGCCTCGCCTCGGCTGCGGTGGTACGCCGAGATGGCCAAGAGCCCGGACAGTTCCCCTTGACTGCCGGCATTGGGCTGCAGTGAGACCGCGTCGTAGCCGGTCACCTCGCACAACCAGTCGGCCAACTGACGGATCAGCTCGCGGCTGCCAGCCGAGTGGTCGCGTGGAGCGAAGGGGTGCAGTGCCCCGAACTCGGGCCAGGTCACGGCGGCCATTTCGGTGGTCGCGTTGAGCTTCATCGTGCACGACCCCAGCGGGATCATGCCGCGGTCCAAGGCGAAGTCTCGGTCGGCCAGACGCCGCAGGTATCGCAGCATCGCCGTCTCGTTGCGGTGCGCGTGGAACACCGGGTGCGTGAGGAACGGCGAGGTGCGCACCAGCGCGGTGGGCCACGCGAGGTCCTCTTCAGACGCATCAGCGGCGCCGTCCCAGTCCACCCCCAACCCGCGGCACAGCGCCGCCATGTCCGCCGTGGTCGTCGTCTCGTCGAGACTGACCTGGATCGTCGTAGCGTCGGGGACCCAGACGAGCACCCCCTCCGCGGCACAGGCTGCCGCTGCCGCCGCCGCGTCAGGCACCCTGACCGAGACGGTGTCGAAGAAGGCCTCGTGGCGAAGCGCCATACCGGCGCCTCGCACAGCGGTGGCCAACGCGGTGGCTTGGCCATGGATCCGCTTCGCCAGGTCCGTCAGTCCGTCCGGCCCGTGATAGACGGCATACATGCTGGCCATGACTGCAAGGAGCACCTGAGCCGTGCAGATGTTGGAAGTGGCCTTCTCGCGGCGGATGTGCTGTTCGCGGGTCTGCAGCGCGAGCCGGTATGCCGGGGCACCGGCCGAGTCGACCGACACGCCGACCAGGCGACCGGGCAGGGACCGAGCCAAAGCTGTTGTGACGGCGATGTAGCCCGCATGGGGCCCGCCGAATCCCATCGGCACCCCGAAGCGCTGCGTGCTGCCGACCACGATGTCGGCGCCCCACTCCCCCGGGGGTCGCAGGATCGTCAGGGCGAGCAGGTCGGCGACGACGGTGAACAGCGCGCCCGCCGCATGGGCGGCCGTGGCCAGGCCCGACAAGTCAGCGACCGCCCCGTCGGCTGCTGGGTCCTGGACGACGACGCCGAAGACCGGGCGCCCGGCGGCGGCCGAGAGGTCCGAGGTGGCCCGCAGATCGGCGACGACGATGTCGATCCCCAACGGTGCGGCGCGGGTCGCCATGACGGCAAGAGTCTGCGGGAAGACCTGCTCGTCGACGAGGAGCACCCCATCCGGGGCGCTCCGCACCGATCGACGCATCAGGGTCATCGCCTCGGCGGCTGCGGTCGCCTCGTCGAGCAGCGACGCGCCGGCCACGGCCAACCCGGTGAGGTCGCTGACCATGGTCTGGAAGTTGAGCAGCGCCTCGAGGCGGCCCTGAGAGATCTCCGGCTGGTATGGCGTGTATGCGGTGTACCAGGCCGGGCTCTCCAGGACGTTGCGCTGGATGACCCCCGGGGTATGGGTGCCGTAGTAGCCCAGACCGATCATGGAGGTCGCAACGGTGTTCCGTGCGGCCAGAGCGCGCAGCTCCGCCAGGACGGCCGCCTCGGAGTCAGCAGCCTCGACGTTCAGCGCGGTGGTGGCCCGGATGGCGGCCGGCATCGCCGCTTCGGACAACGCCGCCAGGGAGGGTTGCCCGACCACGTCGAGCATCTGCTGGATGTCGGCGTCGGCCGGGCCGATGTGCCGGGTGGTGAAGGAAGGCAGAAGGTCGGACACCGGGGCTCCTGTGGGTCGTGTCGGTTACACGTCCCCCCTCTGTCGACCGACGGGTCGTCCTCCAGAGCTGCCTGCCCACAGCGGTCCTGGCGCCTGAGAGGTTCCGGGGGTGTTGCCCCTTCGGCGCCTCACCAACCGTGTCATCGTCGGTGAGGACTCTCCCGCTGGAGTGTCAAACGGCAGGGGTCAATCTAGCAAGCCGCGCCGCGATCCGTCAGGCCAGGCGCCGTGACTCGCGGCGAAGCCGCAGTTCGTCGTGTGCGTGGACCGGGACGTCCTCATCGTCGGGACGCTCGGTGGGCAGGTCTGCCAGGCTGCCCTCGACCTCTCGCCAGACCCGTCCGACGGCGATGCCGAACACGCCCTGGCCGCCATGCAGCAGGTCGATGACCTCATCGGCGGACGTGCACTCGTAGACCGAGGCGCCGTCGCTCATCAAGGTGATTTGGGCCAGGTCCTGCACACCACGGTGGCGCAGGTGCTCGATGGCCACCCGGATCTGCTGCAGTGAGACCCCCGTGTCGAGCAGCCGCTTGACGACCTTGAGCACGAGGATGTCGCGGAAGCTGTAGAGCCGCTGGGTTCCTGAGCCCGTCGCGCTGCGGACCGACGGCTCCACCAGAGCGGTGCGGGCCCAGTAGTCGAGCTGGCGGTAAGTGATCCCGGCCGCGCGGCAGGCCGTCGGCCCGCGATACCCCGCGTCCTCGCTGAGGTGGTGGTCGTCCTCGAAGAGCACGCCTTGCGCGGGTCGGCGCTGTGCGTCAGCGGACATGGACTGACCTCCTGGGCTGGGCACACAGGTGCGCCGGAAAACTACATCGTCGTGCTTTACCCCGACGGTACGGCTCAGGTCCCTGGACGTCAATCACCGCTTCAGGTGTTGTCAGGCGTGTCTCCTGTCACTTCCGTAACAGTGAACGTCACGTAGAGAGTTAGAGCTGCGTCGCGCTGAACCTAGCCGGCGTCGGGCTGATCCGGCCCACCGTCGAAGTCCTCGGCCGAGACCTGATCCAGGAACTCGCGGAACTTGGCGACCTCGTCGTCCTCCTCCTCCGGCATGGCGATGCCGGCCTCGTCGAGGACCACGTCGGCGACAACGACGTCGGTGCCGGTGCGCAGGGCGAGCGCGATGGCATCTGAGGGTCGGGCGCTGACCCGCACCGATCCGTCGAGGACGAGCTCGGCGTAGAACACCTTGTCGGCCAGCGAGGTGATCTCGACCAGGGTCAGGTCGTGGCCCAAGGCCTGCAGCGCGTCCCGGAACAGGTCATGGGTCAGCGGCCGGGGCGGTGTCAGGCCCTGCTGGGCGTAGGCGATAGCGCTGGCCTCGGCGGCACCGATCCAGATCGGGAGGTATCGAGCCCCCGAGACCTCCTTGAGCAGCACAATCGGCTGGTTGGTCGGCATCTCGACCCGGACGCCCATGATCTCGACCCTGCGCACGCCTCCACGGTACCCCGCAGGCCGGTGTCGGCGTTGGGCGCGCCCAGGCCCTAGTCGCGAAGTCCGGACCGGACGAGGGCCACGTGCAACGCGATGCACTGTTGTGCGAGCTCGGTCGTCGGGTCGATCCGGGTGCCCGCGGCGATGGCAGCGCGCAGCGGTGCCACCACGGAGTGGACCAGGCTGACCTCCCGGTCGGCCGCCGTCCGAAAGGCGCGAAGATGCCGCGGCTCCACGCCATACCTGGCCAGGTGGGCAGCGGCCCTGGCCACAGCCAGCGCGTCCTCGTCGAACCTGTCCCCCGCAGGCAGCAGCCCGTAGTCGCGCAAGGCCCGGAAGGTCGCCTCGTCGAGGCCGCTGGCCGACCGAAGCTCCTCGGCCGTGGCACGCAGCCGCGGAGACCGGGCCAGCTCGGTGACTCCGGGGACGGCAGGGTCCGGCCCGGCCTCGGGAATGGCGGGCCGGCGGTCCTCCCCCAGCTCCGGTGGGGTCAATCCCCGGTCCATCGCATCGAGCGCGTCCCGAATGACCTTCAGCGGCCAGAAGCGTTCTTGCTGTGCGGCCAGGACAAAGCGCAGCCGGTCCACGTCGGCGGGCCGGTAGACGCGGTAACCACCCTCGGTGCGCAACGGCTGGATGAGCCCCTGGGTTTCGAGGAAGCGCACCTTGCTGATCGTCAAGTCCGGGTAGTCGGCGTGGAGGGCGTCCAGCAGGGCCCCGATCGTCAGCGAGCCGTCGACCCGCGGAGCGCGGCGCGAGGACCGGGCCACGGGTCAGCGGGCCTCGTGGTAGAGCAGGCGGAACTTGCCGATCTGCACTTCGTCGCCGGAGCGCAACGCGGCCTCGTCCACGAGGGCTCGGTTGACGTAGGTGCCGTTGAGCGATCCCACATCCTTGACGTGGTAGCCGTCCTCGGCCCGGCCAAACACCCCGTGTCGGCGGGACACTGTCACGTCGTCGAGGAAGATGTCGCTGTCGGGGTGCCGCCCGACCGAGATCTCGGCCGCATCGAGGAGGAATCGGGCCCCCACATTCGGGCCCCGGACCACGACGAGCAGCGCGGTCGACGGGCGCAGCGCGGCGATCGTGGCCTGATCCTCGGCGGTGAGCCCATAACCGTCATACTGCTCGGCCGGCTCGGCCTCGCCGACCCGACGCAACTGCATCGTGGTCGGCTCACGCCGCTCCTGATTGGACTCGCTCATCGATGCCACCTTCCACCCGCGCGGTGGGGGTTATCCGCACGTGATGCCTCAGCGTAGTTCACCGCAACCCTCGGTTGCGGCGAACCTGCGCGGCTCGAAACCGCTCTGGGCCGCTCGAAGCTGCTAGCCGCCGCTGGGTGCCGCGATCGGCACGGGTGTGGCATACCGCGAGGTCGGCACCTGACGCACCGCGGAAACCGTGAGAGACGGTGAACTCGCGACCGCGGCGACGCCCCCGAGCTGGCGCAGCGTGTCGACGACCCCTCCCGGGATCGACATCGCCGAGGCCATCGTGGCGGAATCACCGATGGCAGTGATCGTCACCGGACGCGTCAGCGCCGTGCCATCGGCATACAGCGTGGCCTCCTCGTCGTCGAAGTAGGTCGCTGCGACGACGCGGACCGTACCGACCTGAATGACTTCGGCGCCGGCATCACGCAACTCCTGGACGATGTCGACCAGGGTCGTGCCGGTCACCCTTGCTTCGGGGTCAGAGAGCACGATGGTGATCCCCGGCCCGGTCGCCGGCGCGGTCCCGGCCAGAATGCCGAGCTCGTCGACCCGGTTCTGGGCCTGCTCGAGGGCGGCAGCAGCGGTGTCGACACCACTCCGGAGGGCGTCGCGGTTGCGCTCCAGCGCCGCCAGCTGGCTGTCGAGGCGCTCGGAGCGCTGCGTCACGTCGTCGAGCACCCGGAGCAGGTCATCCTGACTGAGCTGCTCGAGCCCCGCCTCCTGCGTCTGTTGGACCTGGGTCGCGAAGGCAAATCCGAGCGCCAGCGCCAGCACGCCCACGAGCAGGTTTGCTCGGGTCAGCCGCGGCGCGCCGATCCGGGCGAGCCGGCGCCAGGTCTCGTCCCGAGGTTCGTCGGACCGTTCGGGGCGCACGGTGTCGCCCTCCGGGGCGCTCACGCGCGGAACAGGTGTCGCCGGATCGAGGCGACGTTGGAGAAGATCCGGACCCCGAGGACGACCACGACCCCGGTCGACAGCTGGGTGCCCACGCCCAGCTGGTCGCCCAGGAAGACGATGAAGGCGGCCACCAGGACGTTGGACAGAAACGACACGACGAAGACCCGGTCGTCGAAGATCCCGTCGAGCACCGCCCTCACCCCACCGAACACGGCGTCCAGGGCAGCGACGACGGCGATCGGAAGATAGGGCTGCGCCCACAACGGGACGCTGGGCTGCAGGACGAGGCCGGCGATGATGCCGAGGATCAGCCCGATGGCCGGGATCATGCGGCGCCCCTCCAGGTCTGGGGAAGGCTACGGGTTGTCATTGTGTCACTCCCGGGTGCTCGCGTCCGGCCGCGGCACCCGTGCGACTTGCAGGGCGAGCGATGCCGCTGCCGGAACAGTGAGGTCGTGGGCAGCGACGAGGTCGGCTCGGATGGCGTAGTTGTCCACCAAGGCCTTGAGATACCCGCCGGCAAGGGTCGCTGCGAGCTCGGTCTGGATGCTCGACGAATCGCCGAGCGCCGTGACGACATACGGGCGGGACAGCGGCCGGTAGTCCACGAGGATGGCCCGACCGGCAAACCGTATGGCGGCGCGTGCCGTGAGTCGCTGACCATTGATGGCGATCGCCTCCGCACCCGACTGCCACAGGCCGTTGACGATGATCTGCAGGTCCTTGGCGGTCACCCGGCCGTCACTGAAGTGGCCGCCACCGCGATCGGGCGAATCGCCGGAGTCCGCCTCGACGGCGTCGTCGAGGGTGATGACGACACCGGTGCCCCGCAATGAGACCGCGCCTGCCGCCGTGGACAACTGCTCGATTTGTGCCTGCACGGCAGCGTTGCCGCTCTGGCCCAGAGCGAGTCCTTGATATCGGGCGATCTCCGCTTCAGCCTCGGCGATCCCGGCTGCTGCCTGGTCGTCGTGACTGCGCAGCGACTCGATCCGCTCGATGAGGCTCGCCTTGGCCTTGGTCGCGGCGGTTGGCGCCGGTCGCAGGGCCAGGGCCGAGACGGTGAACCCGAAGCCGATGAGCAGGGCGGCGACGGTCATGGCCGCGACCCGTCGGTGTCCGCGCGGCGCATCGCCGACGACGACCCGGCGTTCTGCCGCCGCGACGTAGCCGGGGTCGAGTGGGTGACGCATGACTTCGTCGAGCAACCTCATCGACGCGGCGACCTGGTGGCCCGGCCGGCCCGGGATCACGAGCCTTCTCCCCCATGGGCGCGACGAACGCGCAGGACGTCGGCGGCCTGAACGGCATACATCCCGGCGCCGACCCAGTACAGGTAGACGCCCCACCAACTGAAGGCCCAACCGACGATGCGCGCGGTGGTGCCCAGGGCGCCAGGAAAGGTGCCGAGCAACAACAGCGGAAAGGCGTAGAGGAGATTGAGGGTGGCCGCCTTCCCGACCACATGGACCGGCAGTCCGGTCTGGCCCGCCCGCCTGAGCAGGGCCATGATGACCGCCAGCACCACATCGCGGCCCACGACGAGTGCCACGAGCCACCACGGGATGATGCCGCGCCACAGCAGGCCGAGCAGGGTGCTGAGGATGTAGAGCCGGTCCGCCACCGGGTCGAGGATCTGGCCGAGGCGGGAGACGAGATTGAACGCCCGGGCGATCTTGCCGTCGAGGTAGTCGGTGAGCGCCGACAGCACCAGCACGATCAGGGCCCACCCGTCGGACCCGGTCACCAGCAGATAGAGGAACACCGGGACCCCGACCAGCCGGAGCATGGACAGCGCGTTGGGCACGGTCAGGATACGGCTGCTGACCTGCGTCGACGTGCCCTCCATGAGGCCCAGGGTAGCCGCCCCTGCCCGGGTCCGACCCTCAGGCGCTAGGGTCCGTGTCCATGCCCACCTTCGCGGTCTACTACCGGTATGCCGACCAGCCCGCCCTGCTCGCCGAACACCGCCCCGCCCACCGGGCCTTCCTGAGCAAGCTCGCCGACGCTGGGCATCTGCTCGGCGCGGGCCGGTTCGCCGACGCCGGGCCGGAGGCGGCGCTCCTGGTGTTCTGTGCCGACACCCCCGACGACGTCCACTCGTGGCTCGACGACGACCCGTTCCACCACCAGGGTCTGGTGCAGGCCCGCGATGTGCGGCATTGGCCGGTGGTCATCGGGCCGTGGCAGCACCAGCAGCGCAACTGAGCGGTGCAGCCAGGCCGGGAGCGGGCGCAGTGTGCCGGCCGCCGCTGGTCGCCGAGAGGTGGAGATCCGTCGCTCAACCACCGCGAGGTATGGCGATCCGGCGCTGTGGACCTCTCACAGCGCCTAATACCCATCGCTCGGCGGGGCTGAACGACGGAACCCCATCGCTCGGGGAGCCTGAACGACGAAACCCCATCGCTGGGGGTCACACCTCGGCGGCCGCGCGGTCACGGTGGGGTCTACGCCCTCGACATCACCGGCGAAGTATGGCGATCCGGCGCTGTGGACCTCTCACAGCGCCTAATACCCATCGCTCGGCGGGCCTGGACGACGGAACCCCATCGCTCGGCGGGCCTGGACGACGGAACCCCATCGCTCGGCGAGCCTGAACGACGAAACCCCATCGCTCGGGGGGGCTGAACGACGCAAGCCCATCGCTCGGCGGGGCTGAACGACGGAACCCCATCGCTCGGGGAGCCTGAACGACGAAACCCCGGCGCGCCGTCACCTCGGCACCAGCCTTCGGCACCAGCTTCCGACACCAGCCCCAGCACAGCAAGAAGCCCGAACCCTGACGGTTCGGGCTTTGCCGACGTCCTCAGACATCACATCGGTCGGGCTGACAGGATTTGAACCTGCGACCCCTTGACCCCCAGTCAAGTGCGCTACCAAGCTGCGCCACAGCCCGAGGCTCCCTCCCGGAGCCCTCACACCCTAGCGCACGAGCGGACCAGGGCCGAATCAGCGGCGGCGCTTCTCCTTGACCCGCACGGACACCTCGATCGGGGTGCCCTCGAAGCCGAATTGCTCGCGCAGCCGTCGCTCCAAGAAGCGTCGATAGCCGGCCTCGATGAAGCCTGAGGCGAAGACGACGAAGCGTGGCGGTCGCGTCGACGCCTGGGTGACGAAGAGGATGCGGGGCTGCTTGCCGCCTCGCACCGGATGCGGATGCGCCGCGACGATCTCTCCGATGAAGGCGTTGAGCCGAGCGGTAGCGATACGGGTGTCCCAGCCCGCCAGAGCGCCCTCCAAGGCCGGGACCAGCTTGTCGACGTGGCGTCCGGTCTTGGCCGAGACGTTGACCCGGGGGGCCCAGGCGACCTGCCCCAGGTCCTGCTCGATCTCCCGCTCGAGGTAGTAGCGCCGGTCGTCATCGAGCAGGTCCCACTTGTTCATCGCCAGGACCAGGGCTCGACCGGAGTCGACGACCTGCCCGATGACCCGCACGTCCTGCTCGGTCAGGGGGGCGCTGACGTCGAGGAGCACCACCGCCACCTCGGCCTTCTCGATCGCTGCCTGGGTGCGCAGCGAGGCGTAGAAGTCGGCGCCCCGGGTCTGGTGGACCCTCCGCCGGATCCCCGCGGTGTCGACGAAACGCCAGGGCCGCCCGCCCAGCTCGACCAGCTCGTCTACCGGGTCTCGGGTGGTGCCGGCGACGTCGTCGACGACCACTCGCTCGCTACCCACCAGGCGGTTGAGCAGGGACGACTTGCCGACGTTGGGCCGCCCGACGAGGGCGACGCGTCGCGGTCCACCCCGGGGATAGGCCCCGGCAACTGCCGAGTGCTTCGGGAGCACGTCCAGAACGGCATCGAGGACGTCCCCGCTGCCGCGGCCGTGCAGGGCCGACACCGGCCAGGGTTGTCCGAGCCCGAGGCTCCACAGGGTCGCAGCGTCGGCTTCGACTCGTTGGTCGTCGACCTTGTTCGCGACCAGGATGACTGGCTTGCCGGCTCGACGCAGCAGCCGCACCACCTGTTCGTCGGTGTCGGTGGCACCCACCGTGGCGTCGACGACGAACATGACCGCGTCGGCCAGCTCGACCGCTACTTCGGCCTGTTCCGCCACCCGCTGGTGGATCCCGGCAACGTCGACCTCCCAGCCGCCGGTATCGACCAGGGTGAACCGCCGACCGGACCACTCCGCGTCATACGCGACGCGGTCGCGAGTCACTCCCGGGGTGTCTTCGACGACCGCCTCCCGGCGGCCCAGGATGCGATTGACGAGCGTGGACTTGCCGACGTTGGGGCGACCGACGACAGCAACGACTGGGCGCACCTCTTCGTCGTCGGCATCGTCCCTGGGCCCATCGTCCGCGTCGACAAGGGCCAGTTCGTCAGCGGTCAGGTCGAAGTCGTCGAGTCCGGCCCGCAGGGCACCGGCAATCTGGGTGTCATCGGGTCCGTCGCTCACCGCGCCATTGTCCACCATGGGCGGCGTCGTCCCGTTCATCACTCGGCCGGCGGGCAGTCCTGCGGCAGCGCGATACCGGTTCGGGCGACGGCATCGGCGACGTGGTCGTGGAGCGCGGCGCGCACCTGCTCGGTGGCTCGGCGCAGCCGCTCGCGACCGGGTATGGCGGGGTCGGCCACGATGTCGAACGGGGCACCGAAGTCGACGACCATCCGACTGCGCAAGGGCGGCCAGGACGCCCGACCAGCGCCGGTGCTCCGAGTGCCCAGACACGCGACCGGCACCACCGGTGCACCGCCCTGGAGGGCGATCCAGGCCGCGCCGGAGTGGATTCGCTCGACGTCCCCACGCCCCCGCGTGCCTTCCGGAAAGAGGCCGACGATTCCCCCGCGCCGCAACACGGCCAGGGCCGCAGCCAACGCCGCCCGGTCCCCGACCTCGCGGTCGATGGGGATCTGCCCCACCCCCTCGATCAATGCACCGATCGGTCCGGAGAAGGTCTGCTTCTTGATGACGAAGTGGGCCGGGCGGGGCACCAGCGAGAAGACGAGGGGGCCGTCCAGATATCCGGTGTGGTTCGCCACGAGGACCGCCGGGCCGTGTGGGGGCACGTTGTGGGCGCCGATCCGTTCCCCGCGAAAGAGCGTGCGGAAGAGCACCGCCCCGAGAGCATGCCCCGCCGTGGCCCGCCACGCGGCTGGTGCGGCGCCGTGAGGCATCGCTGCGGCGCCGTCAGGCATCGGTGGGGTGCCGTCCGGTCGCCGCGGCGACGACGCTCAGCACGGCCGAAACGCTCCCTTCGAAATCACGGTCCGAGGTGTCCAGCAGCGTCACCCCGGCGGCGGCCTCGGTGAAGGTCGAGACCGTCGAGTCCTGGGCGTCCCGGCGGACGATCTGGTCGGTGGTCGCGGCGAGGTTCTCCGCCGTGACCGCGCCATGCAATTCTGCCGCGCGCCGCCGAAGCCGGGCCGCTTCGCTCGCGGTCAGCAGGATGCGCACGTCGGCGTCCGGAGCCACCACCGTCGTGATGTCCCGGCCCTCGGCAACGCAGCCGCCATACCGCCGGCCCGCTTCGGCGATGAGCGAGCGCTGCAGGCGGCGTAGCACGTCGCGCACCCCGAGGTTGGTGGCCACGACGGAGACGACCGAGGTGACTCGTGGTTCGCGGATCGCCGCCACGAGGTCGTGCCCGGCAACGTCGACCACCTCGGTATCCGGGGTCAGGCTCATGGTCAGCGGCATCGATGCTGCCGCCTGACGCACGGCCTCGGAGTCGTCGAGCGGCACGCCCTGGTGGAGGCACCACCAGGTCACCGCACGGTAGGTCGCCCCGGTGTCGAGGTAGCCCACGCCCAATGCACGTGCCACCGCCCTGGACACACGGGACTTTCCCGACCCGCTCGGTCCGTCGATGGCGATGACGATCGGGGCGGCGTTCTCAGGCTTCGGCACGAGGCCCAACCTTAGCCACCGTCAGCGCTGCCAGCCCGCCCTGCCCTGCGCGACCATCCGCAGCCCCTGCGTTTCTCCCACTCGACGCGTTCCGGGGGCGACAGCGCCGGTTCGGCCCCGGAACGCGGCGAGTGGAGGGTCGTGTGGCGGGGGGTCCGGGCTGGTCCGGGCTGGGCGTGGCCGC
>JBPOIZ010000114.1:0-4351 GCA_052034115.1 Actinomycetota bacterium
GAGGAGATCGCCGCTGTCGTGCTGGTGGCCCCGGACGGCGCGATCTCCGCCATACCCCTGGCAGAGTCGTGACAAGACGCGTCTCGACGTGGTCTGCTGAGCCGAAAGGCCGACGCGGCGGTGCCGCGGGGGGACGACACCGAGGAGTGGGATCTGATGGGCGACTGGCTGGTCTGGGTGGCGGTCGCCGTCGGTCTGTTCCTCGCGCTCGTCGTGGCCTGGTTCGTCGTGGTCGAGGTCAACTCCCGACGCAGACAACCCGAGACCGAGTCGACCGACGACCGGGACATCGACCTCGATCCCCTGCCCTGACGCCGGTCGGGCGCCGCACGCCCAGCGGGCCGGGATGCACACGCCCCAGACGTCCTGAGTCAGGCGGGCAGCGACCCGTCCGGGTGCCGGTCGACGCCGCGCGGCATGTCGAACCAGAACACCGAGCCCGAACCCTCGCGGTCACGCACGCCATACCTGCCGCCGTGGGCGGACACCACCGCAGCAACGACGGCCAACCCCAGACCCGAGCCCCCGGAGCTGCGCGCCCGGCCGCCGTCGACGCGGTGGAACCGGTCGAAGACCCGGGCCTTGTGCTCGGCGGGGATCCCCGGCCCCGCATCGGCGACCTCCACGCGGACCCGATCCACGTCGGCCTGGCACGTCAGCCACAGCGGCGTAGCCGCAGGGGTATGGCGCAGCGCGTTGGCGCCGAGCGCGAGGACGACCTGGGTGAGCCGGTCGTGGTCGCCACCGACAACGGCTGCACCGAGCTCTGTGGGGACCTCGACAGCGATCGCCCGATCGGGGTCGATGACGCGCAGGTCCGCGGCGGCATCGGCGACGATGACGGCCAGGTCGACGGCCTCGCGTCGCCGGATGCCGTGCTCGTCCAAGTCGCTGAGATCGAGCAGGGCATCGACGAGCCGGGACATCCGGGCGGCCTCGGCCTCGATCCGGCGAAAGGCATCACGGGCGTCGGCCCACTCATCCGGCGAGCGCGGCGCATCATCGCCCGGCGCATGAAGCGCGGCATACCCGCGCACCGTCGTCAGGGGCGTTCGCAGCTCGTGCGAGGCATCGGCGACGAACTGACGCATCCGTCGCTCGGCGGCTGTTGTCGCATCGATCATCGTGTTCAACGCCCGCCCTAGCCGCGCCGCCTCGGTGCCTGACGGGGCATCCGGCACGCGGCGATCCGTGGCGCCGGCCGCGATCTCATCCGCCGCGCGCGTCATGGCAGCGATCGGCCGCAGGCTCAGCCGGTCTACCCACCACAGGACGAGGGCGAGGAGTGCGGCGAGACACCCACCCGCGAGCAGCAGCGACATCGCCAGCCGTCGGGTCGCGGCCTCGGCGTCGGCGGTCGACACGGCGAAGACGGCGATGGCGCCGCCGCTGAGATCGGCCGTCACGACCCGCACGCGGGGCGCGCGTCCGCCGGCCGACGGACGGCCCTCTGGCGCCGGCACCCGCTCCCCTGGTGCCAGGTCCGGCACCAGCTCCGGGTCGGCCGTCGGCGCGAGCACCGTGGACAGGAGGCCGCCTCGGGACATCCGGCCGATGTAGATGTCGGCGAGCAGGCCGGTGTCCGGACGCAACCCGGAGCCGGCGCGATTGCCCAGCGACAGCACTGCGCGCGGGTTCTGCGACAGGGCCAAGATCTCGTCGTCGAGCTGTCCGAGCACATAGGCCCGTTGGACCCCGAGCACGGTCACCCCCGCGACCCCGGCCAGGACCGCCCAGGCCACCACGGCCAGCACGAGCCGTCGCCGCAGACTCATGACGGTGGCCGAACCGAGTAACCCACACCCCGGACGGTGTGGATGAGCCGCGGGTCGACCGAGTCGACCTTCTTGCGCAGCGTGCTGATGAAGCTCTCGACGATGGCGGACTCGCCGGAGAAGTCGTAGTGCCACACGTGGTCGAGGATCTGCGCACGGGTGACGACGCGTCCGGCGTTGACCATGAGGATGCGCAGCAGCGCCATCTCGGTGGCCGTCAGATGGACTTCGACATCCCCACGCCAAACCCGGTGCGCGTCCTCGTCCAGCACCAGGTCGTGCACCTGGAGCGCGCGCGACGGGGTCACCGAACCCGCGCGGCGCAGGACCACATGCACCCGGGCGACGAGCTCCTCCAACGCAAACGGCTTGACGATGTAATCGTCACCGCCGGCCGTCAAGCCGTGGACCCGGTCGGCGGTGGTCCCTCGAGCCGTGAGGAAGAGCACCGGTGCGGTGCACCCGCGAGCCCGCATCCGCCGCAGCACCTCGAACCCGTCGACGTCCGGGAGCATGATGTCGAGGACGACGACGTCGGGCGGGCTCTGCAGGGCGTGCGAGACGGCATCCGCCCCCGTTGCGGCGATCGAGACCCTGAACCCGTCCAGGCGCAGGGCGGACGCCACGAGATAGGCGATGTTCTCCTCATCGTCGACGACGAGGGCATGCCACGGGGGGACCAGCTCGTCGGACCGAGTGGAGGCAGGACCGGGGACGGACATAGGGCGAGCGTGCCAGAGCCCCGCCACGGTTTCCTCGCGATTGCCTGCAGACTTGCTGGAGACCCCGGTCTTCAGCAGATCACGAGGTGACACTGGAGCAGGCCCAAGACATCGCCGTCACGGTGGAGGTGTCCGCGAAGGCCGCGGACGACGACGAAAGGAACCCCGATGTCCACCCTGCGCAGCACCCTCGTCGCCGCCGGCGCCGGCGCCGCCCTGCTCGCGACGGTCGCCGTTTCGGCCTCGGCCGCGACGAGCACTCCTACCGCCAACGCCTCGTCAGGCTCCGCGGTGGTCACCTCCAGCGACAACGCCCGGTATGGCGGGGCGGGCCGCTGGTTCCACGGCTTGACCGACGAGCAGCGGGCCTGCCTGCAGAACGCCGGCATCACCCGGCCGGTCTGGCCGTTGGAGGTTTCCGACCGGGTGGCGTTGCGGGAGAAGGTCCGGGCCGCTGCGTCGGCCTGCGACATCACCGTGCCCGACCCCACCCGGCGCGAGCGGATGGCCCAGGCCTGGGTGGCCCTGTCCGATGAGCAACGCAGCTGCCTGACGGACACCGGGCTGACCCGCCCCGTGGGTCGGCTCAGCGACGCCGACCGCGCGGCCCTGCGTGCCAAGGTCGTCGCCGCCGCGAAGAGCTGCGGTGTCACGCTGCCGAATCCGCCAGCAGGCCTCGGCGGTCCGACGTCGGCTACCCCAGGGTCCTGACGAACTGCTCGCCGTCGGGCACGAACCCGACGTGCTTGACGTACGCGAGGTGGCTCGGGGTCCGCGGGACGGTGACGGCCCGGGTGACCCCGAGCGCCCGCAGGGGTCCCGACCCCTTGCCGTAGACCCACTGCCCGATCCGGGAGTCCCGGTATGCCTCCATGACGTAGTCGAGGTCGAGGATCAGGTCCGAGCCATCGACCCGGCCCACCAGGGCGCCGGCCGGCAGGCCCTCACGGGTGAGCAGGAAGGCCACCCCGTCGACGGCCGGCCCCTGGAAGCCGGGCTGATGGGCGGCAATATCGGCCCGGTGCGAGGCCAGGAAGTCGGCCAGGAACGGGGCGTCGAGGGCGATCGGCACGGCGCCGAGGTCTCGACGCTGCCCCAGCTCGGCCCGCAGGAACCACACGTTCAGTCCCGCGATGGCGGCGTTGGTGATGACGATCGGGATGGAGCCGATGAGCAGGCCGTAGGCCACGAAGGCGATCGACCCGATGAGGGAGATGGTCCGCAGCCGCACGACCGACGTCATCGCCAGGCTGAGCACGATGAGGGCCGAAGCGACATACCCGACGATCTCCACGAGGTATCCAGGCACGAGGCACAGCGTAGCCATCGGCCGGGGACGCCAGAGGCTACAAGGCCTTGACGATGTCCTCGACCCGCTCCTTGGCGTCGCCGAAGAGCATGGCCGAGTTGTCCTTGAAGAAGAGCGGGTTCTGCACCCCGGCATACCCGGTGTTCATCGAGCGCTTGAAGACCACCACCTCGCTGGCCTTCCACACCTCCAGGACCGGCATACCGGCGATCGGGCTGGTCGGGTCGTCCTGAGCGGCCGGGTTGACCGTGTCATTTGCCCCGATGACCAGCACGACATCCGTCTGCGGGAAGTCCTCGTTGATCTCGTCCATCTCCAAGACGATGTCGTACGGCACCTTGGCCTCGGCGAGCAGGACGTTCATGTGGCCCGGCAGCCGGCCCGCCACCGGGTGGATCCCGAAGCGCACGTTGACGCCGCGCTTGCGCAGCTGGGACGTCAGCTCCGCGACGGCATACTGCGCCTGTGCCGTCGCCATGCCGTAGCCCGGCGTGATGATGACGTCGTGCGCGTTCTTCAGGGATTCGGCCACCTCGATGGCACTG
>JBPOIZ010000070.1:0-11044 GCA_052034115.1 Actinomycetota bacterium
CTGGCGACGAGCCGGACGAACACCTTCGTCTACTCGCGCTCGGACCACCGTTTCGAGCAGGTCAACGCGTATTACGGCGTGGACGGCTCGCAGGCCTACCTGCAACAGCTCGGCTTCACCGACGCGAACAACCAGCCGCAGCGGATCAAGACCAACACGTTGATGTACGACAACTCGTTCTACGACCCGGAGTATGACGTCCTTGCCTTCGGGATGGGCGGTGTCGACGACGCCGAGGACCTCGAGGTGGTCTGGCACGAGTACGGTCACGCGCTCCAGGACGCGATCGTGCCCAACTTCGGCACCACGTCGGAGTCCGGCGCCATCGGCGAGGGGTTCGGGGACTATTGGGCCGTGACGATGTCCATCCCCACCAGCGGTGGCTTCGATCTGCCCTGCGTGGCCGACTGGGATTCGGTGTCCTACACCAGCTCTGCGCCGCACTGCCTGCGCCGCGTCGACGGGGAGAAGACGACGGACGACATCGACGGCGAGGTCCACGACGACGGCGAGATCTGGTCGCGGGCGTTGTGGGACATCATGGGCGCACTCGGGCGGACCAAGGCCGACACGATCGTCGTCGAGTCGACGTACCGGTTCACCCCGGACACGACGTTCGCTGCGGCTGCTCGGCAGACCGTGGCCACGGCCCGGGACCTGTATGGCGCGTCGGCGGCGAGCGCGGTGAAGGCCGCCTTCGTGGCGCGGAAGATCCTCTGAAGCGACGCCCCCGCGGGTTACTGAGCCCAGCGGAAGGTCGGTGCTCGGCCCCCGTCGGCGGCGGCGCGCTCGCGAAGGACAGCGCGTAGTTCGGGGGGGAGCCGCGCCGGGGCTGCGGAGGCGAAGTCGTAGGTGACCAGGCGCGTTGCGGCCACGGCATACCGGGTCGAGCCGATGTCGTCGGGGTCGCGCACGACATACCCGAGTCGGAAGCCGGCGGGGTCGACGTGGGTGACCACGACGTCGACCCGGACCGGCGCGTGGCGGAAGGTGAGTGGGGCGAGGTACTCGATCTCGTGACGGGCGACGAGGATGCCGTCGGCCAGGACACGGTTGCCCGGACCGAACCAGTCCTCGAGGCCGCGCACCCGGGCGTCCTCGAGGAGCCGGAGCATCTGGACGTTGTTGACGTGCCCGTAGGCGTCCATGTCCGACCAGCGCAGCGGGACGTCGCAGAAGTACCCCGAGGTGGTGTCGGCCATGGCCGTCAGCCTATGACCTCGCCGGGCCGGCTCACCGAGGTGCGTTCCGGGGCTATCGTCGTGGGGTGACCGGCCCTCTCGACGTCCTGCTGGACGTCCTCGACCTGCGGTTTCTCGGCGACGCGACGGTGCACGTCACCGCCAGCGAAGGCACCGAGGTCAGCGACGACTCGACCCGGCTGCTCTACGAGGGTGACAGCCAGCCGCAGCCGCATGGGCGCGTCTTCGGCGGGCAGGTGCTGGCCCAGTGCGTCATCGCGGCCGGCCGCAGTGTGGCGGCCATGCACGGCGTCGCCGACCGTCCGCGGCATCTGCACTCGCTGCACGCCTACTTCGTCCGGCCCGGTGACTCGTCCAAACCGATCCGGTTCTCCGTCGAGCCGATGCGCGACGGGGGGTCGTTCTCGACGCGGCGGGTGCACGCCATCCAGAGCGACGCCACCTTGCTGTCGATGATCACCTCGTTCCAGACCGCCGACGGGGGGCTCGATCACCAGGACCCGATGCCGGACGCGCCCGACCCCGAGTCGTTGCCGTCGACGGCCGAGCTGCTCGCCGACGTCGACCACCCGGCGGCGAAATACTTCGCGTCGGGGCGGCCGGTCGACGTGCGCCACGTCGACACCGCGATGTACTTCGCCCCCGCGCCCGGGCACGAAGCGCTCAACATCGTCTGGCAGAAGGCCATGGGCACCCTGCCCGACGACCCGCTGCTCCACCAGGCCGTGCTCACCTACGCCTCGGACTACTCGCTGCTCGAACCGGTCCTGCGCCGCCATGGGTTGGCCTGGCTGGACCGGAGGCTGCGGATGGCCAGCCTCGACCACGCGATGTGGTTCCACCGGCCGGTCCGCGCCGACGACTGGATCCTCTACACCCAGTCCTCGCCCTCGGCCTCAGGTGGCCGCGGGCTGTGTGCCGGGCGGATGTTCTCCCGCGACGGCACCCTCGTCGCCACTGTCGCCCAGGAGGGCATGATCCGGGTCAAGGACCAGCCCGTATGACGTGAGCCGGGCCGGAGGGCCCGCGCGCGACCATGGGGCCGAGGCTAGGCTCGACACGGCGGGCGGCATACCGGATCCACGACCGCCGACCACGACGCGAGGAGGCGGCGCCACCATGACCGACCAGAGCACCCAGCGGATCGCGATCGTCACCGGCGGGGCGCGCGGCATCGGCGCTGCGACGGCGGCCCGGCTGGCCCGCGACGGCCGCGCCGTGGCGGTGTGCGACCTCGACGCGGCCGCCTGTGAGGAGGTCGCCGCCGACCTGCGCGGCCAAGGCTTCTCGGCGCTGGGAGTGGGCTGCGACGTCTCTTCCGCCGAGGCGGTCGACGCGATGGTCGCCACCGTCGTCGAGCAGCTCGGCGCGCCGACGATCGTCGTCAACAACGCCGGGATCATCCGCGACAACCTGCTCTTCAAGATGACCGTCGAGGACTGGGACGCGGTCATGGGCGTCCACCTGCGCGGCGCGTTCCTCGTGACCAAGGCCGCCCAGAAGCACATGGTCGACGCCGGCTTCGGCCGGGTCGTCTGCCTGTCGTCGACCTCCGCCCAGGGCAACCGCGGCCAGGCGAACTACTCGGCCGCCAAGGCGGGCCTCCAGGGCTTCGTCAAGACCCTGGCCATCGAGCTCGGCAAGTATGGCGTCACCGCCAACGCGGTCGCCCCCGGCTTCATCGCCACCGACATGACGAAGGCCACGGCGGCGCGGATGGGGGTCAGCTTCGAGGACTTCCTCACCTACGCGGCCAAGGAGATCCCCGTCGGCCGGGTCGGTGTGCCCGACGACATCGCCGCGGCCATCTCCTACCTCACGTCCGACGAGGCTGGCTTCGTCTCGGGGCAGGTGCTGTATGTCGCCGGCGGCCCCAAGGACTGACGCGGCACCGGGGACGACCCCGGCCGCCCCAGCCGACCTCGTCGTTCTCGGAGCCCGCTGCCTGGCCACCCTCGATGCGCAGCGCCGCGAGCTTGCGGACGCCTGGGTCGCCGTCACCGACGGGCTGGTGTCCGGCGTCGGCACCGGCACGCCGCCCCCGGCCCGCGACGTCCTCGACGCGACCGACGCCCTGGTGACCCCGGGCTTGGTCAACACCCACCACCACCTCTACCAGAACCTCACCCGCGCCTGGCCCGGTATGACGGGGCAGCCCTTGTTCGGGTGGTTGCAGTCCCTCTACCCGCTGTGGGCGCGGCTCGATACCGAATCGGCATACGTATCGGCGTGGGTCGGCCTGGCCGAGCTGGCCCTGTCGGGGTGCACGACGAGCACCGACCACCTCTACCTGCACCCGCGCGGCGCAGGCGACCTGCTCAGCGCGGAGGTGACCGCGGCGCGCGATCTCGGTGTGCGGTTCCACCCGACCCGGGGGTCGATGTCGCTGTCGGTCAAGGACGGTGGGCTGCCGCCGGATCACGTCGTCGAGGACGACGACGACATCCTGGCCGCCTCTGCGGAGGCCGTCGCGCGGCACCACGATCGCTCCTGGGGGGCGATGACCCGGATCGCCATCGCGCCGTGCTCACCGTTCAGCGTGACGACCGCCCTGATGGAGCGGGCGGCCGAGCTGGCCGAGCGGCTGGACGTGCGCCTGCACACCCACTTCGCCGAAAGCGCCGAGGACGACGCCTATTCGCTGGCCCGCTTCGGCTGCCGACCGACCGACTACCTCGACCGCACCGGGTGGATGTCGGATCGCACCTGGGTGGCGCACTGCGTGCGGCCCGACGCCGGCGAGGTGGTCCGGCTCGGCGCCGCCGGGGTCGGCGTGGCCCACTGCCCGTCGAGCAACCTCATCCTCTCCTCCGGCATCGCGCCGACCGTCGACCTGCGGGCCGCCGGGTCGCCGGTCGGCCTCGGCGTCGACGGCTCGTCGTCGGCCGACTCCGGGTCGCTGTGGCTCGAGGCCCGCCAGGCCTTGCTCCTGGCCAAACTTCGCTCCGGCGCCGGCTCGATCGCGGCCCGGGACGTGCTCGAGATGGCAACTCTCGACGGCGCAGCCTGTCTCGGGCGCACCGGCGAACTGGGCACCTTCACCGTCGGCGCAGTTGGCGACCTCACGGTGTGGGACCTCACCGGCCCTCGGTATGCCGGTGCCGTCGCCGACCCGGTGGAGGCGTGGCTACGCTGCGGGCCGCCGCGAGTGCGGCATACCGTCGTCCAGGGCCGGGCCGTGGTGCGCGACGGCGCGCTGACCGCGCCGGGCGTCGCGGATGTCCTGCACACCCACCGCCGCCTCGCCGAGTCGATGCAGCAGGGCTGACGGGTCGGGCTAGAGCGCGCCGCCGAGGGTGACGCCACCGTCGACGACGAGGGTCTCGCCGGTGATCCAGCCCGCGTCAGCGGACAGCAGGAACGACACCGCGCCGGCGATGTCCTCCGGGGTGCCGAGCCGTTTGAGCGGGTATGCCGAGGCGACCTGCTCCTCGTGCCCGACATACAGCGCCTCGGCGAACTTCGTCTTGACCACCGCCGGGGCGACGGCGTTGACGCGCACCGCAGGGCCGAGCTGGTAGGCCAACTCGCGGGTCAGGTGCATGACCGCGGCCTTGGAGACGGCATACCAGCCGATCATCCCGGTGGCGTTGAACCCGGCGATCGAGGCGACGTTGACGACGGCGGCACGCTCCGAGTCGCGCAGCCCGGCACCCATGGCCGCCTTGATCCACTGGGCCGCGGCGACGACGTTGGTGTCGAAGATCTTCCGCACGACGTCGGCCTCGGCGTCAAGCATGGGGCCGAACTGCGGGTTGATGCCGGTGTTGTTGACGAGCAGATCGAGCCCGCCGAAGGCCTGCTCGGCCGCCGCCACGGTCTCGGCGATGTGCGCCGGGTCGGAGGCGTTCCCCGGCATACCGAGGGCGTGGTCGGGACCACCCAGCGTCTCGACGGCGGCCACGAGGGCGTCCGCCTTGCGGCCGGTGATCACGACCCGGGCGCCGTCGGCCACCAGCCGCTGAGCGATGCCAAGCCCGATGCCCCGGGACGCGCCGGTGACGATGGCGACGGCGCCCGCGTGCCTCATAGGCCGAGATCCCGACCGATGAGCTCCTTCATGATCTCGTTGGAGCCGGCCCAGATCTTCGTCACCCGGGCGTCACGCCAGGCACGGGCGACGCGGTATTCGTTCATGAAGCCGTAGCCGCCGTAGAGCTGGACGCACTCGTCGAGGACCTCGCCTTGCACCTGGGCGCTCCACCACTTGGCCTTGGCCGCGTCGACGGCACTCAGCGTGTGGTTGGTGTGGGCCATGATGCAGTCGTCGACATACGCCTGGGTGACCTCGATCTTGGTCACCATCTCGGCCATCTTGAACTTGTTGTGCTGGAACTGGCCGATCGGCTGGCCGAAGGCCTTGCGCTCCTTGGTGTATTCGATGGTCTCCTTGAGGATCTGCGCGGCGTGCGCCGTGTTGGCCACGGCCGAGCCGACCCGCTCCTGCGGCAGGCGCTGCATCATCGAGACGAAGCCCATGCCCTCCTGGCCGAGCAGGTTCTCCACGGGCACCCGGACGTTGTCGAAGAACAGCTCGGAGGTGTCCGACTCGTCCTGGCCGACCTTGTCGAGCTTCTGACCCTTGGTGAAGCCCTCCATGCCCGCCTCGAGCATGAGCAGGCTGATCCCCTTGGGTCCCTTCGTGGGGTCGGTGCGGGCCGCGATGATGGCCAGGTCGCACTGGTAACCGTTGGTGATGAAGGTCTTGCTGCCATTGACGATGTAGTGGTCGCCGTCCCGGATCGCCGTGGTCTTCAGCGCCGCGAGGTCCGAGCCACCTGAGGGCTCGGTCATCCCGATCGCGCAGATCAGCTCACCGGAGGCCATCCCGGGCAGCCAGCGCTGCTTCTGCTCCTCGGTGCCCAGGTCGACGATGTAGGGCGGGCAGACGTCGGAGTGGATGCCGAAGCACGTCGCGACGGCGGCCGCGAAGTGCGACCACTCCTCGGCGGCCACCGCGTTGAAGCGGAAGTCGCCGGCACCGGTGCCGCCGTACTCCTCGGGGATGTCCAAGCCGAGGAAGCCCTGCTTGCCGGCCTCCAGCCAGACCTCGCGGGGGATGGTGTGCTCGCGGATGAACTCCTCCGCGCGCGGCTTGAGGTTGCGCTCGACGAACTCCCGCACGCTGGCCCGGAAGTCCTCGTGCTCCTCCTCGTAGATGTTGCGTGGCATCGCTGTCCTCCGCGGCGTCGGGGTGGGGTTACTGACCGGTAACCATGCTAGTGGAGGGTCCGGGCGCCAGCGAGCGCGCCAGCGAGCGAGTCAGCCAGCGCGTCAGCCAGCGCGTCAACGCACGAGTCCGGTGTCGGCGTCAGCGACCCGCTGGGACGATCGGCTCGATCTGTCGGACGACCTCGGCGACCAGGTCGAAGGTGCCCGGCACGAAGTCGTTGCCCATGCCGGCTATGACGTGGTCGGTGCCGATCTCGGCGAGCCGGCCGAGTCGATCCACCGCCTCGGCCACCGACACCGTCGGCTCGCCACTGGGCGATGCCCCGCCGTCGCCGAGTGACAACCGGGTGAGCACGCTCTTCTCGATCTGCGCGTAGTCGCGACCCACGGCCTCGCAGTGGCCGCGCAGGACGTCGTACTTCGCCGACACCGCTGCCGGTCCCATGTCGAAGATGTTGCACGCGTCGGCATACTGGGCCACCAGCCGCAGCGTCTTCTTCTCCCCGCCCCCGCCGATGAGGATCGGCGGATGGGGGCGCGAGATGGCGTTCGGCACGTTGAGCGGTCGGGCCAGGTCGTAGTGGCGACCGGTGAACGCCGACTCCTCGCCTCGCCACATTTGCAGGGCCAACTGCAGGGTCTCCTCCAGCCGTTCGAACCGCTCCGAGGTGCCCGGGTAGGGCACGCCGAGGCCGCGATGCTCCTCCTCGTTCCACGCTGCCCCGATGCCCAGCCACGCCCGCCCGCCGGAGAGGACGTCCAACGTGGTGACCGTCTTGATGAGCAGTCCCGGATGCCGGTAGGTCACCCCCGTCACCAGGGTGCCCAGGGTGATCCGCCGGGTCTGACCGGCCGCGAAGGCCAGCGCGGTGTAGCCCTCCAGCATGTCCAGCTCCGGCGGCCCGATCATCGAGATCTGGAAGAAGTGGTCCATGACCCACAGCGAGCTCAGGCCCGCGGCGTCCGCGTCCCGGGCGATCCGGCCGAACGTGGGGCCGATCGAGTCGGGTGCGTCCGGCCAGGTGAAGTACGAGATCTGGGTCCCAAGGCGCATACCCGAGTGTGACACAGTGCACTCGTGGCCCACTCGGCGCTCGTCGTGCCTGTCCCCGAGCTGGAGGGGTTCGCTCGCCACCAAGCCCAGCGGTATGACGCCCGCTACCTCAGCGCCGACCCCGCCTTCGCCCACGCACACATCACCGTGCTCGCGCCCTTCCTGGGGCCGGCGGACCTCGCGCCGGACGGGTCGGCTCGCGTGGCTGCGGCGCTGGCGTCATACCCGCCGTTCGAGGTGACCTTGGAGCGGATCGCGACCTTCCCCGACGGGACCATCCACTTGTGTCCGGAGCCGGCCGAGCCGCTCGCGGGACTGACCGATGCCGTATGCCGCGCCTTCCCCCACCACCTGCCGTATGGCGGCCGCCATGGCGCCGCCCCTCCGCCACACCTCACCCTCGACATGGAGCTCACCGGGGCCAGCGAGCGGTCGATGCGCGCGGAACTGGCTCATCTGCTGCCGGTGCGTGCGCGCATCGGCTACCTCAGCCTGAGCTGGTACGAGCCCGATCGATGCCGCGAGCTGGCCCGCTGGCCGCTCCTCACGACGGCTGGTCGAGACCGACCGCCAAGACCCGGTGGCTGAAGCCGTACCTGCCGACGAACTCCACCTCGACGCCGTCCTCGACGGGTGCCACGGAGCCCACCCAGATGCGTTCGGAGGTGGCCGCGACCGCGACCGGAGCCACCGGGCCGTCCTTCCCGCCGCGCATCCGTAGGACGGTCCCATCGGCGAAGAGAAGCCGAACGACGCGCGGCTCGCCGGTGCGAAAGATGCGCCGGACCGGCACCATCCGGGCGCGCAAGGTGTCCAGCCGGGCGAGCAGCAAGGTGTGCACCGCCTCGGCGTGCTCGGCGCGGGTCTGCTCGAAGGCCGCGTCCAGCTCCTGCCGGTCGCTGTCGTCGAGGACCTCGACATCCAGGGCGTCCTTGGGCTGCGGCCTGCGCCGGTGCGCGACCACGCCGAGGACGACGGTCGTGATGGCGACCACCACGACGGCCGTCAGGGTGAGCAGCAGCTCGACGCCCACACCAGCCATTGTGCGACCGATGCGCGGCCCGCGGCAGGTCAGTCGCGAGTCAGCTTGCGGTAGGTCACCCGGTGGGGGCGTGCCGCGTCAGCGCCGAGGCGGGACACCTTGTTGGCCTCGTAGCCCTCGAAGTTGCCCTCGAACCAGAACCACTTCGCCGGGTCGTCGTCGTCGCCCTCGTAGGCCAGGATGTGCGTCGCGACCCGGTCGAGGAACCACCGGTCGTGGCTGATGACGACCGCACAACCGGGGAAGTCGAGCAGGGCGTTCTCCAGCGAACCGAGAGTCTCGACATCGAGGTCGTTCGTCGGCTCGTCCAGCAGCAGGACGTTGCCGCCCAACTTGAGGGTCAGGGCCAGGTTGAGCCGGTTGCGCTCGCCTCCGGAGAGGACACCGGCCGGCTTTTGCTGGTCCGGCCCTTTGAACCCGAACTGCGAGACGTAGGCCCGGGAGGGGATCTCCACCTGACCGACCTTGATGTGGTCCAGGCCGTCCGAGACGACCTCCCAGACGGTCTTGACCGGGTCCAGACCCGAGCGGGACTGGTCGACATACGAGATCTTCACCGTCTCGCCGATGCGGACCGCGCCGGCGTCCGGCTCCTCCACACCGACGATCGTCTTGAACAGCGTCGTCTTGCCCACCCCGTTTGGCCCGATGATGCCGACGATGCCGTTGCGGGGCAGGCTGAAGGACAGCCCGTCGATGAGCACCCGGTCGCCGAAGCCCTTGCGCAACGCGTCGGCCTCGATGACGACCGAGCCGAGCCGGGGACCTGGCGGGATCTGGATCTCCTCGAAGTCGAGCTTGCGCGTGCGCTCGGCCTCGGCGGCCATCTCCTCGTAGCGCTGCAACCGGGCCTTGCTCTTGGCCTGGCGTCCCTTGGCGTTCGAGCGCACCCAGTCGAGCTCGTCCTTGAGCCGCTTGGCCAGCTTGGCATCCTTCTTGCCCTGGATCTGGAGGCGCTCGCCCTTCTTCTCCAGGTAGGTCGAGTAGTTGCCCTCGTAGGGGTAGAGCCGGCCGCGGTCCACCTCGCAGATCCACTGGGCGACGTTGTCGAGAAAGTAGCGGTCGTGGGTGACCGCCATGACCGCCCCGGGGTACTTCTCCAGGTGCTGCTCGAGCCACTGCACCGACTCGGCGTCGAGGTGGTTGGTCGGTTCGTCCAGCAGGAGCAGATCCGGCTTCTGCAGGAGCAGACGGCACAGCGCCACCCGGCGCTTCTCGCCGCCGGACAGGACGGACACCTGGCTGTCACCCGGAGGGCAGCGCAGCGCGTCCATGGCCTGCTCCAACTGGGAGTCGAGGTCCCAGGCGTCCGCGTGGTCGATCTCCTCCTGCAAGGTACCCATCTCGGCCAACAGCGCGTCGAAGTCGGTGGCCTCCCCCGGGTCGGCCATCTCCGCTGCGATCGCGTTATAGCGGTCGAGCTTGGCCTTGATCACGCCCGCGCCGTCCGCGACGTTCTCCCAGACGGTCTTCGACTCGTCGAGCGCCGGCTCCTGCATGAGGATGCCGACGGTGGCTCCCGGGGCGAGGCGCGCGTCACCGTTCGACGGCTGGAGCAGGCCGGCCATGATCTTCAGCATGGTCGACTTGCCGGCGCCGTTGGGGCCGACGACGCCGATCTTGGCGCCGGGATAGAACCCCATGGTGACGTCGTCGAGGATGACCTTGTCGTTGTGCGCGAAGCGCGCTTTGGCCATCGTGTAGATGAACTCGGGCATGGGGAGCAGGGTATCTTCCGGCCCCCCACCTGCCCGAATCGCGCCCGCCGCCGCGGCACACGTCGCCTGCGGCAGCCGCTCGGCTCGCCCGACACTGCCGCGGTCAGCCCGCCCGCGGCAGCTCCAACTCCGGTGGGGCGGCAGACGTGAAGAGCCCGTCGGTGTCGTCCTGGCCGTCGGCGCTGCCGCCGCGTGCATCCGAGAATCCCTCGGCGTCTTGAGCGACCAATGCGTCGGCGACGTCGACCTGGTCGGTGCGCTCCTCGCCCGGCCAGGAGAACGTGCCCCGCTGCAAGCTGGTGATCCCCCGGTTGAGGTCGTGACCGGCGAGGTAGGCGTCGACCTCCACGCTGGTGCCCGTCCTGCCCTCACTGGCCCATTGGCGCACCCGCAGCCGCCCCTGGACGATCACCGCGTCACCCTTC
Source organism: Actinomycetota bacterium (assembly GCA_052034115.1). Taxonomy (GTDB): domain Bacteria; phylum Actinomycetota; class Actinomycetes; order Actinomycetales; family Dermatophilaceae; genus Lutibacillus. The sequence continues at coordinate 10,614 of JBPOIZ010000070.1, forward strand.
TTGAAGGACTTGAGCAGGTGCGCCCCCAACCGGCCGAACGCGACGATGTTGTAGAAGCTGGTCGGCCCGTCGAGATACTGACCGTTGACCTGCCTGCGGGGCGTCGAGGCGACCCGGAAGATGGTGAACTTACGACCCGATGTCGAGCCGGTGCGGGTCTCCGGGTCGGCGCAGACATGGCCGCTGATGGTCACGAAGGTCTCATTCATGATGTGTCGTCCTCCTTGGGACCTCTCCGTCGGAGGTCTGTCCCGAGGGTGCGGCCGACCTACCCCGCACTGCAGCAGCGGCAGCCCAGCCTGTGGATCGCGGGACGAGCCCGGGCCGGGCTGTGGACGACGTCAGCGCCGGGCGGCAGCGAGGTGCTCGCGCACCGCCCGGTGCCGCGCCAGGACCGCGGCAACCGGCTCGATGACCCGGCTGGTGGACAC
>JBPOIZ010000098.1:0-27343 GCA_052034115.1 Actinomycetota bacterium
GCACCTCCAGGGGGTCGGTCTTGGAATGGTCGACATACTGCTCGTGCTCGGGATGGCGGAAATCCGAGTTGCCGTCCAGGGAGACCTTGCCGTCGAGTGCGACGATCCGGCCCTCCTCGGTCTTGACCAGGGGATTGACCTCGACCAGCGTGGCGTCTTCGGCGCGGTAGACCTCGCCGAGCTTGACGATGACCGCGACGAGCTCGGCCCGGTCCGCCTCGGCGAAGCCCGCGGCGTCGACGATCTCGCGGGCCTTGGCCTCGTCGATGCCGACGATCGGGTCGACGGCGATCTTGGCCAGTGCCTCAGGGCGCTCGACGGCCAGCTGCTCGATGTCCATGCCGCCCTCGCGGCTGCACATCGCCAGATAGCGGCGGTTGGCACGGTCGAGCAGGACCGAGAAGTAATACTCCTCGGCGATCCGGGCACCTTGCGCGATCATCACGGTGCCGACCGTGTGCCCCTTGATGTCCATCCCGAGGATGGCCTCGGCGTGGGCCATGGCCTCGTCCGCCGATCGGGCCACCTTGACCCCCCCGGCCTTGCCCCGGCCTCCGGTCTTGACCTGGGCCTTGACGACGGTGACCCCGCCGCTCGAAGCCCCGATCCGCTCAGCTGCCGCCTTGGCCTCCTCGGGTGTCGTGGCGATGGCGCCGGCCAGAACCGGCACGCCGTGCGCCTCGAAAAGGTCGCGAGCCTGGTACTCGAAGAGATCCACGTCGATCGTCCGTCCATCCTCGAAGGGGGTGTCCATGTCGAGCCTACGGAACGATATCGCGGCCATCCCCAGCGACTGTCTGTGAGGCCGGTCATGCGGGCGGACATGGCTGTGGGGCCGTCATCGCGACGGCCCCACAGCGAGGCGCCTGGTGGTCGAGGGTCGCGGCGACGTATGCCGCGGTGTTCGTGGACTCGATCGCTGGGGGAAAGTCACGATCGGTCAGTCCGCTCAACTCACCGGCTGGCACCGAGTCCGTGTTGGGGGGCACGCTGCTCGGTACTGCCCCAAGTGTGACGTATCGGGCGCGGCAGGCGCCGCCAACTTGCCATCTCTTGACCTAGGCCACACCAAGTCGTGACCGTGGGGTCAGGCAGGGACGTGTTCTCGCACCCAGGAGACGATCTCGGTCGTCGCGGCACCGGGGGTGAACACCTTGGCGACACCCATGGCTTCGAGTTCCACGAGATCTGCCTCGGGGATGATCCCGCCACCGAAGACGACGATGTCTTCGGCCTCACGGGCTCGAAGCAGCTCGAGCACCTTGGCGAAAAGGGTCATGTGCGCACCGGAGAGGACGGACAGACCGACGGCATCCGCGTCCTCCTGGATCGCCGCCTCGACGATCTGCTCGGGCGTCTGGTGCAGGCCGGTGTAGATGACCTCCATCCCCGCGTCGCGCAGGGCCCGGGCGACCACCTTCGCCCCTCGGTCATGGCCGTCCAGGCCGGGCTTGGCGACGACGATCCGCAGGGGTGACTCGCTCATGGGTGCAGCCTAACGAGGCGGCCGGTCACGCGGCGAGGGGTGGGTGAGACGCACCACACGTGGTGACTCGCTCCCCAGCGAAGTTGAAGATCACGATTCGATCACGCTACGGTGTCCGGAGCCTTGAAACCCCAACCCCCTGAGGTTTTCGCATGCCTTCAAGCCGGTATGCCGGTCGGCATCGTCCGACCCGCGACCCGCGCCGGACCCTCCGCTCGGTGGGCCTGGGGCTTGCGCTGCCTGCCGGCGCGGCGGCCACTCTCGTGCTGTCGGACCCGCCCACCGCCGGAGCGGACACCGCTGCCGCGATGACCCTGACCGGGGTCGGCGGTCTCGACACGGGCAACGGGGACGCCGCCGAGGGCACTGCGCTGGCGGTCGGCACCCGCGACGAGGCGCGCGCCGAGGTGGCCGCACGCGCCGCGGATCGCGCTCGGGCCACCCTGCTCGACACGGAGCAGGCGAAGCGCGCCAAGCTGGCCAAACAGGGGCCGGACACCGCCAAGGTGGTCTCGCTCCTGACGACCGACGAGGGTGCACCAGGCAGCCACGCCTGGGTCAAGCCGGTCGCCGGATACGTCCTGACGTCGAAATACGGCATGCGGTGGGGTGCCCTGCACCCGGCACAGGACCTCGCCCTGCCCAACGGTTCACCGGTCCGGGCGCTGTCCACCGGCACGGTCCTGTCTGCCGGCTGGGCCGGCGGTTTCGGCAACCGGCTCGTCATCGAGTACTGGGACGGCACGGTCTCCTGGTACGCCCACCTGAGCGGTTTCGAGGTCAAGCCCGGCGACACGGTCAACGCCGGTCAGGTGGTGGCGCGCAGCGGCAACACGGGTCACTCCACCGGCCCGCACCTGCACCTGGAGATCTACGTCGACGGCGCCGGCAAGACCGACCAGGTCGTCTATGGCACCGGCACCGTGGTCCCCGCGGCGTGGTTCGCCGCCAAGGGCCTGGCCCTCTAGAGGCTCTAGAGCTTTTCCAGCGGCGCGAAACGCAGCAGCAGCCGCTTGACACCGCTCTCTCCACCGAAGTCCACATGGGCCATGGCCCGCTCGCCCTCGCCCTCGACGCGGACAACGGTGCCGAGCCCGAACGAGTCGTGGGTCACCCGGTCCCCCGGGGAAAGGGACGGCACCGCTCGGTTGCCCGCCACCCGCACCCCCGGGCGTTGGGCCAGCGACGCCATGGCCGAGCGCCCCGCGCCCCGACCGAAACCGCCGCCGGTGGCTGCCGCGCGTTCCCACTCGATGAGCTCCGCCGGGATCTCGTCGAGGAACCGCGACGCCGGGGAATACTGGGGAGCCCCCCACGCCGAGCGCACGGCGGCCCGCGACAGGTGGAGCCGCTCGCGGGCGCGGGTGATCCCGACGTAGGCCAGCCGCCGTTCCTCCTCGAGCTCGACGGCGTCCCCGAGCGAGCGCATGTGGGGGAAGGTGCCGTCCTCCATACCGGTGAGGAAGACGACCGGGAACTCCAGGCCCTTGGCCGTGTGCAACGTCATGAGGGTCACCACGCCGGTGGCCTGGGCCTCGGGCGAGTCGGGGATCTCGTCGGCGTCGGCGACGAGCGAGACCTGCTCGAGGAAGGCATCCAGCTCGGGCACCTCGCCGTCGGCCAGCCGGGCGTCATCGAACTCGCGGGCCACCGCGACCAACTCGGCGAGGTTCTCGATCCGCGTCTCGTCCTGGGGGTCCGAACTGGCCCGCAGCTCGGCGAGATAGCCGCTGCGCTCGACGACCGCCTCCAGCAGGGTGCCGATGCCGTCGTGCAGATCCCGGACCTGACCCAGCTGTTCGAGGAGGGCGGCGAACGCTTCGACCGCCGCGACCGACCGCGGCGCGATGCCTGGCGCATCGGCGGCCCGGCCGACAGCGACGACGAAAGGCACCCGCTCCCGCTCGGCCAGCGCGGCCAGAGCGGCCTCGGCGCGGTCCCCGATCCCCCGCTTGGGAACGTTGAGGATGCGCCGCAGGCTGACGTCGTCCGACGGGTTGGCGATGACCTTCAGGTAGGCCAGGGCGTCCTTGACCTCGCGACGTTCGTAGAAGCGCGTCCCGCCAACCACCTTGTAGGGCAGGCCCACCCGGACGAGGACCTCCTCGATCGGTCGGGACTGCGCGTTGGTGCGGTAGAAGACCGCGACGTCACCGGGGCGCACCCCGTGGTCGTCGCCGAGCCGATCGATGCGGCGAGCCACGAAAGCGGCCTCGTCGTGCTCGCTGTCCGCGACATACCCGACGATCGGCGCTCCGTCGCCGGACTCGGTCCACAGATTTTTCGGACGTCGTGCCGAGTTTTGAGCGATGACGGCGTTCGCCGCCCGCAGGATGGTCTGGGTCGAGCGATAGTTCTGCTCGAGCACGATGGTGCGGGCGTCGGGGTAGTCGTGTTCGAACTCGACGATGTTGCGGATCGTCGCACCGCGGAAGGCGTAGATCGACTGGTCGGCGTCGCCCACGACACACAGCTCCGCCGGCGGGACAGCGTGCGGGTCGTCCGACGGCGTGCCGACGAGCTCCTTGACGAGCTGGTACTGCGCGAGGTTCGTGTCCTGGTACTCATCGACCAGGACGTGCCGGAACCGACGCCGGTAGTGCTCGGCCACGTCCGGAAAGGCCTGGAGCATATGGACCGTCGTCATGATGAGGTCGTCGAAGTCCAGGGCATTGGCCTGGCGCAGACGCCGCTGATACCCGCGATAGGCCTCGGCCACCATCCGCTCGTGATGGGTCCCCGCCTCGGCGACCCGTGAGGCGTAGCTGTCCTCGTCGACCAGCTCGTTCTTCAACGCCGAGACGGCAGCGGAGAAGGACCGCGGCGGATAGCGCTTGGGGTCCAGATCGAGGTCGCGCATCACCATGGACATCAACCGTTGGCTGTCGGCAGCGTCGTAGATCGAGAAGCTCGACCGCATCCCCACCCGGGTGGCCTCGCGGCGCAGGATCCGCACGCACGCCGAGTGGAAGGTCAGGACCCACATCGCCTTGGCCCGGCCGCCGACGAGCTGCTCGACCCGCTCCCGCATCTCCGCGGCCGCCTTGTTGGTGAAGGTGATCGCGAGCACCTGACCCGGCTGGACCCCCCGAGCGGCCAGCAGATAGGCGATCCGGTGGGTCAGGACCCGGGTCTTGCCCGAGCCGGCGCCGGCGACGATGAGCAACGCAGGTCCGTCGTGCAGCACCGCTTCGCGCTGCTGGGGGTTCAGCCCGGTCAGCAGCGCGTCGGGGTCGCCCAGCCGCGCCCGGGACGGCGGGGCGGCATCCTCCCGCGCCCACGCGGGTATGCCGTCAGCCGCCACGGGCGGGGCGGGGTCGGCAGATCCCGCGAGGCCGAAACCGGGCAGGGCAAGATGGTCGAACAGGCTGCTCATGTCGGTGCCCAGCCTACGTGTCCGGACAGACACGAGCGGATGCCGCGCCAGACGGCCCGGGGTGGGCCACAATGTCCCTCGGCCCCACCCGCACGCCCGCCTGGAGGAACGATGACTGCGTTCGGCGCCTATGCGTCCGAGTGGGTGGGTTCGGCATACGGTGCCATCGCGGGCGCGGTGCGCGGAGTGTCGCGGCCGCCCGGCCGACGCGAAGTGCGGATCGAGGGTCGAGACGGTGCCGCGGCAACGCTACGGCTGCACAGCTCGGCGGTCACCGGCATGGACACCATCGCCGCGCAGCTGATGCGCGGCGGCTACGAGCCGATGACGAAGTCCCTCTTCCAGCGACTGCTGCCACCTGGGGCGATGCTCGTCGACGTCGGCGCCAACGTCGGGTACTTCACCGTCCTCGGCGCTCTCCTCGTCGGCCCGCGGGGCAAGGTGCTGGCCTTCGAGCCCGAGCCGCGCAATCACGCAGTCCTGGCCGCCAATGTGGCGGCCAACGCCCTGTCGCAGGTCACCGTGCGCCGCGAGGCCTGTTCCGATCGCCCCGGACGGCACTTCCTGGCGGTCAACCGGGTCGAGTCGGGATGGCACCGCCTGGCTCGCGCCGACGGCTCCACGGGGCCACATCGCAAGGTGCCCGTCGAGCTGACCACGGTCGACCTGGCGCTGGCCGACGTCGACCGACCGGTCGACGTGGTCAAGATCGACGTCGAAGGGCACGAGGCGTCGGTCGTCGCGGGTATGGCGGCCACCCTCGAGGCGAATCCGGACATCACCGTCATCCTCGAGCATTCACCAGCACAGGCCCGGTTGTGCGGTCTGGACCCCACGGCCGCCGTCGCCTGGCTGTGGGCGGCGGGGCTGAACCACACCTACATCGTGCGCGAGAAGTCCCTGCGCCTGGACCGGGTCACGACCGGCGACACGGCCGCGCTGGCTCACACAGGCGGCCGGTCCGTCAATCTCGTGCTTCGTCGATCGCCGTGGCGGGACTAGCGGCGCGCCCCTTGGCGCCGCCGGCCTTTGCGCTCTGGGCAGCCTTCTTGGCCGCCGATGACGCCACGTCGAGCAGCTTGGCAGCGGCGGCGGGCGCAGCGGCCCGCGCCGATTCGGTCACCCGGGCCTGTGCCGAACCGACCCGACGCTGGACCGGCTCGCTGGTCCAGACCTTCGCAGCGCCGGAGCGAATCTGCTCGTAGCGACGCCGCCCGGCCCGCGTTCCCAGCACATAGCCGGCGGCGGCCCCGGCCACGAACGAGATCTTCCCCACGAGCCCTCCTCCTCGATCGGCCGCAGCAGGTCCGGACCGACCGGATCCGACCCTACCTGGCCTGGCATCCTGGGCCCATGACGGCAACCGTACGCTCCGCCGACTCCCGCGACGTCCCCGACCTGCTCCGGCTCGTCCATGCCCTGGCCGCCTACGAGAAGGAGCCCGACGCCGTCGAGGCCACCGAGCAGATGTACGCCGACGTCCTCTTCCCGGCCGACGGCCACCCCACCGCGTTCGCCGAGGTCGCCGAGATCGACGGCCACGTGGTGGGGATGGCGATCTGGTTCCTCTCCTTTTCGACGTGGACCGGGACGAACGGTGTCTGGCTGGAGGATCTCTATGTCGATCCGGCGCACCGCGGCACCGGCCTCGGACTGGCCCTGCTGCGGCGACTGGCCGCGATCTGCGTCGAACGCGGCTACCGCCGTTTCGAGTGGTGGGTCCTGGACTGGAACAGCCCCTCGATCGAGTTCTATCGGGCGGCCGGAGCCCGGGCCATGACCGAGTGGACGACCTACCGCATGGACGGGACGGCCCTGCGGTCCTTCGCCACGGGGTCATAACCTGCGGGTATGACGCTCACTCCAGCCGTCGTCGTCACTGCCCACGGCGATCCCACCGTCCTGACCCGATCCGACGTCGAGGTCGGCCCCCCGGCCCCCGGTCAGCTGCTCGTCGAGGTCGCCGCCGCAGGAGTGAACTTCATCGACGTCTACCAGCGCCAGGGGATCTACCCCAGGGCTGTGCCGTTCGTCCTGGGGCTCGAGGGAGCCGGCACGGTGCTCGCCCTGGGGCCCGGCGTCGGTGACGTGGCTCTCGGCGACCGGGTCGCCTGGTCGTTCACGCCCGGGTCAATGGCCGGCCAGGTGCTGGTCAACGCCTCGGACGCGGTGCCGGTCCCGGCGGAGGTTCCGCTGGAGACGGCCGCCGCCACGATGCTCCAGGGGCTGACCGCGCACTACCTGTTGCGGTCCACCTACCCCGTGACCAGCGGCGAGGTGATCCTCGTGCACGCTGCGGCCGGCGGCGTCGGCCAGTTGCTCGTCCAGGCCGGAGTCGCCCTCGGAGCCCGGGTCATCGCCACGGCCGGAGGGCCGCAGAAGTGCGCGATCGCCGGCGACCTGGGCGCGTCCTACGTCATCGACTACCGGGACGAGGCCGATGTGGCCACCGCGGTCCGGCGCCGCACCGGAGGTCGCGGGGTCGACGTCGTCTACGACGGCGTGGGCCGGGACACCTTCGACGCCTCACTCGCGTCGCTTCGCCCTCGCGGGACGCTGGCCTTGTATGGCGCAGCCAGCGGTCCCGTGCCGCCGATCGACCTGCAGCGGCTCAACGCCGCCGGGTCGGTCTTCGTCACCAGGCCGAGCCTGCCGCACCACCTGGCGACACGGGACGAGCTGCTGTGGCGTGCCGGGGAGTTGTTCGAGTGGCTCGGGACCGGTGCGGTGCGCGTCAGCATCGGCGGCCGCTACCCCTTCGCGGAGGCCGCCGCGGCCTATCAGGCGCTGGAGGGGCGGCGCACCACGGGCAAGGTCATCCTGGTGCCCTGACCGGGCGGGCGGCCGTCGCCTACCAGAGCGTGGCCACCAGGACGTTGAGGACGGTCAGGCCGGCCGCGGCCGGCACCAAGGTGGGCTGTGGGGCACCGTCTCGGCGGTGCTTGGCCGCGGCCAACTCCGCGCAGGCGGCGACGGCGAGCGCGACGAGCACCTTGACCGCGATCTTGGTGTTGTTGATCTCGTCCGGTTCGTTGGCCTGCACGATGCCGACCAGCAGCAGTCCGGTGACGATCTGGGCCCGCGCACCCCAGACGATGGGAGCGATCGGCGTGGGGGTGGCCCGCACGGCGAGCCAGCCCCCGACGATGGCCGCCATGCCGAGCAGATGCAGTGCCAGGACCAGATGCTCGACGAGTTCCATGGCGGCACCCTAACCCGGCGGCCTGGATGCAGCTCAGAGCAGCCGGCGATGCAACGCCCACGCGGTCAGCTCGTGCCTCGAGGACAACTGCAGTTTGCGGAGCACGCTCGACACATGGGTCTCGACGGTCTTCACCGAGATGAACAGCTCCTTGGCGACCTCGCGGTACTGGTAGCCCCGGGCGATGAGCCGCATGACCTCACGCTCCCGGGCCGAAAGCCGGTCGAGCTCTTCGTCGACCTCGGCGACCTCGCCGGCCACCGCGCCGAAGGCGTCGAGGACGAAGCCGGCCAACCGCGGGCTGAACACTGCGTCCCCGTCGGCGACCCGGCGGATCGCGGTCATCAGGTCGTGACCGGTGATCGACTTGGTGACGTAGCCGCGCGCGCCAGCGCGGATCACCGCGATGACATCGTCGGCGGCGTCCGAGACCGACAGGGCCAGGAAACGAACCGGGTCACCCGACTCCGCGAGCACCGTGCGACAGCCCAGGAGGACATCGACGCCGCCGCGCCCGTCGCCGCCGGGCAGATGGACGTCGAGGAGGACGACGTCCGGACGCACGGCCGTGACGACCGCCACCGCCGACTCGACGTCGCCGGCCTCGCCCACGACGTGGACCTGCTCACCTTCGGCGGTCAACTCGGCCTTGACACCGGAGCGAACCATGGAATGGTCGTCGACCAGGACGATGCGCAGCGGACGGGTGTTCACCTAGGACTCCTTCACCACGGGCATGACCAGGGCTACCTCGGTGCCGTCGTCGAGGCGGCGGACCCGGCCGGAGCCGCCGTGGCGGGACATCCGGCCGATGATCGACTCGCGCACACCCAGGCGGTCGGGCGGCACGGCCTCCGGGTCGAAGCCGGGACCGTGGTCGCGCACGAAGACCTCCGCGCCGGCGGCGCCCGCCTCGAGATACACCGTGACCGGTGCGGCACCGTGACGCACCGCGTTGAGCAGGGCCTCCCGGGTCGCGCCCACCAGGGCTTCGGTCGCCTCCTCGACGGGAGCGTCCCCGGTGGCCACCAGCTCGACCGGTATGCCGTGCGCGTCCTCGACCTCCTCCACGACCGCGCGGACCGCGGCCGCCAGCGACGTCGGATCGGCCCCACGGGCGGCGCCATACAGCCAACCCCGCAGTTCACGCTCCTGGGAGCGGGCCAGGCGGGCCACCGCGGCCGGGTCGTCGGAACGCCGTTGGATGAGGGCGAGCGTCTGGAGCACCGAGTCGTGCAGGTGTGCCGCCACCTCGGCGCGCTCCGTCGCGCGCACCCGCTCGGCCTGCTCCTGCTGGAGCCGGCGCCACAACCGGATGACCCACGGCGAGGCGATGACCACGGCGCCGGCAAGGACGACCAGAGCGGAGACCGCCACCCGGACCACGTCGGAGAGGTTGCCGCCCTGAGCGGCCACGGCCACCACGCCACCGACGACCAGCGCCAGGCCGACCGCTGGGCGGGCGACGAGCATCGCCCGCTGGGTGGTTCCGTCACCGGTCGCCCCCGCGTCGAGCTGGGACCACGCCACGAGGGCGCCGACGAGAATGGCGCCGAACGGGACGAGGAAGCCCAGCCCTGGATCGAGGCTGCCCAGCGGACCCAACGAGAGCATCCCGACGCCGAGCACCAGGACGCCCACGACCAGCAGCCAGTGCGAACGGTTGAGGCGGGGCACGGCGATCCGGGTCGGCGCCACCGGCGCAGTCGGCAGCTCGGTGTCCGCAGGAGCGAAGGCCCACAACAGCAGGTACATCGGGGCACCGGGACCGAGCACGGTCAGGCCGGCGGTGACCAGCCGGACCGTCCGCGGGTCGACCCCCAGGTGGTCGGCCACTCCGGCGCACACACCGGCAAGCACCCGGTTGCTCGTCGACCGGGTGATCCGGCGCGGAGTGTCCATGCGCCTATCGTGGCCCATCACCTGCCACCGCATCGCCATACCCAGGGTCGGGTCAGGGTGCGCTCAGGGGCGACCCTCATGGTCGGCCGCTGCGCTGCCCACGACGATGGACGTATGACGACACCGGACCCCACCACGACGCTGACTCCACCCCCGAACCAGCGAGATGGCCTGACCCGCTTCTTCGACTCACTGCGCGGTATCGGCATCTGGCGCCGCGCCGACGACCGCTGGATCGGCGGCGTGTCCTCGGGCTTGGCGGTCCGCCTGGGAGTCGACCCACTCCTGGTCCGGGCCGCGTTCGTCGGCCTGGCCATCCTGGGCGGGATCGGGGTGACGGCGTACCTCATCGCCTGGGCGTTCCTCCCGGACACCGAGGGTCGGATCAAGGCCGAGTCGGCCCTGCGGCACGGTGACGGCGGGAGCATCGTCCTGCTCGTCTTCGTCTTCTTGTCGGTCTTCCCCTTCGATGATCAGCTGTGGTGGCGCACTCCGCTGACCATCGGGGTCGTCATCGCCGCGATCGCCCTCATCCGGTCCGGGAACAACGCCTCGCCCGCCGTGACGCCGCCGACCCCACCGGCTCCCGGCGCGGCGCAGCCGACCTACCGGCCGGCGTATGCCGTGCCGACGCCTCCCCCGCCGCGGCCGAAGCGGCCGGGCGGCTTCCCCGCGACGCTCGTCGTGGCCGGCCTGGCAGTCCTCGCCTACGTCGCCGGGTCCCAGGTGGCCCGAGCACTTGACTGGTCCCAGGCCAGCCCCCGCTTCTTCGGCCTGCTCTGGGCCCTGATCGCCCTCGCCGGGAGCGGCGTCCTGCTCGGTCTGCGCGGCTGGCGGGCCCCGCTGTACTGGCTCATGACGGTCCTGGTGGCCATCTCCGCGACGATGGCCGGTGTGCTGCCAGGCCTGGAGCTGCGTGGCGGGGTGGGCGATCAGGTCTGGCGGCCCACCTCATCGGTGGCCGAGACCTACCGGCTGGCGCTCGGCGACGCGACGTTCGATCTGCGCGACATCCAGCCCTCCGCCGTGGCCGGCGAGCGCACCACGCTGTCCCTCGGCGCCGGCTCGCTGCGCATTCTCGTCCCCAGCGGGATCACCGCAACAGTGACGACGAAGGTCGGGCTGGGTGACTACACCGTGACGTCGGCCGAGGGTGGCCGGACCGTCTCGACCGATGGGGCCGGCCTGACCGAGACCACGACTGTGGGCTCTGGCCCCAACCAGCTGGACATCACCGTCGAGGTCGGCCTCGGCGACGTCACCATCGAGGAGCTCCCATGACCCTGCCCGACGCCCAGTCGCCTCACGACACTGCAGCACTCCCCCCGGCCGAGGCCCCCAAGGGCCCCAACTGGGACCTGGTCGTCGGCGGAGTGCTCGCCGGAATCCTCGCCGTATGGCTCGCCGGGACCCGGATCTACCACTGGCACCTCGACATCGACGTCCAAGCATTCTGGACCGTTTCCCTCGTCGGGCTCGGGCTGGCGTTGGTGCTGCTCGGCCTGGTCGGGCTCACCCGGAGGAACGCCGGACCCCGGTGATCTGCGGCAAGATCTCGGCCCAGCTGTCGACGACCGGCAGCTGGGCCAAGACCGTGGCGTCGGCCCAGATCGCCGAACGCGTGCTCCCGCCGACGTCATGGACCACCGGATCGGTGGGTTCGGCGCACCACCCCCGGTAGACGAAGCGCACCGCGTGGTGGTCCTGGAGCAGCCCGTCGTCGCGGCCCACCCAGTGCCGGGTGACAAAGCCGACCAGCGGACCGAGCTCCACCCGTTGCCCGGTTTCCTCCCAGACCTCGCGGATGGTGGCCGCTCGCGGGTCCTCCCCCTCGTCGAGCCCGCCCCCGGGCAAGGTCCACCAGCCCGGCATCCGGGTCCGCTCGCTCAGCTCGGTGAGCAGCCACCCCAGCGCCGACGAGACAACGGCGTACGCCGCCACCCGTTGACGCACCAGGATCGGCTCGCGGTCCAGATCGATGTCGGGATCGACCCGTGGCGCCATGGGCAGCGGGCCACCGGGCAGCAACCCGTCGGTCGATGCGGGCATCGTCACCGGGCGGACCGCGTAGTGGACCGCCAGGTCGGCGCCGAGGCGGCCGCTCGCGCCGGTCACCTCGACGGCGACCCACCCGGCCTCGGCCAGCAGCCCCTCTGCCGACGCCCCATGGGGCAGGGCCAGGCCGACGACGACCGCACCGTCATACGACCCGATGACCCGGATGGCCGCGCTCACCCGCGGGCCCGGTGGTATTCGGCGACGGCGAGCTCGACGACCCGGCTCCAGTCCTGGGCCGGCGGATGCTCTCGGTTGTACGTCGTCATCCGCTGCCGGAGGTCCTGATCGGTGACCAGCTCCGCGAGCCGCGCCACCAGCTCGTCGTCGTCGGCCGCCAGGAAACCGTTGACCCCGGAGGTGACGAACTCCCCCACGCCGGAGCCAAGCCTCGCCACCACGGGCAGCCCTGCGGTGCGCGCCTCCAGCGCAGCGATCCCGAACGACTCCAGCTCCGCCGGGGCGACGTAGACATGGCTCCTGGCATAGCGCAGCGGCAGCTCGGAGCGCGGCACCCGCCCGGGCATCCGGAGCCAGGCCGACATACGGTGGCGGTCGGCATACCGTTCCAGTGCCCCACGGTCCGGCCCGTCACCGTAGATCTCGACCTCGAGGTCGACCTGCGCGGGGACGAGCGCTCGGACCTGCCGCATCATGTCGAGGAACGGCCCGGGCCGCTTGCGTCGCGCCAACCGCATGGCCGTCACCACCCGCACGGGACGGCCCGCGGGGCCGACTCCGAGCGGTGCCTGCCAGGACGCGACCTCGATGCCGTTGGGCAGCACCGCGACCGGTCGCTGCGCCCCCACGGCGATCCGCACGCCGGCCGCGGCGACCTCGGACACCGCGCTCATCGCCACGCCCCGGCCCGCCCAACGCCGCACCACCCCCGCGGCCGAGACCGCATGTGCCGTGCGGGCCAGCATGCAATGCCACGTCATGGCCAGCGGCAGGTCGACACCGAGAGCAACCCGGGTCGCGTCGACCGCGAACGGACTGACCACGCCCATGTGGACGTGGGCCACGTCGAACGGGGCGCCGCCGGCGCCGCCGCTGCGCAGCCGGGCCCGCAGCTCCGGCGGGGCCGCCGGGTTGACCGGCAGGTCGAACGGCAGCTTGGTGGCCAGCCGGTGGACCGCCACGCCGTCGACGTCGTCGACTGCGCCATACCGCTGGCCGTCCGGTCCGGGTGTGGCGGTGAACACCTCCACCTCGTGACCGGCAGCCTGCAACCGGCCCGCCAGATCGTGCACCTGGACCTCGATCCCACCCAATCGAGGCAGATAGCAGTCGGTGAGCATCGCGACCTTCACGGATCACAGCCTGTCATGGGCCAGGATGGTTCCTGATGCCACACACGCTGGTCGCGTTCCACGCGCACCCCGATGACGAGGCCCTGCTCACGGCGGGGACGATGGCGCGCGCCGCAGCACAGGGCCACCGAGTGGTGCTCGTCCTGGCGACCGACGGCGCCCTCGGGTTGGCCGCCGCGCGGTTCGGCGGGGTCGAGGCACTGGGTCAGCACCGGCTCACCGAGGCGCGCCGCAGCGCATCGATCCTCGGGGTGTCGCGGGTCGAGTGCCTCGGCTACGCCGACTCCGGGTCGGAGGCGCAGATCCTTCCCGACCCGCCCGGACAGATGCGCTTCGTCCGGGTGCCGGTCGCCGAGGCCGCGGAGCGGCTCGCCGGGATCCTCGAGGAGGAGCGGGCCGATGTCCTGCTCACCTACGACGAGAACGGTGGTTACGGCCACAAGGACCACGTCATGGTCCACCACGTCGGCGCCCGCGCCGCGCTGCTGGCCGGCACCCCGCGAGTGCTCCAGGCCACCATCCCCCGCGACGAGATCGTTCGGGCCATCACCATCGCCGGGCGGTTCTACCGGTTCCCACCGGAGTTCGATCCCACGTCCTTCCACCGGTCCTACTCGCCGCGCTCGGCCATCACCCATCGGGTCTCGGTGCGCGCCCATGTGGGGGCCAAGCGGGCCTCGATGCGGGCCCACGCCAGCCAGGCCACCGCCGACGGCGGTGCCGACCGGACGCTCGCTGCGTTCCTGCGCATTCCGCGCCCGCTCTACGATGTGGTCTTCGGGCGAGAGTGGTATGTCGACCCGTCCCGCGATGCCGGGCTGCCGGTTGCCGACGACATCTTCGAAGGGCTCAAGACGTGACGCCTGCGATCCCCGCCGAGCTCGAGCCGGTGACCGGTGGCCGGCGTCGCTCGCCGGTGCGCCGCGCCCTGCAGATCGTCATCGGCCTGGGCCTGGCGGTGGGTCTGCTCGGTTGGGCGTTGCCGCACTTCGCCAAGACCTCGTGGGGTGATGTCTGGCGGGTCCTGTCGGCCGTGCCGGGCCCGACCCTGCTCGGCTTGTTCGGCCTCATGCTCGGCGGGCTCTGGCTCGTGACGTTCACCTTCACCGGTTCGCTGCCGCAGTTGCGCCACGTGCAGGCGCTCGTGGTGAACATCTGTGGCTCCTCGGTCGGCAACCTCTTGCCGGGGGGCGGGGCGGCCGGCGTGGCGGTGACCTACACCCAGCTGCGCTCGTGGGGGTTCTCCCGCCGGGACATCTCCACCTCGATCATCGTCACCGGGGTGTGGAACGTCCTGGCCCGCCTGGCGCTGCCCATCGTCGGCATCCTGCTCATGGTCTTCCTGGCCGGCCAGCTCAACCCGGTGGTGCTCAACGTCGCGCTGACCGGTGCGACCGGGGGCGTGCTCGTCCTGGCCCTGTTCATCTCGGTGCTCGCCTCGGAGCGGGCGGCTCGAGCCATCGGCCGGGCGTTGGATCGGGTCATCCGACCCTTCCAGACGCGGCGGGCGCGGCGCCGGGCGGCCCGGACCGGAGAGCCGGTCGCCCCCGCCGAAGGCCACACCATTGACCACCTCGTCACCGATCTGCGGGGACGGATCCTCAACGTGGTCCGCACCGGCTGGGTCAGCATGACCTTCGGGATGGTCGGCTTCTTCGGGATGTTCTACGTGCTGTTCTGGTTCTGCATGAACACCGTGGGCGTCCAGTTCGCCTTCCCGTTCATGTTCTTCGCCTACACCCTCTCCCGGCTGCTCACGGCGGTGGGCGTGACCCCGGGCGGACTGGGCGTCACCGAGACTGCGACGGCGGCGCTCATGGTCGGGTGGGGTGCCGACCCCGCGCAGGCCACCGCGGGGGTCGTGCTCTTTACCCTGTTCACCCATTTCCTCGAGGTGCCGCTAGGTGCGCTCGGGTGGATCTACTGGTCGTTGAGCACCAAGACCCCGCTGCGCGCCGAGGAGTAAGGGCCGCGTCGTTCAGCGGCGCAGCAGCCGCCGGGTCCGCGCCGCCGGGGCGGTGAGCCGGGCGATCTGGCGCTCACGGGCCTGATCGGCGATGGCGTCATCAATGGCCCCGGGCTCGAACTCTCGTCCGGTGGCGGTCATGGCAGCGTGCCCGAGGAGCCAGTCGGCAACGGCCCGGTTGGCGGGCAGGATCGGGCCGTGCAGATAGGACCCGATGACGTGGTCGCGGAGGGCTCCTTCGGTGCCGTCCTCGCCGTTGTTGCCGTGTCCGACGCGGACCTGGCCGAACGGCTGCTGGCCGGGCCCGAGTGTGGTGGCCCCACTGTGGTTCTCGTAGCCCACGGTCGCGCCCATGGGTGTGTCGACGACGACCCGACCGATCATCCGCTTCGACTGACCCCGGGTCGTGACATCGAGGATGCCCAGCCCTGGCAACTCCACGCCGTCCACGGTGATGAACGCGTTGCCGAACAGTTGGTACATCCCGCAGATCATGAGCATCGGCACGCCGTCGCGCGCCAGCGCCCCCAGCGTGCCGGCGTTGGCGGCCAAGTCGTCCTCGACGCGGGCCTGGCCGGAGTCCTGTCCCCCGCCACCCATGAGCAGGTGCACGTCGTGGGGCAGCACCGAGCCGGGATGGTGGTCGAGGACCTCGACGTCATACCCATGCCGCCGGGCCCGCCAGGCGAGGCACCGGGTGTTGCCGAGGTCGCCGTAGATCGACATCTCCCGCGGGTAGACGTGCACGATCCGCAGTAGCCCCTTGCTGGGACCCGCGAGGGACGGCCCGGCCGCGTCCGCGGCGGACGGTATGCCGGTCACGTCCCCTCCTCCCCGAAGTCGGCCAAGCCATAGCGCGTTTGGAGCATCCGCCGCAGCGCCATCATCGCCGTATAGGTGCAGAAGATCCGCCGCGGTTCGTTCGGGTGATCGGCGATGAACCGGTCGAGAGCCGCCTCGAGGTCCGGCTCGACGCCACCGACGGGCACATCGTCATACTGCAGCCGCAGCGCCATGTCGAACGCACGCACACCGCTGGTCAGCGCGACCCCTCGGGCGCGGAGGCTCGCGAACGAGACGTCGTAGAGCCACGACACGTCCTCGCCGTCGGCGTAGTTGTCGTTGATGGCGACCATCGTCGCCACCGGCGAGGTTCCGTAGGTGCCCAAGGCCACGGTGAACCCGGCCGGGTTCTTGACCAGAACCAGCTCCAGGGGATGCCCCCCGGCATCGACCACCTCGCCGCGGCCGAAGGCTGGCTTGAGGTCGCGCAGCGCCCGCTCGGTGACCTGCATATCGAATGTCGAGCCGAGAAGTGCGCGAGCTGTGGTCACCGCGGCAGTCGCGTTGATCATCGCCGCCAGCCCTCGCTGGTCGAGAGTGACCGGGCCGACGACCTGGTCACCGAAGCGGACCGTGAAGGCCCGCTCGTCAACCGGCCGCAAGAGACCGTCCTCGGCGTCCAGCGGTGGCAGCGGCCGATCCTCTTCGTCGCCTCGGACGTCGGCCTCGTGCAGCGAAGGCAGGTCAGCAGCCACCTCCGGATCGATACCGAACCAGCGCACCGTGGCCCCGTCCCGCACGACCGAACGGATCCGGGCGATGAAGGAGTCGTCGTGGTTGAGGACCACACCCGTGCTCACCTGGGCGGCGAGGGTGGTGAGCAGGCGCGCTGTGGCGTCGATCTCGGCGAACCGGTCGAGCTGGTCCCGGGCCACGTTGAGGAGCAGGGCGTGCGTCGGCGTCACCGCCTCGGCAAACCGCAGCGAGTGCGCCTCGTCGAGCTCGAGGACGGCCATGTCGGCGTCGAGCCGACCGGACAGCGGCACCTCGGCCAGCATCGAGGAGATGACCCCTCGGGTGAAGTTGCTGCCTGTCGGGTTGGTGAACACCCGCCGCCCGTGGGCTCGGAGCACTGCGACGAGCATCTTGGTGGTCGTCGTCTTGCCGTTCGTCCCACTGACCACGACCACCCCGCCGGGCAGGCCGTCGAGCATCGTGGTGAGGAACCGCCTGTCGATCTTCTCGACGACCAGGCCGGGCCAGGCCGATCCGCCGCCGCGCAGTCGGGCAGCAGCGCGCGCGACCTTGCCTACGGCGATCGCGGCGCGGGCTCGAAGCACCCCGCCACCCTATCCGGCGCGCCGCGCCACCCCGTCATGCCGAGTTCACGGAACGGCTCACCGGCGCTGGCTGCCTTGACACGAGCCGTCTTTAGGGTCAGCAGCGTGAGCGGTCATGCCATCGATCACCGACCCGAAGCGTTCGACGACCACCCAGGGCGCGGCCCGCAGGTGCAGCCGGCCACCGTTCTCGCGCTGACGATCTACCCCCGCCCCAGCGCGGCATCCCGCTTCCCTGCCGTCGCGGTCGATGGCGTGAGCGTGCCGTTGGGGTGGGGTCGCAACATCATCTGCACGACACCGGGCCGGCATTCCCTCGTGGTGTCGGACCCGGCGTGGTGCGAGATCAGCCTGATCTGCGAGGAGCTCCAGCTCCGCCCCGGCCAGAGCCTCGAGTTGCACTACCTGGCCGGAGCGGTGGGTTGGGGGCCGGGGCACCTGTCCACCCGACGCCCGCGGCCGCCGGGACCGTGGGTGCGGTGGACGCTGGCGGCGGCAGGTGTCGTCGCAGCGGCCGCCGTGGCGTGGTCGGCGGTCAGCCGCTGACCACGCAGCGCTGCGCTACTCCCACTCGATGGTGCCGGGCGGTTTGCTCGTCACGTCGAGGACGACCCGGTTGACCTCGCGGACCTCGTTGGTGATGCGGTTGGAGATCCTGGCCAGCACGTCATACGGCACTCGGGTCCAGTCGGCGGTCATCGCGTCCTCGGACGACACCGGCCGCAGGACGACGGGGTGGCCGTAGGTGCGCCCGTCCCCTTGCACCCCGACCGAGCGGATGTCGGCGAGGAGGACGACCGGGCATTGCCAGATGGTGCGGTCCAGCCCGGCAGCGGTGAGCTCCTCGCGAGCGATGGCATCGGCCCGGCGCAGCGTCGCGAGCCGATCTGCGGACACCGCTCCGACGATCCGTATGCCGAGGCCAGGACCGGGGAAGGGCTGCCGCCAGACGATCGCCTCCGGAACGCCGAGCTCGAGCCCGACCGCCCGGACCTCGTCCTTGAACAGCGCTCGCAGCGGCTCGACGAGGGTGAACTGCAGGTCCTGCGGTAGCCCCCCGACATTGTGGTGGCTCTTGATGTTCGCGGCGCCCTCACCACCTCCCGACTCGACGACGTCCGGGTAGAGGGTGCCCTGCACGAGGAACTCCACCGGGTGGTCCTCGCCGCTGTGCGCGCCGACGACATCGCGGGCCGCCTGCTCGAAGACCCGGATGAACTCCCGCCCGATGATCTTGCGCTTCTCCTCCGGGTCGCTCACGCCGGCGAGCGCCGAGAGGAAGCGCTCGCGGGCATCCACGACGACGAGTTCGACGCCTGTGGCGGCGACGAAGTCCTCCTCGACCTGCTCCGCCTCCCCCTCGCGGAGCAGCCCATGGTCGACGAACACACAGGTCAGTTGGTCACCGACAGCCCGCTGGACCAGGGCAGCGGCCACCGACGAGTCGACGCCGCCGGAGAGCCCGCAGAGCACCCGCCCGCCTCCCACCTGTTCGCGCACCGACGCGACGAGCTCGTCGACGACGTTGGCGGCAGTCCACTCCGCTGCCAGGCCGGCGCCGCGCCACAGAAAGTTCTCCAGGACCCGCTGGCCCTGCTCGCTGTGCATGACCTCGGGGTGCCACTGGACGCCATACAGGCGTCGGTCGTCGTCCTCGACAGCTGCGATCGGGGCACCGGGGGTCGCGGCGGTGACCGTCAGCCCCGGGGGAACCGCGGTCACGGAGTCCCCGTGCGACATCCACACCGACTGCTCGCTCGGCTGGTCCCCGAACAACGTTGATCCGGACGTCACCGTCGCAGGGGTGTGGCCGTATTCTCCGGTGCCGGTGTGGGCCACGGCGCCGCCGAGGGCCTGCACCATGGCCTGGAACCCGTAGCACAGGCCCAGCACGGGCACCCCTGCGTCGAGCAGGGCTGGATCGAGGCGGGGGGCACCCTCGACGTAGACGCTGGCGGGCCCCCCGGACAGGACGATGGCGGCCGGGTCGCGAGCGAGCAGGTCGGCGGTCGCCATGGTGTGTGGAACGACTTCGGAATAGACCCGCGCCTCGCGCACCCGGCGAGCGATGAGTTGGGCGTACTGCGCCCCGAAGTCGACGACGAGAACGGGGCGGGCCTGCAGGGGTGCGGTCACGGCGCCAGACTACGGCTTCAGGCGCGACCGGCGATCTGCCGTTCGACGTCGGCGCTGACCCGCTTCTCGGCGATGAAGGTGAGGAACGGGACGAAGCCGCTGAGCATGTTCAGGACGATCCGCAGCAGCGGCCACTGGGCCTTGAACCCGAGGTTGGCGACGGTCGCCGCGAAGATCATGTAGAGGAACCCGTGGATGTAGCCCCAGTTGGCGGTGAAGAAGTTCGACTGGTGCAAGCCGTACTTGAGCAGCATCTCGACGAGGAGGACGAAGACGGCGACACCGGCAACGATCGCCCAGGTGCGGTAGAGCCCCAGTGCCTTACGGACGGCCTGGGGGTCGATGGTGGTCACGTCGTGGTCTCCTCGGTCGATGGCGGTGCAGTGCGGCGGTGTGCGTCCCGGACCATCCTCCACCACATCCACAGGGCGAAGAGTCCGAAGATCCACCACTGGTAGGCGTAGGCGGTGTTGCGCAACGTCATACCGGGGTCGGGCGAGGGTGGAGGCACGCGCTGCAGTCCGGCCGCAGCCGGCCCGGGCAGCGTCGCATCGGGCGACTCGCTGATCCCGAAGACGAAAGCGTTGTAGAGCTCGCCTGGCCACTGGTTGGCCAGATGGGCCAGGTCCACGGCCCCCAACTCCCCCGGCGCGGCATCCGTGAGGTCGACCGGGGACTCCGGCGGTGCCAGACTCCCGACGACCGTCACCGTGCCCACGTCGGCCGGCGGTGGGATGTCCGCGATGCTCGTGGCCGTCGTGAAGGCACGCAGCACGGCCAGCCGCGCGCCGGTGCTCTCGACGATCAGCGGGGTCACGATCCACGACCCGGACACACCGTTGAGTCGGCGATCGAGCACCAGGACCTGGCCGGTAGCGTCATAACGGCCGGTCGCCACCACGCGCCGGCTGGACTCCAGTCCGGGGAACTTCTGGTGCGGCGCCAGGATCGACTCCAGCGGGGCGGTGGGCCGGGCCGGCGCGGCGGCCAGCGCCTCCGCCTTGGCGGTGTCCTTGGCCACCCCGAGCTGCCACAGCCCGAGCCAGGTGAACAACGCCATGAGGGCCAGGACGGCGACGAGCGAGCCCAGCCAGCGAGGCGTCAGGACCGTCCGCAGCACGTCCACAGGCTATGCCACGGCGACCGGAAAACCGGTGTCGGGCGGTCCGCCGGCGAACCTAGAGTGGGTGGGCCATGCGACTTCCCTATGACGACCCGGGCCGCCCTGACCTGCGCAGCCCGTTGCGGTTCCTGGCCTGGGTGGGCCGGGGACAGTGGCGCACCCTCGCGGTGGCCGTCATCTTCGGAGTCGTCTGGATGGTCGCCCAGGCGCTCCTGCCCGCCGCGATCAGCCGGGCCGTCGACGAAGGCCTCATCGGCGCGGATCGCGGGTCGTTGCTGACCTGGTCCGGCGCGGTCGTCGCCCTGGCCTTGGTCGTCGCCGGCGCCGGCGCGCTGCGCCACCGCTACGCGGTCATGAACTGGCTGCAGGCGGCCTTTCGGTGCGCCCAACTCGTCGGGTGGAAGGCCGCCGACACCGGAGCGGCGCTGCCCCGCAGTGTGCCGACCGGCGAGGTTGTCGCGACCGTGGCCTCCGATGCCATGCGGGTCGGCGGGCTGTATGACGTCATCGCCCGGGCAGCCGGGGCGGTGGTCTCGTATGGCGTCGTCGCCGTCATCCTGCTGCGCGCCTCCACACCGCTGGGCCTGCTCGTGCTCGTCGGGGTGCCCCTGCTCATGGCCTCGCTGGCCGGCATCGTGCGACCGCTCCAACGCCGCCAGGCGCGGCAGCGCGAGGAGTCGGGTCGGCTCGTGGCCCTCGGCGCGGACACCGTCGCCGGTTTGCGGGTGCTGCGTGGGATCGGCGGGGAACGCACCTTCCTGACCCGGTATGACGCCCAGTCGCAGCGGGTGCGCACCGTCGGGGTCGAGGTGGCCGGCGTGCAGGCGGCCCTCGACGCCTCGCACGTCCTGCTCCCGGGGATCTTCGTGCTCCTCGTGACCTGGCTCGGTGCCCGGTTCGCCCTGGATGGGCAGATCAGCGCCGGCCAGCTCGTGGCGTTCTACGGCTACTCGGCGTTCCTGGTCATCCCCCTCTCGACGGCCACCGAGTTCGTCGACCGGTTCACCCGAGCCCGGATCGGGGCCGCCAAGCTGATCCGGGTCCTGTCGGTGGAGCCGGATCAGGTCGACAACTCCGGGACCCGCGGCACGACCGGCCGGGGACCGGCTGCCGGTTCGGTGCTGACCGACCCCGGAAGCGGCCTGCGCATCGGTCGCGGCAAGCTCACGGCGCTGGTCAGCGCGCGGCCCGAGGACAGCGCGGCGATCGCCGACCGGCTCGGCCGATTCGGCAGCGACGGCGACAGTGGCTCACCCACCCTCGACGGGGTGCCGGTGGCCGAGCTGTCCCTCGACGAGGTGCGCCGCCGCATCCTGGTCAGCGAGAGCGACCCGCGGCTGTTCACCGGCGTGCTGCGAGACGAACTGCACCCATGGGGGCCGGTATCGGACGAGGCGATCCTGGCCGTTCTCGCCGTCGCCAGCGGCGAGGACGTCCTCGAGGCCCTCCCGAACGGCCTGGACAGCCGGGTGGAGGAGCGCGGCCGGTCCTTCTCCGGCGGGCAGCGCCAGCGACTGGCCCTGGCCCGGGCCCTGCTCGCCGACCCCGACGTGCTCGTCCTCGTCGAGCCGACCAGCGCGGTCGATGCCCACACCGAGGCGCGGATCGCCGGCCGGCTCGCCGAGCATCGGCTCGGCCGAACCACGGTCGTGGCGACGGCGAGCCCGTTGCTCTTGGACCATGCGGACCACGTGGCCTATGTCGAGTCGGGCCACATCGTCGCCGAAGGCTCACATCACGAGCTCATGCGCAGCTGTCCGGCATACCGGGCCACCGTCACCCGCGGAGAGGAGGACTGAGATGACGTTGACCGTCGAGCCCGCCGTGCGGGCTCTCCCGATCGCCGACCGGGCGTCGGTCCGCGAGCACACCCGAGCCACCTTGCGGCTGCACCGACGTGACCTCGGGGTCGTCGTCGCACTGCACGCCCTCGCAGCGGTGGCCTCCCTGGCCGCGCCGCGGATCATCGGCGAGCTGGTCGACACGGTCACCTCCGGCGCCACCCGCGCGAGCATCGACCGGCTGGCCCTCATCTTGGGTGTGGCGGTCGTGCTCCAGACCGCCCTGACCTGGGCGGCCCGCCGCGCCTCGTTCGTCCTCGGTGAGACGGTCTTCGCCGACCTGCGGGAACAATTCATGAGCCGAGTGGTCGCCCTGCCGCTCTCGACGGTGGAGCGGGCCGGCACCGGAGACCTCGTCTCGCGCACGACCAATGACGTCGAGGCACTCAGCCATGTCGTCCGGTTCGGCATCCCGTCGGTGTTCGTCGCCGTCGTCACCGTCGTCATCTATGGCGGCGCCGCGCTGGTCACCGGGTGGCAGGTGGCCCTGGCCATGCTCGTCGGGGTGCCCGTCATGTGGCTCTCGACGCGGTGGTACCTGCGGTACGCCCCGGACGGCTACCTGCGCGAACGCGCGACGTATGCCGTGAGGAACGGGGTCGTGACCGAGAGCGTCGACGGCGCGCGGACCATCGACGCGTTGCGGCTGGGCCGGCGACGTCGCGCCCGGATGGACGAGGCCCTGCGCAGCTGCACCGAGGCCGAGCTCTACACGCTGAGACTGCGGCTCGTCTGGTTTCCGCTCATCGAGTTCTCCTACGTCGTGCCCATCGCCGTCGCCCTCGTCTGGGGTGGCTGGTTGGTCAGCACCGGGGTGACCACGGTCGGCGTCGTCACGGCGGTCGCACTCTACGTCCAGCAACTGGCCAATCCCATCGATGAACTCCTGTCCTGGCTCGACGAGATCCAGGTCGGTGCCACGTCGCTGGCCCGGGTCATCGGCGTCGCCGACGTGCCGAGCGACCGCGAGCCGACCGGGCAGGTGCCGGCCGGCAACGACATCCGCGTCGACGACGCCCGCTACGCCTACCGCGCCGGCCGCGACGTCCTGCGCGGGGTCAGCCTCGACCTGCGGCCCGGCGAGCGGCTCGCCGTGGTCGGGCCTTCTGGCGCCGGCAAGTCGACCCTGGGTCGGCTCATGGCCGGCATCGACGGGCCGCGTTCCGGCCGGGTGGACGTCGGTGCCGTGCGGCTGGTGGACCTGACCCTCGACCAACTCCGCGGAGAGGTCGCGCTGGTCACCCAGGAGCACCACGTCTTCGTGGGCACCGTCGCCGACAACCTGCGGCTCGGCCGACCGGACGCCACTGTCGAGGAGCTCCGGGCAGCGTTGGCGGCGGTGGACGCCGCCGAGTGGGCTGCCGAACTGCCGGACGGTCTGGACACCGTGGTCGGATCGGGCGGTCAGGTGCTGTCCGAAGGGCAGAGCCAGCAGCTGGCGCTGGCCCGATTGGTCCTGCGCGATCCGCACACGCTCGTGCTCGACGAGGCGACCTCACTGCTCGACCCACGGGCGGCCCGGCACCTGGAACGTTCCCTGGCAGCGGTCGTCGCCGGGCGCACCGTGGTGGCGATCGCTCACCGCCTCCACACGGCCCACGACGCCGATCGGGTCGCCGTCGTGGAGGACGGCCGGATCAGCGAGATCGGTGCTCACGACGACCTCGTGGCAGCCGATGGTGCCTACGCCGCGCTCTGGCGTTCCTGGCGGGACGAGCCGTCTCCCTCGGCTGAGCCGTCCGCTGGTCGACCCTCGAGTTAGCCCGAGGCGGAGAGGCCAAAGGCGGCGGCGGCCGACATGTTTCCGCCGACGGTCGACGCGTCATCGAGCGCAGCACCCGTCGTGGTCACACCCGACGGACCGCCTCGCACCCTGGTGATGGAGCCGACCTCGGTCAACCCCGTGACGTCCTCGGACGGCGAACCGATGAGGACGTCCAGGTACTCGTCGCCGTCCGTGTCGGCGACTCCCACGCCCCCACCGAATCGATCGCCCGATTCGCCCGTGCCTGGGACGCCGGTCGAGTCCTGGGTGAAGAAGGCGGCGCCGGAGGTGACGATCCCTGTGGCTGATCCCTTCAGAACGGTCACCGTCCCCGCGTCGAGCAGGCTCCACACGTCCTCGTCGCTGTTTCCGACGACCAGGTCGTCATACCCGTCGCCGTCGACGTCACCGGCGGCCAGATCGGATCCGAACCAGTCGCCGGGCTGGTTGGCGTCGGGCACCCCCGGTGTGTCCTGGTCGATCGTCACGGCACGTGCGATCGTCAGGTTGCTCGAGGCGCCACGGACCACGGTCACGAAGCCAGCCTCCGCGCTCCCCCACCCGCCGACAGCAACATCCACGCCATACCGTCCGTCGAACTGGCCGGCGACGATCGCCCGACCGAGCTCGGTCGCCAGGGGGATCTGCGATCCCGACAGCACCGACGAACCGGTCGGCGTCCAGCCGCCAGGACCGCCACGCAGGGAATGCACGAGCCCGCGGTAGCCGTCCTCGCCGTAGGCGCCGATGACCACCTCGCCATACCCGTCGCCGGTCACGTCGGCGATGGCGACGGCGCTGCCGAACGAGTCCTCTCGTTCCGCAGTGCTGGACACACCGACCGTGTCCTGAGTGATCTCTGAGCCGTGCGCCAGATCCAGCCCTGTCGCGGAACCGCGGAACACCATCACCGCGCCCGCATCGATGACGGCCCCGACATCCTCGAAGGGCATGCCCACGAGGACATCCGGGAAGCCGTCCCCGTTGATGTCCCCACACGCGACGGCGTGCCCCATCCGGTCTCCGGCTTCCCCCGCCCCCGGCACGGTGACCGTGCCCTGGGTGACCAGGGCACCGCTCGTCAGGCCACCCGGTGCCCCGCGATACACGACAAACCCCCCGCTTCGGGCGGTGCTCGTCGGGATCGCCTCGGCGTCGATGTCGCCCGCGACCAGATCGGTGAAACCGTCGGCATCGATGTCGCACGAGGCCAACGAGTAGCCCATCGACACTGCGCCGGGAACGCCTTCCCCACCCAGCCGGGACGCTGTGCCGTGCCCGTACCGGACGTATACGGCACCCTGCGGCTCACCGGGCGCGCCCACCGCCCAGTCGGCCAGCCCGTCCCCGTCGTAGTCGACGATCCGGTGCGCACTCGCGGCGCGCGCCGGATGGGACGCAAGGGTGAGAGCACCCGTCGCAAGCGCCACACCAGTGGCCCCGACGACGACCAGCCGCGCCACCAACGACATCGGATCGCTCCCCTGCGCCACGAGGGATGGGCTGGTCATGGTCATCCCGTGGCGGCCATACCGAAGACCGCCCCTTGGGCCGGCACACCCCCGAAGTTCGCCGCGTTGAGCAGCTTGTACCCGGTCGTCGTCACACCGGAGGCCGACCCGGGCAGGACCGTCAGCGTGCCGGCACCCAGTGCTGTTCCGACATCTTCGAACGCGCTCCCGACGAGCAGGTCGAGGCGGGAATCGTGGTTGACGTCCGCCAGGGCGACCCCCCACCCGAAGCGATCGCGTTCCTGCGCCTTACCCGGGACACCGACCGTGTCCTGGCTGAAGTACTGAGCACCGCTGCTCGTGATACCCGTCGCCGACCCGCGCAGAATCGTGACCGTCCCCGCCTCGCCCGCAGCGGCGAAACTCTCGAAGGGATTCCCGACGACCAACTCGTCGTAGCCGTTGCCATCGATGTCGCCGGCAGCCAGGGTGAAGCCGAACCAGTCATTGGCCTGGTTCTGATCGGGCACCCCCGGGCTGTCCTGGTCGAAGGTGGTCGCTCGGTCGACGCTGAGGTTGGTCGACTTGCCTCGTATGACGGTGACCCTCCCGGTGTCACTCGCGCCGAACTCACCGACCGCGATGTCCACGCCGTAGGCGCCGTCGAACTGGCCTACGGTCAGCGCCCCGCCGAAACCCGCCGCGCCGGGCAACGACGCGGCGGTGATGGTGGTCGTCCCGGTGGCGGTCCAGCCGGTCGACGTGCCCTTGAACGAGTGGACCATGCCGCCCCAGTTGTCCTCGGACGGGGAACCGACGACCATCTCGCCGAAACCGTCACCGGTGACGTCCCCGATGGCCACGGCCGTTCCGAACTGGTCGTTCCGTTCGGCGACGCTCGGCACACCGATGGTGTCCTGGTGCATCTCTTTGCCGGCCAGATTCAGACCGCTCGGGCCGCCGAAGAAGTAGAGCACCGCCCCGGCGTCGGTGACCGTCCCTACGTCCTCGCCGGGGATGCCGACCAGGACGTCGTCATACGCGTCGCCGTTGATGTTGCCACAGGCCACCGCGTAGCCGACATCGTCGCCTTGCTCGGCGGCGCCCGGGACCGAAATCGTGGCCTGGGTGACCAGCGTGCCCGAGGTGGGCCCACCGGGCGTGCCGTAGAAGAGCGCGAACCCGCCGACCTTGGTCGAGGACCCGGGTGTGAGCGTCGCGTCCCGATCACCTGCGACGATGTCGGTCATCCCGTCACCGGTGATATCGCAAGTAGCCAGCGATCCGCCCACGGACAAGGCCCCAGGAATGGCCTCGCCGCCGAGGCGGCTGCGGCGACCGTCACCGTACTGGATGTAGACGGCGCCCTTGGTTTCACCCGGGGTACCGATCACCCAGTCGGAGAGCCCGTCACCATCGATGTCGACCTGGCGATGCACCCCCACAGCCATCGTGGACGATATCCCGAGGACTACCCCCGGGAGGCTGCCGACGAGCACCGTCGAGAGCAGCCGAATGACCTTTCCCCCTGCACCTGCCATCTGTCTTCTCCGTTCACGTCGTGATGGACATACTTGTGCGGCGAGTGAGTACCGCGGGCACGC
>JBPOIZ010000078.1:0-4099 GCA_052034115.1 Actinomycetota bacterium
CATTCCCGCCATACCGGCCGTTGAGACCTGACCCTGAGCTGGGGACCGGGTCAGTCGGAGCGGATGTTGTTCTTGATGAAGTCCATCACCGAGGAGTCGGCCAAGGTGGTGACATCGCCGACCTCGCGGTTCTCCGCGACATCGCGCAGCAGGCGGCGCATGATCTTGCCGGACCGGGTCTTCGGCAACTCCTTGACGAGCATGATCGACTTCGGCTTGGCGATCGGGCCGATCTCCTTGGCGACGTGGTTGCGCAGCGCGGTGACGATGTCGCCGCTGGTGTCCGCGCCCTCGCGGAGGATGACGAACGCGGCCACCGCCTGGCCGGTCATCTCGTCGTTGGCCCCCACGACAGCGGCCTCGGCCACGGCTGGGTGTGACACCAGCGCGGACTCGATCTCGGTGGTGGACAGCCGGTGGCCGGAGACATTCATGACGTCGTCGACGCGACCGAGCAGCCAGATGTTGCCCTCTTCGTCCTTCTTCGCGCCGTCCCCTGCGAAATAGACCCCGTCGAACCGGGACCAGTAGGTGTCCCGGTAGCGCTGTGGGTCGCCCCAAATGCCGCGAAGCATCGCCGGCCAGGGCTTGTTGAGCACGAGGTATCCGCCGCCCCCATCCGGGACCGCGTGGCCGGCGTCGTCGACGACCTCGGCGCCGATGCCGGGGATGGGCCGCTGGGCCGAGCCCGGCTTGAGGTCGGTGACGCCGGGCAACGGCGAGATCATGATGCCGCCGGTCTCGGTCTGCCACCAGGTGTCGACGATAGGGCAGTGGCCACCACCGATGTGGTCGCGATACCAGATCCACGCCTCGGGGTTGATCGGCTCGCCGACCGAGCCGAGGACGCGCAGGCTGGACAGATCGAACTGTGCGGGGATCGAGTCGCCCCACTTCATGAAGGTGCGGATCGCCGTCGGCGCGGTATAGAGGATGGAGACCTGGTAGTTCTGCACGATCTCCCACCAGCGGCCCTGATGCGGGGTGTCCGGCGTGCCCTCATACATGACCTGCGTCGCCCCGAGCGACATCGGGCCGTAGACGATGTAACTGTGCCCGGTGACCCAGCCGATATCGGCGGTGCACCAGTAGATGTCGCTGTCCGGGTGGACGTCGTGGACGACGTGGTTCGTGTAGGCCGCCTGGGTGAGGTAGCCGCCGGTGGTGTGGAAGATCCCCTTCGGCTTACCGGTCGTGCCCGAGGTGTAGAGGATGAAGAGCGGGTGCTCGGCCTCCATCGGCTGTGCCTCGTGGGTGTCGGCCGCCTGCGCCAAGGCGTCGTCCCACCAGATGTCCCGGCCCTCGGTCCACGGGGTCTGCTGGCCGGTGCGCTTGATGACCAGGACGTTCTCGACGCTGGACTCCCCGGCGGCCAGAGCGGCGTCGACCGCGGGCTTCAGGGCGCTGGGGGCGCCGCGACGGTAGCCGCCGTCACAGGTGATGACGAGCTTGGCCTGTGCGTCGGCGATGCGGGTCAGCAGGGCCTCGGCGGAGAAGCCGCCGAACACGACCGAGTGCGGGGCACCGATGCGGGCGCACGCCAGCAGCGCCACCACGGCCTCGGGGATCATCGGCAGGTAGATCATCACGGTGTCGCCCTTGCCGATGCCGAGATCCTGCAGCGCGTTAGCGGCCTTCTGCACCTGCTGGTGCAGCTCGCCGTAGGTGACGTCCCGGGTGTCGCCCGGCTCGCCGACGAAGTGGATGGCGACCTTGTCGCCCTTGCCGGCCTCGACGTGGCGGTCCAGACAGTTGTAGGACGCGTTCAGCGTGCCGTCGGCGAACCACGTGGCGAACGGGGCGTTCGACCAGTCGAGCACCTGGGTGAACGGCGTCGACCAGGAGATGTACTTGCGGGCCTGATCGGCCCAGAAGCCCTCATGGTCGGCCGCGGCCGCGGCATAGAGGTCGGCGGTGCCGTTGGCCTGGGCGGTGAAGGCCGGGTCCGGCGGGAAGTGGCGGTCCTCGTGGAGGAGGTTGGCGAGCGTTTCGTCGGACACGGGGCCTCCTGCATGGCGTCGTCGCGGCGGTCAGTGGTCACTGTGGCCCGAGTGTGATGCAGGCGACAAGCCGACGGACCGTCCGGCGCGGCAGGCGGTGCCTTCGGACGGTCGAGCGGACATCCCGGCGGGCAGCCCGGGCGTGCTGCCCGGACCGCCCGCCGACGAGGTCACCAGGTGTGGGCGACGTCGATGACGACCCGCGAGCCGCTGCCCGGCCCGGCGAGGGTGAACACCCGGAACGGCAGCCGAGCGCGCACGCCGAGCCCCAGCGAGGTCTGGCCCTCGAAGGTCCCGGCCCAGGCCACCTGCCGGAAGGTGCGATACCCCGTCACGGTCGCCAGCTCGGCGCGGTTCCGCGGGAGGTAGGTGGGGTTGCCGTCGTCGTCATACGCCGGGGCCTTGACGACGACCAGCAGCTTGGCGCCGCCGCGCACGGGGACGACCGCGCCGCTGCCCTCGGCATAGATGGTCGAGACGTACGTGACGGCGTAGCCCGTTGCCGGGCCGTTGAGATCGACCACGAGCCGGTCGTAGCACTCGTGCCGGCCGGCTCGGACGTTGGTCAGATCAGCGGTGCTGGTGCGGCTGCTCGTCTTGGCCAACGAGCCCCAGGTCACCGAGCACTGTGCGGCTGCGGCGCTGGGGCTGGACGTGGCGGGGGCGCGCGTGACCGCGAACGCCGCCGGAGCTGCGGCGGCAACGGCCGCGGCGGCAGCGAGAGCTGCGACGGTACGGCGGGTTGTGGTGGTGGGGCGGTGGCGGGACATCGTGGCCTCCCTTGGGTGCGAGGCGGTGCGCCTCTCACCGGTATGACGTCCGCCGCCGCACGTCGGTTGACAGTCGGGGCCGCGCGGGGCAGCGACGGCACCCACGCGGCGGACCTGAAGAGGCCCCGGAACGGCGGGCGTTCCGGGGCCCCTCCTCAGGGCAGGCCGATCAGTGCTTGAGCACGGCCTTCTCGGCGCCGGCGCCGGTGAGGGAGCGGACCTCCATCTCGGCGTACTTGGCTTCGTTGATCTCGTCCTTGCTGGTGACCGAGCCGAGCCAGCCGAGGAAGAAGGCCAGCGGCACGGAGATCAGGCCGGGGTTGTCGAGCGGGAACCAGTGGAAGTCGACGCCTTGGAACATGGAGGCCGACAGGCCGGTCTTCGCGTCGACCGGCTTGCCGCTGACCACCGGGCTGAAGATGATCAGAGTCAGCGAGACGATCAGGCCGCCATACATGCTCCACAGGGCGCCACGGGTAGTGAAGCCCTTCCAGAAGAGCGAGTAGAGGATCGTCGGCAGGTTCGCGCTCGCCGCGACGGCAAAGGCCAGCGCCACGAGGAACGCGATGTTCTGCCCGTTGGCGTAGATGCCCCCGATGATCGCCACGATGCCGATGACGACGGCGGTGCGCCGGGCCACCTTGACCTCGGAGTCGGCGTCGATCTCGCCCTTCTTGATGACGTGGGCGTAGATGTCGTGCGCGAACGATGCCGACGCGG
This sequence comes from Actinomycetota bacterium, assembly GCA_052034115.1. Taxonomy (GTDB): domain Bacteria; phylum Actinomycetota; class Actinomycetes; order Actinomycetales; family Dermatophilaceae; genus Lutibacillus. Next base: position 3,491 of record JBPOIZ010000078.1, read on the forward strand.
TGATCGTCAGGCCGGCCACCACCGCGAGGATCGTCGCGAAGGCCACCGCGGAGATGACCCCGAGGAGGATCTCGCCGCCGAGGTGGTAGGCGAGCAATGGAGCCGCCGAGTTCTGCTTGCCCGGGGCCGCCTTGATGGCGTCGGGGCCGACGAGCGCGGCTGCGCCGTACCCGAGGACCAGGGTGAGCAGGTAGAACAGGCCGATGAGCCAGATGGCCCAGACGACCGACCGACGGGCTTCCTTGGAGGTCGGCACGGTGTAGAACCGCATGAGCACGTGCGGCAGGCCGGCGGTGCCGAGGACCAGGGCGATCGACAGCGAGATGAAGTCGATCGGGTTCTTGTACTGCAGACCCGGCTGGAGGATCTTGTCGCTGCCGCCGGAGTTCTTGATGGCGTCGTCGAAGAGGGCGGAGAGGTTGAAGCCGTACTTCACGCCGACCATCACGGTGATGACGACGGCGCCGAGGATGAGCAGGGTGGCCTTGATGATCTGCACCCAGGTGGTGCCCTTCATGCCGCCGATGAGGACGTAGACGATCATCAGGGCGCCGACGACGGCGATGACCAGGCTCTGGCCGGTGCGGTCGGTGATGCCGAGGAGCAGCG
>JBPOIZ010000100.1:0-20640 GCA_052034115.1 Actinomycetota bacterium
TCACCGACGGTGGCGAGTTCGGTTTCGGAGCGGAGATCGGGATCTCCACCCAGAAGTTGCATGCCCGCGGCCCGATGGCGCTGGCCGAGCTGACGACGACGAAGTGGGTCGTCGAGGGCGACGGCCACGTGCGCAGCTGAGCGTCAGCCCAGCGGGTCGGCGGCGGAGGGGTGCTGGGCACCGTCGAGCGAGTCGTGTGCCACGAAGTAGGTCGGCCGACCCTGCATATGCCGGTACATCCGGCCGACATACTCACCCAGCAGTCCCAGGCAGATGAGTTGGACGGCACCGAACGTGGCCACGATGAGCACCGTCGACGTCCACCCGGGGACGGCGAGCCCGCGCCAGGCCTGCACGATGGCGAACAGCCCCAGGAGCAGCGCCAGGCCCGCGCCGCCGAGCCCGAGGAAGGTCGCCAGGCGCAGCGGCGCCAACGAGAAGCCGGTCACCGAGTCCATCGACAGGCGCAGCATCTTGACGAAGGGGTACTTCGTCGAGCCTGCGGCCCGTTCCTCCCGGCGGTAGCCCACGCTGGCCGACGGGAAGCCCAAAGCGGGCACGATGAAGCGCAGGACGCGGTTGTCGTCGGGCAAGGCGTTGATCGCCGCCACGGTCGCTCGGGACATGAGCCGGAAGTCGCCGGCGTCGCTCTGGGCGGCGGTGCCCGACAGGGTGCGAATCAGCCGGTAGAAGACCTGCGCGGTGAACCGCTTGAAGGCAGTGTCCGTGGAGCGGTCGGTGCGCACGCCATACACGACGTCGACACCCTCGCGCCGAGCCACCTCGAGCATCTCCGCGATCGTCTCCGGGGGGTCCTGCAGGTCGGCGTCGAGGGTGACGACGTAGGCGCCGCGGGCACAGGCCAGACCGGCGGAGATGGCGTTCTGGTGACCTGCGTTGGCGCGCAGCCGGATGATGCGCAGGTCCGGCCAGTCGCGGCGGAACCGGTGGAGCAGCACGGGGGTGAGGTCGGTACTGCCGTCGTCGACACAGACCACCTCGTAGGCCGTGTCCAGGCCGTCCAGGACGGGGCGGAGCCGGTCGACGAGCAGGGGTAGGACGTCCTCCTCGTTGTACATCGGGATGACGACAGACAGCTCCGGACTCATGGGGCCAGGGTACGGGGGGTGGTTGTGTGGCAACTGTGCCCCCGACCACGTGGCGGACCGGTTCCCTGCGGCACGTCGCACGGTACGCTGTGCCCATGTCAGCGACCGTCATGCCTGCACTCCTGTCGGGTCTGCCCGCCGAAGAGGTCGTCCGCGAGCTGCCCATGCCCGACTGGCTGTATGGCGTGCTCGCGTTCGTCGTCTTCCTGCTCGTCATGGGCATCACCTGGGCGTTCCGCAACACCGCCGCTCGCGCGCCCCGTCGTCGGGCCGGCCAGGCCGGGGGAGCGCACCACTGACGCAACGCCTCGGGGTGATGGGCGGCACCTTCGATCCCATCCACCACGGCCACCTGGTCGCCGCGAGCGAGGTCCAGGCCCTCTTCGGGCTGGACGAGGTCGTCTTCGTCCCGACCGGTCAGCCGTGGCAGAAGGACGCCGCGTCGGTGACCGCCGCCGAACACCGATACCTCATGACGGTCATCGCGACGGCGTCCAACCCGCGGTTCTCGGTCAGTCGGGTCGACATCGACCGGGGCGGGCCGACCTTCACCATCGACACCCTGCGCGACCTGCACCGGCAGCGCCCCGATGCCGAGCTGTTCTTCATCACCGGCGCCGACGCGCTCGCGCACATCTTCTCGTGGAAGGCCGTCGACGAGCTGTTCGAGCTGGCGCACTTCGTCGGGGTGACTCGCCCGGGGCACGCCCTGCTCGACCCGGGGCTGCCGGACGACCGGATCACCCTCGAAGAGGTCCCCGCCATGGCGATCTCCTCGACCGACTGCCGTGCGCGCGTCGGGCGCTCGCTGCCGGTCTGGTATCTCGTGCCCGACGGCGTCGTGCAATACATCAACAAGTACCACCTCTACACCCGTGACGCAGCGGCCCCGGCGACGACCCCAGCCGTGCCGCTGCGCGAGAAAGGCTCCGCGTGAGTGCCAGCGAACGATCCGTCGAACTCGCCAAGGTGGCCGCCGCAGCCGCCGACGACAAACTGGCCAAGGACGTCGTGGCGATCGACGTCAGCGCGCATCTTCCGCTGACCGACATCTTCGTGCTGGCCACGGCGACGAACGAGCGTCAGGTCGGTGCCATCGTCGAGGAGATCGAGGAGAAGCTGCGTGGGGCCGGCTCGAAGGTCCTGCGCCGCGAGGGCGCCCGGGAGGCCCGGTGGGTGCTCCTGGACTTCGGCGACATCATCGTCCACGTCCAGCACAGCGACGAGCGCGAGTTCTACGCCATCGAGCGGCTGTGGAAGGACTGTCCGTACGTCCCGATCAGCGCCTGAGGTGTCCGACGGTATGCCGGGCGGGCGCAGGCGGGTCATCGTGCTGCGGCACGGGGAGACCGTCGACAACGCAGCGGGCGTGTGGCAGGGGCAGCGGGACACCGAGTTGTCGCCCGTGGGCCTGACCCAGGCGCAAGCGGCCGGCGCGGCATTGGCTCAGGTCGCGTCGCCCTGCGTGGTCGTGGCCAGCGATCTGCGTCGGGCCTGGATGACGGCCGAGGCGGTGGCCGCTGCGTGCGGTGGGCTGAAGGTGGTTCGGGACGCGCGGTTGCGGGAGATCGATGTCGGCCTGTGGTCCGGCCGCTCGGGGACCGAGGTGGCTCGCGAGTTCGCCCCGGAGATGGCTGCCATCCGCGCCGGCGAGGACATCCGTCGTGGGGTGAGCGGGGAGACTGTCGCCGACCTGCTGGTCCGGGTGGGTGCGGCCGTCTCCGAGGTGGTCGCAGGGCTGCCCCCTGGGGGCTGCGCCGTCATCGTGTGCCACGGCGTCTCGGGACGCGCGGCGGTGACCTCGTTGCTGGGTCTGGACCCCAAGCTGGCCTGGGCGGTCCTCGGCGGTCTGTCGAACGGGTACTGGGCTGCGCTGCGGGAGTCGGTGGGCGGTTGGCGCCGGCCGCCGTGGCTGCTCGAGGCCTGGAACGCCGGTCCCGGCCGGGTCCTCGATCCCGCCTCGGACGATGCCGATCGGCCCGCCTGACGCGACGGCGCCCTGGATCGGCTGCCCTCAGGCCGCGGTGACCGCCTGCGGCCGCGGATATTTCCGCGGCTGGAGGCGGCAACCGCGGCCGGTGGCGGGGGAGTCTGCCGGAGCATCACGCAACGCCACCGATTTGGTGGGCGGTGGGGGCGTCCGGGTAGACTTCCCGGGTCCTCGCGAGGGGATGCGGGGCTGTAGCGCAGTTGGTAGCGCACCTCCATGGCATGGAGGGGGTCAGGGGTTCGAATCCCCTCAGCTCCACCACGCCGAATCGGGCCGGGAACGCATTTCTCCCGGCCCGATTCGGCGTTTCTGGGTGTGTATGGGGGGATTCGAGGAGGACGAGCGAGCGCAGCGAGTGAGGACGGGGTCCCCTCAGCTCCACCGCGCTAGATCCGGCGCGCGGTGCCGGCGAGCCAGTCCCGGACCGGACCGTAGCTCGGGGTGCGCAGCATCGACAGGCTCGTGGTGTCGAATCCGGCGGCTTCAAGCGCCGAACCGGTGTCCCGATCGAGCCGGCATCCGGCGCCGGCCACCCGCCAGGGCCACTTCATCACCGTCTGCGCCGCCATACCGAGGGGGTCGGAGGCGGCGATGTGCTCCAGCACGATGAGCTGGCCCCCAGGTCGCAGCACCCGGGCGATTTCGGCGAGCGACCCGGCGACGTCGTCGACGCTGCACAGGACCAGCGTCGCCAGGACCGTGTCGACGCTGCCGGACTCCAGGGGCAGGGCTTCGGCGGGGGCGTCGTGCACCGTCACCGAGGTCGCCGAGGCCCACTGCGGCCCGGCGATCCGGTCCCGGAGCCGACGCGCCATGTGCGGGTCCGGCTCGACGAGGTGTGCGTGGGTGACGGCGGAGGTCAGGTGCTGGGCATTCACCCCGAGGCCGGCCCCGACATCGAGGACGACGCCATACGCCGAGGTGAGCAGGGAACGGCGAGCGGCGCCGACCGGCCCGTTCTCGATGAGGCTCGACAGCGGCGAGTACACGGCGGCGAACAGGCGGTGTCCCCGGCCGATCGGCCCGGCCGCCGACGGGCCAGGCGGTTCGGTGCCGTCAGTCGGTCGTGGCGCCGACGGCGTCATGGTCCGGCTCTGCGTGCCTCGAGGCGAAGCGCGCCATGAACCGCTCCCGGTCCACGACCGCCCGCTCCACCTTGCCGTGGGCGACCTCGTCCCCGTCCTCGCCGAGGGCCTTGAGTTGGAAGATGATCCGGCGCCCGTCCTTGACCGCCTTGTTGCACTGGATCTCGACGGTCTCGCCCACCTGCGTGGCCCGGACATGCTCCACCGTGATCGTCGTCCCGACCGTCGTGTGGTCTGCGTCGACGAGGTCCCGGGCCGCGGCGAAGGTGGCCTGCTCGAACCACGCGACCACTCGTGGGGTGGCAAGCACGGGCAGGTCTCCGCTGCCCACCTGCGCTGCGGTGTCGGATTCGGTGACGACGTGTCGGATTGTGCTCACGACGCACCAGTCTAGGCCCGCCGACTTGTGGCAGGCTGGCGCGGTGACCGGCTACTCGTGGGTGTTGCTCGGCGCCTTGGTGGCCGTGGGTCTGGGCGATCTCATCGCCATCGTGCAGCGGGATCGCGAGCTGACCAAGCTGCTGCGCCCATCGTTCGGAGTGCTCCTCCTGGCCCTGGCCTGGGTCGAGCGGGCCGACAACAGCGGGACCGGTCGGTGGGTGTTGTTCGCCGGGGCGATGGCGCTGCTCGCCGATGTCCTCATCATGACCGGCCGCCCGCGGCGCGGCCGGATCGCCATCTTCGGCTATGCCGTGGCCCACGCCGGGTATGCCGTTGCCGTGATGGCGGCAGGGCTGCCGGGCTCCTGGCTCCTCGGGCTGTTCGGGGCGATCCTCGTCGCCGTCGTCCTGGGGCTGCTCATCACCCCGCTCGTCGCCGACAACGCCGTGGTCGGCGTGCCCCTGGCGGTCGGGTCGTCGCCGCTGGTCGCCCTGGTCGGGGCCGGGCTGGCCAGCGGTCGACTGCTCGTGGCAGTCGGATCGATCCTGCTCTTCCTGGCTGCCGCGCTCTCCGGGTACGACCGTCTCGTCGCTCCGCGGCAGTGGCTCCTCGTCATGGCTGCGGCGGCTCAGCACCTGGGCCAGATCGCTCTCGTCATCGGATTGGTGGCATGACCTCGTGAACCCGTGGATCAGTGCGTTCCTCGTCATCGCGGCCGCCGACTGGTATGCCGTTGCCACAGGTCGGCGCTCGGCGGAGCGGGTGCTGAAGCCACTCGCGCTGGTCCTGCTCATCGCCGTCGCCGTGTGGTTCGGTGCGATCGAGGACGCGGTCGGGGTGGCTGTGTTGATTGCCCTGGGCTGCGGCCTGCTCGGTGACGTGCTCCTCCTGAGGGACGACCAGGCCTCCTTCGCGGGCGGGCTGGCCGCCTTCCTCGTGGGGCACCTCGCCTATGCCCTGGCCATCGTCACGGCGGGGTTGACTCCCTCGTATGCCGTGCCGGCGCTCATCGCGCTCGCCCTCGTCGTCATCGGGCGCCGCATCGTCGCCGGGGCCCGCTCCGCAGGCGGGTCCGCTCTGGCGATCGCCGTCACGGCATACATCGTCGTCATCGGGGCGATGACCGCCCTGGCGGCCATGTCCCCGTGGAGCGAGGTCTTCAGCGGCGCCGTCCTCTTCCTGGTCAGCGACGCGATCCTGGGGTGGAACAAGTTCGTCACCCCGCTGCGCTGGGGCCGGACCGCGACGATGGTGGCCTACCACCTGGGCCAGCTCGTCCTGGTCATCGGCCTGCTGGGGTAGGCTGGCCCGCATGGCGGCGGTGCTCCTGCTTACCGAGCCGCGCTGACCGACCCAACCGGGCGGACACGCGCGGCTACCCCTTGCGTCGGCGAGGGGTTTTTTCATGCCACCGCAGGCCGGACGCAGTGAGTCCGACGACGAGGACGAGGACGAGACGCAGATGAGCGAGACACCGCACCGGTACACGGCCGCGCTGGCCGACCAGATCGAGGTCGCGTGGCAGGACCGGTGGGCGCAGGAGGGCACCTTCTCGGCCCCCAACCCGGCCGGCCCGTGGGCCGACCCGGCAGGCGTCGCGGCGCGCGGCCAGAAGATGGTCGTCCTCGACATGTTCCCCGCCCCCCGCGGCGCGGGGCTGCACATCGGTCACCCGTTGGGCTACATCGCCACCGACGTCTACTCCCGGTATCACCGGGCCCGTGGCCGCAACGTCCTGCACGCCCTCGGGTTTGACGCCTTCGGCCTGCCGGCCGAGCAGTATGCCGTCCAGACCGGCCAGCATCCGCGGAAGACGACCGAGGACAACATCGCCATCATGCAGCGCCAGCTGCGTCGCCTCGGCCTGGGCTTCGACGATCGGCGCAGCTACGCGACGATCGACCCCGACTACTACCGCTGGACGCAGTGGATCTTCCTGCAGATCTTCAACAGCTGGTACGACCCGGCGGCCACCCGGCCCGACGGCGGCCTGGGCCGGGCACGGCCGATCGCTGAGTTGCTCGGTGAGCTGGCCTCCGGGGCCCGCCCCACACCCGACGGGCGGCCGTGGGGCGACCTGACCACGGCAGAGCAGGCCCACGTCGTCGACGGCTACCGCTTGGCCTACACCTCCGAGGCGCCGGTCAACTGGTGCCCTGGCCTGGGCACGGTGCTGTCCAACGAGGAGGTCACCAACGAGGGCCGTTCCGAGCGCGGCAACTTCCCGGTCTTCCGACGCAATCTGCGGCAGTGGATGATGCGGATCACCTCGTATGCCGATCGCCTCGCCGATGACCTGGATCGGGTCGACTGGCCGGAAAAGGTCAAGCTCATGCAGCGCAACTGGATCGGCCGATCCGAGGGCGCCATGGTCACCTTCCCCGTGACCACGACCAGCGGCGAGCAGTCGGGCATCGAGGTCTTCACCACCCGCCCGGACACCCTTTTCGGGGCCACCTTCATGGTGCTGGCGCCGGAGCACCCGTTGGTCGATGCGCTGGTGCCTGCCGATGGTTGGCCCGAGGGCACCAAGACGCCCTGGACGGCCGGGGCCGCCACCCCTGGGGAGGCGGTGTCGGCATACCGGCTGGCCGCCTCGCGCAAGTCCGAGATCGAGCGCCAGATGGACGACAAGGCCAAGACCGGCGTCTTCACCGGCACCTTCGCGACCAACCCGCTCACCGGCCGCGCGATCCCGGTCTTCGTCGCCGACTACGTCCTCATGGGCTACGGCACCGGCGCGATCATGGCGGTGCCCTCCGGCGATCAGCGGGACTACGAGTACGCCACGGCCTACGACCTGGACATCGTCGCCACGGTCCAGGCGCCCTTGGACTTCGAGGGCGGCCGCGCGTATGACGGCGACGGCCCGATCGTGAACTCGAGCAACGACGACGTGAGCCTCGACGGCCTCAGCGTGCCGGAGGCCAAGGCGCGCATCACGGCATACCTGAGCGAGAAGGGGATCGGCCGCGGCACGGTCACCTACCGCCTGCGCGACTGGCTGTTCAGCCGGCAGCGCTACTGGGGTGAGCCGTTCCCGGTCGTCTTCGACGAGGACGGCGTGGCGCACGGCGTGCCGGACTCGATGCTGCCGGTCGAGCTGCCGGACGTGCCGGACTACTCCCCGAAGACCTATGACCCGCAGGACGCCGCGAGCTCGCCCGAACCGCCGTTGTCCCGCGTGCCGCAGTGGGTCGACGTCGAGCTCGACCTCGGCGACGGTCGGGGCCTGCGTCGGTTCCGCCGCGAGACGAACACCATGCCCAACTGGGCCGGGTCGTGCTGGTACTACCTGCGCTACCTGGACCGGGCCAACGACGCTGCCCTGGTCGATCCCGACAACGAGCGCTACTGGCTCGGCCCCCAGACCACCCCCGTGGCCGGCGCGCCTGCCGGCACGCGCGACCCCGGCGGCGTCGACCTCTACGTCGGCGGCGTCGAACATGCGGTCCTGCACCTGCTCTACGCCCGGTTCTGGCACAAGGTCCTCTTCGACCTCGGCCACGTCTGCTCCGAGGAGCCGTTCCGCACCTACTTCTCGCAGGGCTACATCCAGGCACCGGCCTACACCGATGACCGCGGCCAGTATGTCGAGGCCAGCGAGGTCGTCGAGCACCCCGGTGCACACGGCCAGGAGCCGACCTTCACGTGGCACGGTCAACCGGTCAACCGCGAGTTCGGCAAGATCGGCAAGTCGCTGAAGAACATGATCAGCCCGGACGACATGTACCAGGCGTATGGCGCCGACACCCTGCGGGTCTACGAGATGTCGATGGGGCCGCTGGAGCTGAGCAAGCCGTGGGACACCCGCTCGGTCGTCGGGTCGGTGCGCTTCCTGCAACGGCTGTGGCGCAACGTCATCGACGAGACGACCGGCGAGTTGGTCGTCGCCGACGTCGAGCCGGACGCGGCGACCCTGACGGCACTGCACCGCACGGTCGCGGGAGTCCGCGAGGACTACGACACGCTGCGGTTCAACACGGCGATCGCCAAGCTCATCGAACTGAACAACGTCCTGACCAAGCTCGATGCGGTTCCTCGTTCGATCGTCGAGCCGCTGGTCGTCATGGTGGCGCCGGTGGCCCCGCACATCGCCGAGGAGCTGTGGGCCCGGTTAGGTCACCCCGGCGGGATCAGCTACGTCCCCTTCCCGCAGGCCGACCCGGCATACCTCGTCGAGGACACGGTGACGTGCGTCGTCCAGGTGCGCGGCAAGGTCCGCGACCGGCTCGAGGTGCCGGCCGACATCACCGAGGACGCCCTGCGCGAGCTCGTCCTGGCCCGCGAGAAGGTCCAGGCCGCGACCCCGGACGGAGTGCGTCTGGTCATCGTGCGGCCGCCGGCGCTGGTCAACGTCGTCCCGGTCTGAATCGGCCGCGGCGGTAGGGTGCGGGGCGTGGGCGTCGCCATCGTCACCGACTCGACCGCCTCGCTGCCCGCCCACCTGCTCGCGCAGGCGCCGGCACCGGTGCGCGTCGTGCCACTGCACGTGGTCGTGTCGGGCCAGGAGTACACCGAGGGCGTCGACATCACCAGGGACGACCTCGTCGAGGCGTTGACGACCCGCCAGCGGGTCTCGACCTCGCGACCGGCGCCACGGGCCTTCCTCGATGCCTTCGAGGCGGCGGCCCGGGACGGTGCCGAGGCGATCGTCTCGGTGCACATCTCGGCGGATCTGTCCGGCACCGTCCAGTCCGCCCAGCTGGCCGCGACGCAGTCGCCCGTGCCGGTGCACGTGGTCGACTCGCGCTCGATCGGTATGGCGATGGGCTTCGCCGTGCTGGCGGGGGCGAAGGCCGCGTCGGAAGGCGGAGGCGTCGAGACCGTGACGGCGGCCGTGCGGCAGCGGCTCGAGGCCACCAGCGTGGTCTTCTACGTCGACACTCTGGAACACCTTCGGCGCGGCGGTCGAATCGGCGCGGCGTCGGCGCTGCTCGGTTCGGCGCTGGCCATCAAACCGATCCTGACCCTGTCCGAGGGGTCGATCCAGCCGCTGGAGAAGGTGCGCACGGCCGCCAAGGCCATCGCCCGGCTCGAGGAACTCAGCCTCGCGGCGATTGTCGCCGCGACACCCCAGGCCTGTGATGTCGCCGTGCACCATGTCGGGGCGCTGCCGCGTGCCGAGGCGGTCGCCGACTGGCTGTCGGACCGGTCCCCGGCGACCACCCAGGTCGTCCTCGCCGAGCTCGGCGCGGTGGTCGGTGCCCATACCGGACCTGGCACCCTCGCCGTCGTGGTCTCGCCGGGGGGCGGCCGGTGACCGTGGGGGCCGGCGTCTTCTACCTCGTGTGGGCCGCGGCGCTCGTCGTCGCCTTCCTCCTGGGCGGAGTGAACCCCGCGTCGATCATCGCCCGGGTGCTCGGCATGGATCTGGCCCAGGGGTCCGGCAATCCCGGGGCCACGAATGCCGGTCGGGTCATGGGGGTCCAGTGGGGCGTCGTCGTCGGGCTGGCCGACGTCGTCAAAGGCTGGCTGCCGACCTATCTGGCCGTTCGGTTGTTCGGGGTCTGGATCGGTGGCACCGTCGCGATCGCGCTGGTCCTCGGCCACATGTTCTCGCCCTATCTTCGTGGACGAGGTGGTAAGGGGGTCGCCACGACCCTCGGCGCGACCCTGGCTCTCGAGCCGTGGTGGGTGCTCGTGCTGCTCGGGTGCTTCGCCGTCGGGGTGCTGCTCCTGCGTCGCGTGTCGGCGGGCTCGATCCTCGCGGCGACGGCTCTGGTGGGACTGGGGATCGGCACCTGGGCACGACAGGGTCTGACTCCGGTGGCGCTGTGGGCCGTGGTCGTGGGGGTCGCCGTGCTCGGCCGCCATACGTCGAACATCCGCGGCTTCCTTCCTGGCTAGCCGCGGCCCGCCGTCGTCCCCAGGGGGCGGGTTGGCCCCGTGGCGATCCACAGGCGACCGCCGAGCGGTGCGTGGCACGAGCACTGACTGCCTAGCGTCGGAGGGTGTCAGCCGACCTCGACCGGATCCACCAGCGACTGGACACGGTGCTGCCCGGGAGGTCCGGCCGTCGCCGGGCAGTGCCCCTTCTCAGCGCTCCGGAGGGTGTCCGGTCGTTGCGGATCCACGTGCCGTTGCGGGCTGCGCTGGCGCTGGTCGTCCTCGCCCTGGTGGCGGCAGGGATCCTCCTGGTGCGGGTCGGACTCGCGCGAGCCGCCGCGACGCCGGTGCCGATCAGCGGGTCACCTGTCGCCGGTTCGCCTCGCGGCGAGTCCACGCCGGCGGGCCTGGTGTCCCGCACGCTCCCCGCGGCGTATGACGCCAATCTGGGCGGGTCCTCGGGCCCCGGCGCAGGGGGCACCGTTGCCAGCACGGCCACGGGGCCACCGGTGGTGGTGCACGTCGTGGGGCAGGTCCGTCATCCGGGACTGGTGCGGCTCGACAAGGGTGCGCGGGTCGCGGACGCCGTGGCGGCGGCCGGCGGTGCCACCGGGCGGGCCGAGCTGGCGGCGATCAACCTGGCCCGCCCGGTCGTCGACGGCGAGCAGATCGTCGTGCCGGCCCCAGGGGAGGTGGTGCCTTCGGTCGGCCTCGGCGCGGGTCGCGGGGATGTGTCCGGCGCAGACCCGCCGGGCCCGCTCGACCTCAACACGGCGGGCCTGGCCGACCTGGATGCCTTGCCGGGCATCGGGCCGGTCCTGGCCCAACGCATTCTCGACTGGCGGGCCGAGCACGGCCGGTTCACCAGCGTCGACGAGCTCGGCGAGGTGGTGGGGATCGGTGACCGACTCCTGCAGCAACTGTTGAGCAGGGTCGCCGTGTGACGGCCGTGTCGACCTCTCGGCAGGCCGATGCCCGGCTGCTGATCCCCGCATCGCTGTCCTGGGCGACCCTGGCGTCGGTGCTCGCCGCCCCCATCTGGGTCGGCGGGCTGGTCGCGGTGTCGGCCGCCCTGGTGTGCACGACTGGGCTGGTCCGCTCGGTCCGGCACCGTGGTGCTCCCGGTCGCCCGTCGGGTCGCCACCGGCGCGCGCACCGGTGCCGCGGACCGGTCGTGGCACTGGTGGGTGGGACTCTTGCCTTGGTCCTGGGCAGTTGGCTGCTGCAGGACGCACTCCGTCGCACCGGTCCCGTGCTGGCACTGGCCCAGGACGGCGCCGTCGCAACCGTCCAGGTCGTCATCGACGGTGAGCCCCGAGTCCTCGGTGCCGATCGGGCCGACCCGGACGCCGCACAGCGGGTGCTCGTGCCCGTCCTGGCTCAGGTCGTGCAGGCCCGTGGAGCCCGTTCGGTGGTCCAGTCGCCGGTGCTGCTCGTCGGTGGCGCCTCCTGGCGTGCCGTCCGATGGCGCTCCACGGTCGTCGCGGTCGGCCAGCTTGGCCCCGCGGAGGCTGGTCGGCGCGAGATTGCCGTCCTCGACGTCGGAGGCCGTGCTCCGGGCCTGGTCGATGGTCCGGGCGGGCTCGTTGCCGGGGCAGATCGCATCCGCAGCTCCTTGCGGGAAGCCTCCTCGTCGCTGTCGGTCGATGCCCGGGCGCTCGTGCCGAGCCTGGTCCTCGGCGACACCGCCGCGATGCCCGAGGACCTGCGCGTCGACATGCGCACGACCGGGCTGACGCATCTCGCTGCGGTGTCCGGCGCCAACGTGAGTCTGGTCGTGGGAGCGGTGCTCGCCGTGTGCCAGGCGGTGGGGGTGCGGCGACGCGCCCGGCCGTGGGTCGCCGGGATCGCGGTGCTCGGTTTCGTCGTGGTCGCCCGTCCCGACCCCAGCGTCATCCGGGCCGCTGCGATGGGGCTGGTCGGTCTGCTCGGGCTGGTCCTGGGACGGCGTCGATCCGCGTTGCCAGCGCTCGCGGCAGCCATCGTCGCCCTGCTGGCATGGGACCCGTGGCTGGCCCGGGCCCCCGGATTTGCCCTCTCGGTGCTGGCGACGGCCGGCCTACTCGTGCTCGCCCCATCCTGGGGCCAGCGCCTCTCGGCCCGGTTGCCGGCTCGGCTTGGCGGCCTTGGTCCGGCGCTTGCCGTGCCGCTCGCGGCCCAACTCGCCTGCGGCCCGATCGTCGTGCTGCTCCAGGGCGAGATCTCGGCGGTCGCCGTGGTCGCCAATCTCCTCGCGGCCCCCTGCGTGGCACCCACGACGATCCTCGGCGTCCTGGCGGCCCTGCTCGGGCTGGTCTGGCCATGGGGAGCGGGGCTGCTCGCGGCACTGGCCGCCATACCGGCCTCGGCCATCGCCACCATCGCCAGAGGCTGTGCGGACCTGCCCTGGACGACGATCCCGTGGCCAGACGGCACCGGCGGCGCGATCGCCGTGGCGCTGGCCTCAGTGGGCCTGCTTGTCGTCGGGCCGTGGTTGGCCCATCGCGGGCGACGACGACCCACTGCGGTGGTCGCGGCAGCGGTCCTGGCGGTGGCCACCGTGATCCCAGCGGGCGACTTGTCCTGGCCGACGCCGGACTGGCAGCTTGCCATGTGCGACGTCGGCCAGGGCGACGCCCTGATCCTGCGGGCAGGGCCGGCGGCGGGTGTGCTCGTCGATGTGGGGCCAGAACCATCCCTCATCGACCACTGCCTGGATCGGTTGGGGGTCGAGGTCGTGGAGGCCGTGTTCCTCACCCACTTCCATGCCGATCACGTCGACGGGTTGCCGGGGGTGCTGGCGAGGCGATCTGTCGCACAGATTCTCGTCAGCCCGGTGCGGGAACCGGCCTACCAGGTGGATGAGGTGGTGCGGTGGGCCGGCCAGCACCGCGTCGCGGTGCGCACCGTGTATGCCGGCGACCACCTGCGCTGGGGGCAGGTCGAGGCGCAGGTCTGGTGGCCGGCCCGCACCATCGTCGAAGGGTCCGTGCCGAACAACGGCTCGCTCGTCGTGTCGGCGCGGATCGGAGGTCTGCGGGCGCTGCTGCTGGGGGACATCGAGCTGGCCGCGGCCGGTGAGGTGCTCGGTCGGCTCCGAACGCAGGCCGTCACGCTCGCCGAGGGGTTCGACGTGGTGAAGGTCCCCCACCACGGCTCCGCGAACCGTGACGACCGGCTCACCGCGGCCGTCGCGGCACCCTTGGCCCTGATCAGCGTCGGTGCGGACAACGACTACGGGCACCCGGCTCCGTCGACGGTGGCCACGCTCGAGCGCCTGGGCTCGCGGGTGCTGCGCACCGACCAGGTGGGTGACATCGTCGTACTGCGCACACCCGACGGCGCGGTCCAGGTGTCCACGCGCTCTGGCGCCGGCCTGCGGGCGCCCGGTGGCCTGGCCGTGGCCTTCGTCGCTACGGCACGACCGGGGAACCCCCGCGGACTCGGCCGGCGGCGTCGCAGAGGGCGTCGAGTGTGGCCCGGACGGCCGGTACCTGCTGGAGGTCATGCGTGGTCACGGCGTGGATCTGGCGGCGACTGGCCTGCACGAGCGGTTTGGCGACGACGCCGGGGTGGTGTGCCGCGCGCAGAATGAGGTCAGGCACCAGGGCTACACCGAGCCCTTCGGAGACCAAACCCATGACGGCGACGTAGTCCTCGGTCTCGAAGGCCACATCCGGTGCGAATCCCGCCGATCGTGCCAGCGAGACGAGGTGTCCCCGACACCGTGGACACCCAGCGATCCACGGATCGTTGGCCACCGACGCCAAGTCGACGGCGGTCTCGCCGGCCACCGCGTGGGTCGGCGGGACGACAAGGCGCACCTCGTCGTCCATGAGTTTGCGGATCACGAACGGCTCGAGATCCTCACCGCGCCCGACGTCCACACCCTCGTAGGCGAAGGCCACCGCGACGTCGCACTCACCGGCCCGCAGTGCCGCGAGCGACTCCGGTGGCTCGGCTTCGCCGAACGTGACCGTGACCTCGGGGTGGCGCTCCTTGACCAGCGCCAGGGCGCGGGGAACGAGTGAGGCGGACGACGACGGGAAGGCCATGAGGCGGACCCGACCGGCCCGCAACCCGGCGATCGCGGCCACTTCTTCCTCCGCCGCGTCCAACGCCGACAGCACCGTGGTCGCGTGCCGAGCCAGGACCGCCCCGGCCTCGGTGAGCCGGACATGTCGGCCGACCCGTTCGACGAGCACCGTCCCAAAGCGCTGTTCCAGGCGCCTGACCATCTGCGAGATCGCCGGTTGTGAATAGCCCAAGGAGCCGGCTGCCGCCGTGAAACTGCCCTCGTCGGCGATCGCCCTCATGACCCGTAGACCCGCGGCGTCGATCACCAGCAAATGGTAACGCGGTGTTATCGGTCAGGCCCGGAAGCCGGGGTCCGGTGATGAGGCGTCAGCGGGCGAGGGCCTTCTTGATCTCCTCGACCGTCGCGCCGCTGTGCGGCGTCCCGTCGATGACCACCGTAGGCACGACCTCGGCACCGCGGTGGACGCCGCGGACATAGGCCGCAGCCTCGGGGTCGCGACGGATGTCGACCCAGACCACGCGACGGCGGACGCCGACAAGCGCGACTTTGAGCCGCGCGCTCGCTCGGCTGGCTGGGCGCCAATAGACGACGACACGGCGTTGGTCCGCAGGCAGGTCCAACACGGCGCGGTGGCTGGTCCCAGGGGCCTCTGCCGCACGAAGCACGAGCCAGCCGAGGGCGAGCCCGACCACGGCGAAGACAAGCCCAGCGATGGGCCGGCCGACGGCGACGTAGATGGCCCCGACCCCCACCCCTGCCACCGTCACCCCGAGGGCCAGTGCATTGCGCCGCACGCGACCTACCGCCCTTGTCAGGAGCGCAGGGCGCGCTCGCTGCCGGCCACTTTACTGAACGCAGAGCCGGTCTGGACAGGTGATATATCGGCTCTTTGCCGGGCTCATACCCGTCGCAGCACCGCAGTGACTCGCCCGAGGATGGTCGCGTGCGTGCCGTCGATGGGCGTGTATGCCGGGTTGTGCGGCATCAGCCAGACGTGGCCGTCCGAGCGCTTGAAGGTCTTGACGGTGGCCTCGCCGTCGATCATGGCGGCCACGATGTCGCCGTTGTCCGCCGTCGTCTGCTGCCGCACGACGACCCAGTCGCCGTCACAGATGGCGGCGTCGACCATGGAATCGCCGACCACCCGGAGCAGGAACAGCGACCCCTCGCCGACGATCTGTCGGGGGAGGGGGAAGACGTCTTCGATGACCTCCTCGGCCAGGATCGGCCCGCCGGCGGCGATCCGGCCCACGACCGGAATGTAGGTCGCCTCGGGCCGGTCGTCGCCGCTGCCCGTCGGGTCGGGCTCGGCAGCGCCGTAATAGACCTGGTCGCCGCCGTCCCCTGGGCGGTAGCCGCGCTGCCCGGTCGCGGGCGAGACGACCTCGAGGGCGCGGGGACGATTGGGGTCCTTACGGAGATAACCCTTGCGTTCGAGGGCCGCCAGTTGGTGGGCGACGCTGCTCGGACTGGTCAGCCCGACCTGCTCGCCGATCTCGCGCAGGCTCGGCGGATAGCCGCGTCGGTCGACCGAGTTGCGAATGACCTCGAGGACCCGGCGCTGGCGGACGGTCAGGCCGTCGCCGGACTCGCGGTCGGGGAGGCTGTGGATGTCGGCCATGAGGCGCTCCTTGCGAAACAGCAGGTCAGAGGGCTGTCGGTGCTCGATGGTTGAGTCGTTCGCGTGAGATCAGGGTACGCGCACCTCCCCGTCTGGCCAAACATATGTTCGAGCGTGTCTCGACATGAGTCGAACGAGTGTGCTACCAATCGTCCATACGTTCGATCGCACAAGCGTTCGACACGCACGAGGAGGCCGACATGAGCGCAGTGACGTGGGAGTCCTTCCCGGTGGCGTCCCCAGGGGCGTCGGGCGCGCGTCGGCCGGGCCAGCGAGACCACCTCCGGCTGGTGCCACCGGTCGCCCCTGGTGCCACAATGCGGCTGACCCGCCGGGGCCGCCTGGTCCGAACGGGTGCCCTGCTGGCCCTGGCGAGCGGGCTGGTCGCCACGGTGGGGGTGGCCCGCGCTGCGGGCCCCGCCGAGATCCCGCAGCCCCCCAAGGCGGTGGTCGTGCAGGCCGGCGAGTCCCTGTGGCAGATTGCCCGCGCCGAGCTTCCCGGGATGCCGGCCGCCGATGCGGTGGCGCGGATCCAGTTGGCCAACGGCATGAGCACGGCGCAGGTCCGAGCCGGCGAGCATCTGGTGATCCCTGCGCCCTGACGCGCCCGCGACACCCCGTGGATGGCCTTGACCCCGGGCCGGTTGCCGACCTAGAGTCACCCCTACATCTAGTAGTTACATCGGTGTAAGTCATCCACATGTAGTCCCCAGGGCAGGACGGCTTACCCACACGACATCCACATGTCGTCCCCAAGGTCATCCCCAACTGGAGTCGGGAGGAGGTCCGCATGCACTGCCCCTTCTGCCGCCATGAGGACTCTCGCGTCATCGACTCCCGCACCGCAGACGACGGTCTGTCGATTCGCCGACGCCGGCAGTGCCCGAGTTGCCAGGGCCGGTTCACGACGCTGGAGAGCGCCAGCCTCAACGTCGTCAAGCGTTCCGGAGTCACCGAGCCATTCAGCCGCCTGAAGGTGATCACCGGCGTGCGCAAGGCGTGCCAGGGCCGACCGGTCACCGAGGACCAGCTCGCCCAGCTCGCCCAACTGGTCGAGGAGACGATCCGGGCCCAGGGCAGCGCGCAGGTCGAGGCCCACGAGGTCGGCTTGGCCGTTCTGGAGCCGTTACGCCATCTCGACGAAGTGGCCTACCTGCGGTTTGCCAGTGTCTACCAGGCATTCGACTCGCTGGAGGACTTCGAGGCGGCGATCACGTTGCTGCGGGTGGAGCAAGCCACCGAGGTCGCCGATGCCGCCGACCATCACCAGCTCCCCAGCAACGGGGCACGCACCGGGGGGTGAGGCCGCGCGGGGCTCGGGACAGTGCCCGACATACCCGCACCGCCGTCGCCGGCCACCGACGCACAGACCACGACAGCACGACATCAGCAGGACGACAGCGCGACAACAGCAGGACGACAGCACTTGAGGTCAGGGAGGACCGAAGACATGACGGAGACCGCGCGCACGGGCGCACGCCGAGGTGGGGGCAAGGCCAAGGGGCTTCCCATGGGCCGCATCTACACGACCGCGGGCGTCCACCCGTATGACGAGGTGACCTGGGAAACTCGCGACGTCGTCCAGACGAACTGGAAGAGCGGCGAGGTCATCTTCGAGCAGCGCGGGGTCGAGTTCCCCGACTTCTGGTCGGTGAACGCGAGCACCATCGTCACGACGAAGTACTTCCGCGGCGCGCTGGGCACCCCGGCGCGGGAGCGATCGCTGAAGCAACTCATCGACCGGGTCGTGCTCACCTACGTCAAGGCGGGCAAGGAGCACGGCTACTTCGGGTCGGACGCCGACGCGGAGATCTTCGAGCACGAGCTCACCTACGCACTGCTGCACCAGGTGTTTGCGTTCAACTCGCCGGTCTGGTTCAACGTCGGCACGCAGAGCCCTCAGCAGGTCTCGGCGTGCTTCATCCTCTCGGTCGACGACTCGATGGATTCGATCCTCAACTGGTATCGCGAGGAGGGGAAGATCTTCCAGGGAGGTTCAGGCGCTGGGCTGAACCTGTCGCGAATTCGCTCGTCCAAGGAGCTGCTCTCCAGCGGTGGCACGGCCAGCGGGCCGGTCTCCTTCATGCGGGGCGCGGACGCCTCCGCCGGGACCATCAAGTCCGGCGGCGCGACCCGGCGGGCCGCCAAGATGGTCGTCCTCGACGTCGACCACCCGGACATCGAGGAGTTCATCGACACCAAGGCGCGCGAAGAGGACAAGATCCGGGTCCTGCGTGACGCGGGTTTCGACATGGACCTCGGCGGCAAGGACATCGTCTCGGTCCAGTACCAGAACGCCAACAACTCGGTGCGGGTGACCGACGAGTTCATGCGGGCGGTCGAAGCGGGCAGCGACTTCGGCCTGCGCGCCCGGCTCACCGGTGAGGTCATCGACCGCGTTGACGCCAAGGCACTGTTCGGCAAGATCGCCCACGCCGCGTGGGAATGCGCCGACCCGGGCATCCAGTACGACGACACCATCAACGCGTGGCACACCAACCCCGAGACCGGGCGGATCACGGCGTCGAACCCGTGCTCGGAATACATGTCGCTGGACAACAGCTCGTGCAACCTGGCCTCGCTCAACCTGCTGAAGTTCCTGCGCGAAGACAACACCTTTGACGTGGCTACCTTCGAGAAGGTCGTCGAGATCGTCACCATGGCGATGGACATCTCCATCTGTTTCGCCGACTTCCCGACCACTTCGATCGGCGAGACGACGCGGGCCTACCGCCAGCTCGGCGTCGGCTACGCCAACCTCGGTGCGCTGCTCATGGCGACCGGCCACGGCTACGACTCCGAGGGCGGCCGTCAGCTGGCTGCGGCGATCACCTCGCTGATGACGGCGGCGGCATACCGGCGCTCAGCCGAGCTCGCGGGGCTCGTCGGCCCGTATGACGGCTTCGCCCGCAACGCCGAGGCCCACCGCCGGGTGATGCGCAAGCACCAGGCCGCGAACGACCACATCCGTCCGCTGGACACGATGGACACCGAGATCCACCGCGCCGCGACGGCCGCCTGGGCGTCGGTCGTTGCCCTCGGCGAGGCCAACGGTTTCCGCAACGCGCAGGCCTCGCTGCTCGCGCCGACCGGCACCATCGGCTTCATGATGGACTGCGACACGACCGGGATCGAGCCGGACTTCTCGCTGGTGAAGTTCAAGAAGCTCGTCGGCGGCGGGTCGATGCAGATCGTCAACCAGACCATCCCGCGGGCCTTGGCCAAGCTGGGCTACACCCAGGAGACCATCGAGGCCATCGTCGAGCACATCGCCGACAAGGGTCACGTCATCGACGCCCCCGGGCTGAAGACCGAGCACTACGAGGTCTTCGACTGCGCCATGGGTGCCCGGTCGATCGCGCCGATGGGTCACGTGCGGATGATGGCGGCGACCCAGCCGTTCCTCTCCGGCGCGATCTCCAAGACGGTGAACCTGCCCGAGACCGCCACCGTCGAGGACATCGCTGAGGTCTACCTCCAGGGCTGGCGGCTCGGCCTGAAGGCCCTGGCCGTTTACCGGGACAACTGCAAGGTCGGTCAGCCGCTCTCCGACGGTAAGGCGGACAAGGCGGACAAGTCCGACGCGGCAGCGCCCGCGGCTGCGGCGGCGCCGGTCGTGGAGAAGGTCGTCGAATACCGGCCGGTGCGCAAGCGCCTGCCCAAGCGGCGCCCCTCGCAGACCATCTCGTTCGCCGTCGGTGGCGCCGAGGGCTACCTCACCGCGGGGTCCTACCCCGATGACGGGCTGGGCGAGATCTTCATCAAGCTGGGCAAGCAGGGCTCGACCCTCGCCGGCGTCATGGACTCCTTCGCTCTGGCGATCTCGATCGCCCTGCAGTACGGCGTGCCGCTGGAGACCTTTGTCGAGAAGTTCACCAACCTGCGGTTCGAGCCGGCCGGTATGACGGACGACCCGGACATCCGGATGGCCACCTCGCTCATGGACTACGTCTTCCGCCGGCTGGCGCTGGACTACCTCGACGTGGAGACCCGCTCGTTCATGGGGATCCACACCGCCGAGGAGCGGGCCCGCCAGCTGGAGACGGGTTCCTACGCCCCGATCGCCGAGGAGACTCCCGAGGAGATCGAGGATGAGGTCGCGGAGATGGCGGCCACCGTCGAAGTGGCCAGGCCTGCGACGGCGACCACGCTGCACGTCACCGACGTGTCCGGCTCGGGTGCGGCCTCGGCCCGCGAGGCGTCCTCCGACGTGCACTCCTCGGCCGAGCTGCTGGAGAAGTTCCAAGGTAAGGCTGCCGACGCCCCGATGTGCCTGACCTGCGGCACGAAGATGCGCCCGGCCGGTTCGTGCTACGTCTGCGAAGGCTGCGGCAGCACCTCCGGCTGCAGCTGAAATCCGGCGCAGCCCTGCGTCCGCGCCCCGCAGCCCTGGTCTGGGTTGCGGGGCGCGGACGCGATCGGCCGCGATGGGCAAGGCGACCGGCCGCGTGGCATTGATCACTATCCGCCCCTTTTCTCCCGACGCCGGAGATACCCCGCTGTACCGCGATGACCCTGGCTACCGGACGGGCCTCGACAGGGACAACGATGGGATCGCCTGCGAGTAGTCGGCCCTTCTAGGTCGGTTGCGGGGCGCTGACGCGATC
>JBPOIZ010000110.1:0-27588 GCA_052034115.1 Actinomycetota bacterium
CCCACGTTGAGTGGGGAGTTTCCGATGCCCTGACCACAGAAACTCCCCACCAAACACCCGGCGACGACGGAAACTCCCCACTGAACGGGGTCAATCCGGCGTCGGAAGGCCTGCGGCAAGGAACCCAGCCAGCGGCCCGACTCCCGCGGGTCGATCCAGGGAGGCCGGTCGACCTCCCACCCCCACGTTGAGTGGGGAGTTTCCGATGCCCTGACCACAGAAACTCCCCACCAAACACCCGGCGACGACGGAAACTCCCCACTGAACGGTCGCGCCAGGGTCGGGGGCTGGGCGCCATGGAGTTGCGGGGGGCCGAGCCGACCACGCCCGCGAGGGGTAGCCCTAGCGACTCAGTGGCCCAGGAAGCTGCGGGGTGGAGCGAGCCGACCACGCCCGCCACGAGAAGCCCGGACCGGTCTCAGTGGGCCAGGTGACCCACGAGGTGGATCACTACGCCCGCCAGGGCGCCGACCACCGTGCCGTTGATCCGGATGAACTGGAGGTCGCGCCCAGCCAGCAACTCGATCCGCTCCGACGCGGCCTCGCCATCCCATTGGTCGACGGTGTAGGAGATGACCGCGGCCAGCTCGTCGCCATACGTGCGCACCATGAAGGCCACGGCATCGCTGAGGTCGGATTCGAGGCGCGCGCGCCATACCTCGTCGGTGACCAGGGTCGAACCCATCTCCGCGAGCCAGCCGTCGCCGCGCGACCACAGCCCCGAGCTCGGGTCGTCCATGGCGGCGAGCAGCGAGCCCCGCAGCGTACGCCACAGGGATACCGCGGTGTCACCGACCTGGGGGTGGGAGAGCAGCCGGGCCTTCAACGCCTCGGCGCGCTCCTGAACCTCGGGATCCTTCTGCAGATCCGCGGCCAGGCGGAGCAGCAGGCCGTCCACGGCCCGCCGGGTGGGGTGAGCGGGGTCGACCCGGATGTCGTGCAGCCAGGCGAGGGCCTGCTGATACGTCCATGCGATGACCCGGTCGTCGATCCACGCTGGCGTCCACCACGGCACCCGCTCGCCGACGACGGTGGCGAAGACCTGCGGATTGTCGGTGAGCCACTCGTGGATCTCGCCGGCCACCAGGTCCACCAGGCCTCGGTGCGCCTTGTCGGCCACCACGGCATCGAGCAGGTCACCGACCACCGGGGCAACGGGCTCGCGGACCAGCCGGGGCAGCAGGACGTCCTCGACGAAGGCCCGCACCTCGTCCTCGCGCACCCGGCCCAACGCGGCCCGCGCCACCCGAACGATCTCGGTCATCGCCCGGGCGCGATGCTCCGGCTCCCCCAGCCACACCCCGAACCGCAGCGGCACCTGCGCGGCGAGCAGTCGCTCCCGGACCACCTCCTCGGTGAGGAAGTGCTGGGCCACGAAGTCCTGCAGGCTGCGGCCGAGCTCGGCCTTGCGCTTGGGCACCAGCGCGGTGTGCGGGATGGGCACACCGAGCGGGTGCCGGAAGATCGCCGTCACCGCGAACCAGTCCGCCAGCGCGCCGACCATGGCCGCGCCCGCGGCCGCATTGACGTACCCCCAGCCGCTGTATGGCGTTGCCCGCAGCGTGACCAGGTAGATCACAGCAGCCACGACGAGCAGGCTGAGCGCGACCAGACGCATCCGTCGCAGTCCCGCTCGGCGGGCGGCGTCGGCCGGCGTCGGCTCGAGGAAACTCACGGGCACATTCTCCTGCCGGTCCGGGCACTGCGGTGGCCAGCTGTTGCGGTGGCCGCCTGTTTCGGGCCGAGCCACCGGTCACCGGCGACGGGCATCAGGCGGCCGGGCATCAGGCGGCCGGGCATCAAACCACCGGTCAGTAGGCGGCCGGTCACCGGTCACCTGCCACGCTGCGGAGGTCCCCCAGGCGACAGGTCACCGGGCGAAAGAACGTGCTCAGGGCGGCCGACGTTCCCGCACCCAGTCAGGGCGACCCGACGTTCCCGATGCCCCCAGGGACCCGACAGTCCCAAAGCCAGTCAGGGCGGCCGACGTTCCCGCACCCCGTCCGGGCGACCCGACGTTCCCGATGCCCCTTAGCGTCCGGACATTCCCAAAGCCGGTCAGGCAGCCGACATTCCAGAAGACCCTCGGGCGACCCGAGTTCTCGAAACCCCTCAGGGCGGCCGACGGGCCCCGGAGCCTGGGGAGTGCGGCCGCCCTGAGACCAGATGGTGCTCCGACCGGCGGCGTGGGTCGCCGGGCCCTCGTCAACAGACGCCCGGCCTACCCCCGCGCTCGGTCAGACGTTCTGCGGGAAGCCGAGGTTCAGCCCGCCGTGCGACGGGTCGAGCCAGCGGGAGGTGACGACCTTGCCGCGGGTGAAGAAGTGGACGCCCTCCATCCCGTGCGCGTGCGTGTCGCCGAACAGGGAGGCCTTCCAGCCGCCGAACGAGTAGTAGGCCATGGGCACCGGGATCGGCACGTTGATGCCGACCATGCCGACCTCGACCTCGTTCTGGAACCGTCGGGCCGCACCGCCGTCGTTGGTGAAGATCGCCGTGCCGTTGCCGTAGCGGTTGCTGTTGATCAGTGCCAGGCCCTCGTCATACGAGGAGACCCGGACCACCGAGAGAACCGGCCCGAAGATCTCGTCGGTGTAGATCGACATCTGCGGGGTGACGTTGTCGAAGAGGGTCGGCTTGAGGAAGAAGCCGTTGCCGTCCGCGTCGACGTCCCCGATCCGGCCGTCGACAACCAAGGTGGCGCCCGCATCGACACCGGCATCGAGGTAGGACGCCACCTTGTCGCGGTGGACCTCGGTGACAAGCGGGCCCATGTCGCAGCCGCGGGTGCCGTCGCCGGTGGTCAGCTTGCCCATCCGGTCGGTGATCTTACTGATCAACTCGTCGGCGATCGGTTCGACGGCGATCAGGGCCGAGATCGCCATACAGCGCTCGCCGGCGGAGCCGAAGCCGGCGTTGACCGCCGCGTCGGCAGCCAGGTCGAGGTCGGCGTCGGGCAGGACGAGCATGTGGTTCTTCGCCCCGCCGAGCGCCTGGACCCGCTTGCCGTGAGCCGTGCCGGTCTCGTAGACGTACTGCGCGATCGGCGTGGAGCCGACGAAGGAGACCGACTTGACCAGCGGGTGGGTGAGCAGCGCGTCGACCGCCTCCTTGTCGCCGTGGACGACGTTCATGACGCCTTCGGGCAGCCCGGCTTCGCGCCACAGCGCCGCGACGGCGTTGACCGCCGACGGGTCCTTCTCGGACGGCTTGATGACGACCGCGTTGCCGGCCGCGATGGCGATCGGGACGAACCACATCGGCACCATGGCCGGGAAGTTGAACGGGGAGATCACCGCGCTGACGCCGAGCGGCTGGCGGATCGAATACACGTCCACCTTCGTCGACACGTTCTCCGAGAAGCCGCCCTTGAGCAGGTGCGGGATGCCGCAGGCGAACTCGACGACCTCCAGGCCGCGAGTGACCTCACCCAGGGCGTCGGAGAGCACCTTGCCGTGCTCGGCCGTGATGATCTTGGCGATGTCCTCCTTGCGCTCGTTGAGCAGCTCGCGGAAGGCGAAGAGCACCTGCGTGCGCTTGGCCAACGAGGACGTCCCCCACTCCAGCCAGGCGGCGTGCGCATTGCGCACGACCTCGTCGACGAGGGCGGCGGAGGCGAAGTCGACGGCGCCGGTCTGCTCGCCGGTCGCCGGGTTGTAGACCGGGCCGGTCCGCTCGGCGGTGCCCTCCCACGGCGTGCCGCCGATGAGGTGGGTAATGCGTTGGGGGGTGCTCACGAGAGTTCTCCTAGGTCGCCGGTCGTGCGTCGGCCACCAGGGTGGCAACGGAACGACCCACTGTCAAGACTTTGTAAGTACATATTGACGTATGCCGGTAGGTGCCGTCCACTACGCCCACGTCAACCGCGTCGCCGCTGCACCCTCCTGAACACCCCCAAGAACCCTCCGCTCGACGCCCATCTGGGCCCCAACGCGCATGAACACCCCCAAGAGCCCTCCGCTCGACGCCCATCAAGGCCCCAACGCGCCTGGGACACCCCCAAGAACCCTCCGCTCGACGCCCATCAAGGCCCCAACGCGCCTGGGACAGTTCGCCCAATGTCGAAAGGACCAGCTTGACCTCAACTGCGCACGGAATTGCGGACGCACTTCCGCAATCCGGGCACTTGCCGGCATGTCGTGCGGCGTCGGCGGTGGCAGCACGCCGCGAGGATCGCCCGGCGTGCTCAGGGAGCCCTCAGTGAGCCGCGGCGCGTAGCGACCCGCGGGGCACTCCCTGGCTGATCGCCTGGGCGACCGGGCCGGTGGCAACGGCGCGTAGCGACCCGCGGGCAATCCGCCGCGGGCACCCCGGCGCCGCCACGACGCACACCCGCTCCCACCCGCACCACTCGCACTGCCGAGGGCACCGCCAGCGCGGCGTCGGCACCACCGGGGCCGCTGCCGACAAACCCCGAACGCACACATCACGACCGCCCCGGATGACCGCTACCCCACTCCCGGCGTATACCCCAGGGGGTATCTGATACGCTCGAGGCCAAAGCCTGCCCACCTCCCCCTCAGAGGAGTTCGCGATGATCCTCACCCAGTACTACCTCGACTGTCTCAGCCAGGCGTCATACCTCATCGGCGACGAGACCAGCGGCCAGGCCGTGGTCGTCGACCCGCGTCGCGACGTCGCCGACTACCTCACCGACGCGGCCGCGAACGGCCTGACCATCGTCGGCGTCATCAACACCCACTTCCACGCCGACTTCCTCGCCGGGCACCTCGAGCTCGCCCGCGAGACGGGCGCGTGGATCGGCTACGGCCACCGGGCCAAGGCCGATTACCAGGTCCGTCCCCTGCACCACGGCGAGCGCATCGCGCTCGGCGAGATCACCCTGGAGATTCTCGAGACGCCGGGGCACACGCCCGAGTCGATCTCGGTCCTGGTCCGCGAGCACGCCGACGACGAGGTCCCCTACGGCGTGCTGACCGGAGATGCTCTCTTCATCGGCGACGTCGGCCGCCCCGACCTGCTCGCCTCGGTGGGCTTTACCGCCGAGGAGCTGGGCCGCGAGCTCTACACCACCATCCAGAGCACCCTCATGGGCCTGCCGGACGAGGTGCGGGTCTTCCCGGCCCACGGCGCCGGCTCGGCCTGCGGCAAGAACCTCTCCACCGAACGGCAGTCGACGATCGGCGAGCAGCGCCGCACCAACTACGCCTGCCAGCCGATGAGTGAGGCCGACTTCCTCGCCGTCGTCACCGCGGGTCAGCCGAGTGCCCCCGAGTACTTCGTCTACAACGCCATCCTCAACCGCCAGGACCGGATGGTCCTCGACCTGGACCGCCAGGTCGTCGCCTTGGACGACGCGGCCACCACCACGGCCATCACTGGCGAGGGGGCCGTCGTCATCGACGCCCGCGACCCGCTGGACTTCGCGGCCGGCCACCTCGCCGGAGCCCTGAACATTCCCGTCGACGGCCGATTCGCCGAGACCGCCGGCATGGTCATCCGGCCGCACGACCCCGTCGTCATCGTCGCCGGCGAGGACATGCACGGCGAGGTCGCCACCCGGCTGGCGCGGATCGGCTTCGACAACATCGTCGGGTATGTCGCCGACCCGTTGCGCTACCTCGTGGAGCACCAGGATGTCGTCGAGCAGGGGAGCCGCCTGACCGTCGACGCCTTTGCCAACGTGCTCGACGGCGCCGAGCCGGTGACGGTCCTCGACGTGCGCAACGCCGGTGAGCTGGTCAACGGCACCATCCCCGGAGCGGTGAACATCCCCCTCGCCGAGCTGTCCCGCCGCATCGACGAGGTGGACCGGTCGCGTCCCGTCGTCGTCCACTGCGCCGGCGGGTGGCGGTCGAGCGTGGCAGCCTCGCTGCTGCGCAAGGCCGGGTATGCCGATGTCTCCGACCTGCTCGGCGGGTATGCCGCCTGGGCCCAGCGGCGCGAGCCCGTCTCGGCCTGAGGGCCGATCGGGCACCGCAACGGCATACCGGGCTGGAGGTCGAAACCATGGGGTGGGCGGTCGTCGTCGGCCTGCTCGTCGGGCTGAGCCTCGGGGCGCTCGGCGGCGGCGGCTCCATCCTCACCGTGCCCGCGCTGGTCTATCTCGTCGGTGAGCCCCCCTCGACCGCCACCGCCACCTCGCTGGTGGTCGTGGGGCTCACCGCGATGAGCGGGGCGGCCAGCCACACCCGCTCCGGTCGGGTGCGATGGCGCGACGGCCTGACCTTCGGCGGGGTGGGCGTCGTGGGGGCGTGGCTGGGCTCGCAGCTGTCCGCCTCGGTGCCCCCGCGGGTGCT
The DNA here is from genome assembly GCA_052034115.1 of Actinomycetota bacterium. GTDB lineage: Bacteria > Actinomycetota > Actinomycetes > Actinomycetales > Dermatophilaceae > Lutibacillus. Next base: position 6,261 of record JBPOIZ010000110.1, read on the forward strand.
GATGGGCGCCTTCGCGGCGCTGACGCTGGTCGTCGCGGTGGTCATGCTGCGACGAGCCCAGGGCATGACTCCGGCCGACAACCAGGGCGTGGCCGATGCCTCCATCGTGGCCGCCACCGACCCCGCCGCCCACCTCGACCCCCACCCCGCCGCCCACCCCGACCCCCACCCCGCCGCCCACCTCGACTCCGATGACCCCGTCGTCGCCGCGGCCCGCGCGTCCGAGACCGTGTCGGCGGCCGGCGGACCTGCGGGTTCGGGAGGCGTGCGGCATACCCGCTGGGGGCAGCTCATCCTCGCCGGGACGGGAGTCGGCCTGCTGACCGGGTTCTTCGGGGTAGGTGGCGGCTTCGCCGTGGTGCCCGCACTGGTCCTGGCCCTGGGGTTCTCGATGCCGACGGCGGTCGGCACCTCGTTGGTGGTCATCGCGGTGAACTCCGCCGCGGCGCTGCTGTCGCGGGTCGCCGGGGGCGTGGACATCGACGTGCCGGTCGTCGTCGCCTTCACGGCGGCGGCCATCGGCGCATCGATGCTCGGCGCACGCCTGGCCCACCGCACCTCGCCGCGCGCGTTGACGCGCTCGTTCGCGCTGCTGCTCGTCGTCGTCGGCCTCTACACCGCCTACCGCAGCCTGGTCCCCTGACGGGCGCAACCGAAAGGCCCGCCGTTGCCACCGAGCAGCGCGGACCGGCATCCTGAGGCCCCGAGACGAAGGAGCCGGCGATGACCGACACCACCATCAGCAGCGGCAGCGGCACCGCCGAGGACCCGTGGCTGCTGAAGACCCCGCCGCTGTCATCGGACTACACGATGCACCGCGAGGTGCGCGACGGCACCGACGTCATCGTCTGCACCGTCGGCAAGACCGTCCTGCTGTATGACGCGCGCATCCTCGAGGACCTGCACGCCATGCTGCTGGAGCGCGGCGACTGGGTCGAGCTCGGCTCGGCGGATGAGCAGAAGCCGGCCAAGGACGGCACCGTCGAGGCCTGGGGCCGCGCTGCGGATAACCCGGTCGGCGGCTGGTACGGCCTGAAGAAGGGGCTCCGTGGGCGGGTCGGGATGTATCTGCCGCCGCTGATGGAGCATCTGGGGCTCGCCGAGGTCGAGCACAACCCGCGCAACAACCGGATGCGCGCCCGCTGACCGATCCTCACTGGCCCGAAGGGGGCGGGAGCGACCTCGGGCCGGTCCCGACCTGACTCAGGGACGGACGCCGTAGGGCAGGCGTGGATCGACCGGCTGGCCGGCCCACGTCCCCCGCACCCACGCGTGCGCCGGGTCGTCGCAGATCAGCCAGGCGCGGGTCTGGCCCGGCCCGGCCATGACGTTGAGGTAGTACATGTCATACCCCGGCGGAGCCATCGCCGGCCCGTGCCACCCGTGCGGCACCAGGACGACATCGTCAGTGCGTACCTCTTCGAGCACCGAGATCGGTCGCTCGGCAGTGCCGTACACCCGCTGGTAGCCGAACGCCGACACCGCTGCGTCGCCCGGTCCGGCACCGGCCGGCCCGGGGCCGGTCTCGACCCGCAGCTGGAAGTAGTAGATCTCCTCCAGCGCCGTCTCGACACCGTCCCGGTCCTCGTCGTGCTTGTGCGGGGGGTATGACGACCAGTTCCCGGCGGGCGTGATGACCTCGCAGGCGATGATCGAGTCAGCGTCCAGCACACCGGGGACGCCGAAGTTCTGCACCTGCCGCGAGCACGAGCCCGCACCCCGCAGCTCCACCGGCACCTCGTGAGCAGCGACATACCGGACAGGAAACCGGGAAATCGCCACAGCGCACAACAAGGCGACCCGGCCCCCCGACCTGGACGTCACGACGAAGGTGGCATCGCGCGGCACATACAGCGAGTCGCTCGGTCCGGAGAAGACGTCGGTCCGCCCGGCCAACTCGTAGGTGGCCGGGCGCGCCACCTCGCGACCGGATGCGTCGGCGTCATCGGCGCCGGTCACCTCGACGAGGACCCCGCCGCCGGACAGCGGCAGGACGATCCACTCGCACTCGCCGGCCTCGACGGTGCGGGACTCTCCGGCGCCCAGGGTGCAGACCCGCAGGCCGGTCGAGGCCCAGCCTGGGTCGCCCGGCATCACCAGCACGTCATACGAGCCGCTGCCGTGGCCGGCCGGACGGAACCACTCGCTCACCGCACACCTCCGTGCACCAGATCGGCGGCGCGATCGACCGCGCCCGCCACGTCGTCATCGACGGGATAGAGCAAGGCTCGGCCCACGACGAGGCCGGCTGCCGAGGGGTGCCGCAGCGCAGCGCCCCACGTCGCGAACGCCGCCGACGGATCGCCCACCGGGTCGCCGCCGAGCAGGAGGCAGGGCAACGTCGTCGCGTCGAGCACGCGGGCCATCTGCGCCACCACGGGCAGTTTGAGCCAGGTGTAGGCGCTGGTCGCCCCCAGACCCGACGCCACGTGGATGGAGCGGATCACCGAGTCGGGGTCGAGGAGGTTGGCCACCCGCCCGTCGGCACCGCGGGTGGACCAGAACGGCTCGATCATCGCCATCAGCCCACGCCGCGCCAGGTCGGTCACCGCCGCCCCGCACGCCGCCAACGTCGCTGCGGTCCCGCGATCGTCCAGTGCCACCCGGGTGAGCATCTTGCCGCCGTCGAGTCCCAGCCGGGCTAGGGTCGCCGCGTTGTATGACGTGAAACGGTCGTCGAGCTCGAACACGGCCACCTGCAGGCCCCCACGATTCATCGACCCGATGACCACCCGGCCCTCCAACAGGCCGGACAGGAGCAGGTCTTCGAGGACATCCGCCGTGCCCAGCACCCCGTCGACACCAGGTCGGCCCAGCGCGGTGGCGAGCCGTTCGAGCAGGTCCCTGCGGGAGGCCATGGCGTGGGCCTGTCCGCGCACCGACAGGGCCCCGCGTGCGGGGTGGTCGGCTGCGACGAGCAGGAGCCGGCCGTCGGCGGGGCGAGCGGTGCACGGGGTGCGGGCCAGCCAGGCCCGTTCGACCGCCAAGGGATCGGCGACCCGGGTCGCCGTCAGCGCAGCCGGGTCGATGCGGCCCACCGACGAGCCAACCTGACCCGCAGCCGGGTCGACGCGCCCCGACGCGGAACTCAGGCGCCCCGACGCGGAACTCAGGTGCCCCGCCGCGGAACTCATCCGCCCGCCACGGCGGCTCGGGCCAGCACGGCCTGCACCGCCGACTCGTCGGGCATGGCGGACGCGCACTCGAGGCGCGAGGCCACCAGGGCCCCGGCGGCGCTGGCGAAACGGATCGTCTTCGCGAGGGACCATTCGCGCAGCAGGCCGTGGCACACCGCGCCACCGAACGCATCGCCAGCACCCAGCCCGTTGACGACCGACACGGGCAACGCGGGCACCTCGACGTCCTCGTCCGCGGTCATCGCCAGGACGCCGCGGGGGCCCTGCTTGACGATGGCCAACGTCACGCCCCGCTCCAGCAATGCCCGGGCGGCACGCCGCGGCTCGCTCTCGCCCACCGCGACGCGGCACTCCTCGAGGTTCCCGATCGCGACCGTGCTCGCGGCCAGCGCCGCGTCGGCGGCCCGGGTCGCGTCCTCCTCGGTGCGCCAGAACATCGGTCGATAGTCCAGATCGAGCACGGTATGGCGGGCGCGACCGCGCAGCCCGAACGCGGTGGCGTGGGCTGTCCGGCTGGGCTCCGCGGACAGCCCGGTCAGGGTGGTCCACAGGATCGTGCTGTCCGTCACCGTGACCGGGGGGATCTCTTCGGGAGAAACCCGCAGGTCAGGGGCCTGCGGGTAGCGATAGAAGTACAGCGGGAAGTGATCCGGGGGGAAGATCTCGCAGAACGTCACCGGGGTAGGCAGCGACGGGTCCGTGCCGACATACACCGGGTCGACACCGAGCTCACCCAAGGTGCGGGTGACGAACCGCCCGAACGGATCATCACCGACCCGGGAGATCAGCGCGGTGGAGTGGCCGTAGCGCGCCGCCGCCACCGCGACATTGCCGGCACTGCCGCCGAGGTACTTGCCGAATGTCGCCACGTCCTCCAGACCGACACCGGTCTGCAGGGGGTAGAGGTCCACGCCGACCCGTCCGACGCAGACGAGGTCGTAATGCCGGGGGGTCACGGGGCTCTCCACGGGTAGACGGTATGGCGGTGCAGCCAGGCGACCGCCCGGCGCTACCCAGCCTTGCGCGCCGGTCGACCGCTGTCAACCTTTGTTAGGACATTTGAAACCATGGGTCGCGAGTACCCACTGACATATGCTCCTGCATGTGAAGGCGCTCCCGATCATCATCGACCGCAGCAGCCCGGTGCCGCTCTATCACCAGCTCTCCGAGCAGCTCACCGCTGCGATCGAGGACGGCACCCTCAAGCCCGGCGACCCGTTCGAGAACGAGCTCGCCCTCGCCGAGCGCCTTGACCTGTCCCGCCCGACGGTGCGCCGCGCCATCGCCGAGCTCGTCGCCCGCGGGCTTCTCGTGCGTCGCCGCGGCGTGGGCACCGTCGTGGCCAGCGAGGTCATTCACCGCCGCGACGAGCTGACCAGCCTCTATGACGACATGCAGCGCCGCGGCCAGGAGCCCCGCACACTCGTCCGCGCCCTGGAGACCCGGCAGGTCAGCGCTCGCGCGGCCGCCGCCCTCGACCTGCCCGCAACCACCCCGTTGGTCTACATCGAGCGGCTCCGCTTCGCCGGGGAGGTGCCCACGGCCCTGATGCACAACTGGCTGCCGCCGCAGTTCGACGACCTCACCGAGGCCGATCTGCGGGATGCGAGCCTCTACGGCTGGCTTCGGGCCAGAGGGGTGCGCCCGGTCGTGGCCCACCAGACCATCGGGGCCCGCAAGCCCGACGGCACCGAGCGCACGTTGCTCAACCTCGCCGCCAACGACCCGCTGCTGACGATGTCACGCCGCGCGTATGACGGTGCCGGCAAGGCCATCGAGTTCGGGGACCACTGCTACCGCTACGACCAGTACACCTTCGACGTCACCGTCCACGAACGCTGACCGGCATACCGATCGGTCGAAGCACGGGATGGGGGCGGGCCACCCCGTCACGCCAGTGCTCCGCGGTCGGCTGCTCGGCGGGCCGTGCCCCTCAGATCGAGGTTCAACCGACAGCGGGTGGGCAGATGGCGGAAAGTGAGCGGGAATCGGGCGGTTCTCGGCCTGGGGACTGAGCGCTGTCCCGACCTACCTTCTGGCATCGCCGCGGGACCGACCCGCAGGCAGAAACCACGAAGGAGCTCGACATGACCACCATCCGCCGCACCCGCCTGGCCGCCGCCGCCCTCGTCCTGGCCGCCGCCGGCACGACCGCCGGGGCGACTGCCGCCAGCGCCATCCAGCCCGGCTACGGGACCCTCAAGCCGGGTCGTGAGCTGTGCGTGACGCAGTACGCCTCGTCCAAGGTCCGAGTTGACGGCACCGCCACCGGTCAAGGCGCGCGGTTCCGCCTGTCGTACTACGGAGGCAAGATCGACGACACCTGGGGCCGCGTCAACGCGGTGGCCTTCGAACGTCGCTCCGCGTGGGGCACCTTCCCCGGCACGGGCTACTACACGGCCTGCGCGACGAACACCGGGCAGTCCGACACGACGGTCTCGCTGACGTTGCGGACCGACGCCGAGGTCTCCTGACCCCGCCGCCCGCGCGGGATCCCGGTCCGGGCCTCGACCCCAGGTGGGTCGGGGCCTTGGCCGCCCCTTGTCGCCATGGCTGCCGCGGCTGGACCATAGTGCCCGTCGAGCACCGGAGGGCCGATGGCGAGCACGATTGGCGACCGACTCACCCAGGCGCGGCGGCGCGCATTCGTCGGGCGCGCGGCCGAGCTGGCTCGCTTCGACGCCCTGCTCGCCCCTGACTGCCCGATCGCCGTTCTCGTGGTTCACGGGCCGCCCGGCATCGGGACGTCCACGCTGACGCGCCGATTCATCGAGGTCGCTGCGGAGCGCGGCCACCCGACATCGCTCGTCGATCTCAGTGGAGGGGCACCGCTGGAGGCTCTCACGGCCGCCCAGCTACCGACGGTCGTCCCCGCCGCTCCTGCAGCCGGACGGGCGGGCACCACCCGGACGAACACCCGCCGTCCCGTCCTCGCCCTCGATGGGGTCGACCTCGAGGGCCCGGTCGGGCAGGCGCTGCGAGAGCGAGTCATCCCCGCCCTGCCGGCCTACACGCTCGTCGTGGTGGCCAGCCCCGTGCCTCCCGGCGCAACCTGGTCGGCGGACCCGGGCTGGAGCGAGCTCGTCGCCACCATGCGGCTCGCTGCCTTCTCCGCGCAGGAGGCGCACGAGTATCTCGCGGCGCGCGACGTCCCGGAGCGCGAGCGGGACAAAGCGGTGGCGTTCACCCACGGTCACCCTCTTGCCTTGGCACTGGTCGCCGAGGTGATCCGCTCGACCTTCAGCTTCTCGGACCGCGCCGCGCGCGACGCGGTGGTCGTGCTCGTCGACCAGCTCATGTCTGCCGCGCCCACTGCGCGGCACCGTTCGGCGTTGGCAGCCGCAGCAGTCGCACGCACCCTCACGCAGGATCTCCTCGCCGCCATGATGGACACCGACGATGCGCTCGCGGAGTTCGACTGGCTGGCTGCTCTGCCCATGGTCGACCGAGCTCCAGTGGGCCTGCGACTTCATGACGTGACCCGTCGGTTGGTCACCGACGACCTGCAGTGGCGAGCGCCCGAGCGCCGCGGCGACCTGACCGCGCGCGCCCGCACACACCTGCTCTCACGTGTCGACGGGACCGACTCGGTGCGAGCCGCCGACGCCCTTGCCGAACTGATGTATCTCCACCCCCGACTGCGGGCCGCCCTGTCCTTCGATCAGGGCTTGGCCGCGCTTGCGGTCGACCGCGCAACCGTCGCCGACGCACCGACGATCATCACCCTGATCGGACGGCACGAGGGGGAGGAGTCGGCGGCCCTGGCGTCGCTGTGGCTCTCCGCGCGCCCGGAGCAGTGGTTTGTCGTGCGGGCGGCGGACGGCTCGGTCCGAGGTTGCTGGCTTCACCTGCGTATCGACGACCTCGACCCAGCCGTTGCCGCTCTGGATCCAGGAGTGCAGGCAGCGCTGTCCGAGCTCACCCGCCACCCCCGGCTGCGCCCTGGGGAGCGGGCCACGATGGTGCGCTTCTGGTGTGCCGTCGACGACCACCAATTGCCGTCACCCGAGCAGACCTTGATGACTGCGTGGTCCGCCCGCCGGGATCTGACCACCGCGGGCCTGGCGCTGTCGATGACCTCGTTCGCCGACCCCGCACTCTGGGGCGCGACCGCGGAGTATGCCGACCTGCACCGCTTCCCCGACGCAGACTTCGTCGTGGGGGGTCGCTCTTACGGCGTCTTTGGACACGATTGGCGCGTCGTCACGCCGCGGGAGTGGCTCGCGCGCCTAGCGGCTCGGGAGGCGGCTGGTGCCGCGGGTTCGGCCGAGGCCGAGAACGCCGCGTGGACGCATCCCGCCGACGGCGGGCCGGCGTCCGCCGTCCTGGACCGCGACGAGTTCACCCGGGCGGTCCGCGGCGCCCTGCGTGCCTTGGCCCGCCCGGAGCGGCTGCGCACCAGTCCCCTCCTCGGCACCCAACTCGTGCGGATGCGCGCCGGACCGAGCGCACCGATCGGTGCCCGCGTCACAGCGCTGCGGTCGATGCTGGTGGCCGCCGCGGAGACCCTACGCTCCGACGAACGCCACTACCGGGTGATCCACCGGGCCTATCTCGCGCCGGCCGCGAGTCTGGAGGCCGCCGCAGAGGCACTCGGGCTGCCCTCGAGCACGTTCCGCCGACACCTGGGCACCGCGGTGGACCGGGTCGCAGAGGTGCTGTGGGCCCAAGAGCTCGATGGGCGCGACGCTCTCGACGGTCGCCACCGGACGAGGGGGGACGACGATGCCTGACCGCCCGGTCTCCTCGGCGCTCGTCGGGTGTCTGCCACTCGCCGCTTCGCTCTTGCCGCCGCCCCATGACTCGCATGTAGAATGTTCTGACATTTGCACTCGGGTCACGCTCGCACGCCCGACCGAAAGGGGCCACCGTGACGGCAACCACCGACTCACCCACCCTGCTTCGCCCCTTGGAGGCCATGACGCGCAGCGGTGGCCCCACCGTCTTGTGGAACGACTCGGCCGACCCGCGTGAGCTCGGCCAGTCGATCGCCTGGGGGGCCGTCGGCGCCACGTGCAATCCGGTCATCGCGGTCACCTGCGTCAAGGCCGATCTGCCGCGGTGGCACGAGCGGATGCGCGCGATCGCCGCCGCCCGACCCACCGCCACCGAGTCACAGATCGGCTGGCAGGTCGTCGAGGAGATCTCCCTGGAGGCTGCGGCCATGCTGCACCCGGCCTTCGTCGAGCACTGCGGCCGCAACGGGCGCCTTTCGATGCAGACCGATCCGCGGCTGCACCGCGACGCGGCCGCCTTGGCCGACCAGGCGGCGTACTTCGCCGGCCTCGCCGACAACATCATTGTCAAGATCCCGGCCACCGCCGTCGGGCTGCGCGCCATCGAGGACGCCACGGCCCGCGGGGTCAGCGTCAACGTCACGGTGTCCTTCTCGGTGCCGCAGGCCGTCGCGACCGCGGAGGCCATCGAGCGCGGGCTGGCCGCCCGCGAGGCCGCCGGCCACGACATCTCGCGCATGGGCCCGGTGGTGACGATCATGGTCGGCCGGCTCGACGACTGGATGAAGGACGTCGTCACCCGCGACGGCCTGACCATCGACCCGGCATACCTCGAATGGGCCGGGGTGGCCGCGTTCAAGCGGGCCTACGGCATCTTCGTCGAGCGCGGCTTCCGCGCCCGGCTGCTCTCGGCGGCGTTCCGCAACCAGCTCCAGTGGAGCGAGTTCGTCGGCGGCGACGTCGTCATCTCCCCGCCGTTCGGCTGGCAGGAGAAGTTCCAGGCCAGCGGGCACGTGCCGACGCCCCGGATGGCGGTGCCGGTCGACGCCGACATCCTCACCGCACTGCAGCAGATCCCGGACTTCCGGCGCGCCTACGAGCCGGACGGGATGACGCCCACGGAGTTCGACACCTTCGGGGCCACTCGCAAGACGTTGCGGCAGTTCCTCGGCGCGGACGAGGACCTCGACCGCCTGGTCCGCGACATCCTCGTCCCGGCCCCCTGACCCACCAGCCCCCCGATGCCCTTGATCGACCCGGCCCTGACCCAAGGAGAACCCGTCCCATGAGCGAGACGATCCGGCTGACCGTCGGTCAGGCCGTCGTGCGGTTCCTCGGCCGACAGCACGTCGAACGAGATGGCCACCGGCAGCGCCTGGTCACCGGGATGTTCGGCATCTTCGGGCACGGCAACGTCTGCGGGGTCGGGCAGGCTCTGCTCCAGGATCAGGTCGCGTTCGAGGAGTCCGGTGCGGCCGATCCCCTGTCGTCGGGTCACCTGCCCTACTACCTCATCCGCAACGAGCAGTCCGGGGTGCATGCCGCCACGGCCTACGCCCGGGCCAAGAATCGGCTCCAGGTCATGGCCGTGACCACCTCGATCGGCCCCGGCGCGACGAACATGGTCACCGGTGCGGCCCTGGCCACGACCAACCGCATCCCGGTGCTGCTCTTCCCCAGCGACCAGTTCGCCAGCCGCCTGCCGGACCCGGTGCTCCAGCAGCTGGAGTCGCCGCAGACCCTGGACACCGCGGTGACCGACTGCTTCCGGCCCGTCTCGCGCTTCTTCGACCGGGTCACTCGGCCCGAGCAGCTGATCCCCTCGCTGCTCAACGCCATGCGGGTGCTCACCGACCCGTCCGACACCGGGGCGGTCACCGTGGCCCTGCCCCAGGACGTGCAGGCCGAGGCCTTCGACTGGCCGGTCACCTTCTTCGCCGAGCGCACCTGGTATGTCGGCCGCCCCGTCCCGGAGCCGGCCGCCTTGGCCCGCGCCCTCGACGTCATCCGTTCGGCGAGCCGGCCCCTCGTCGTCGCTGGTGGCGGGGTCGTCTACTCCGGCGCAAGCGAGCAGCTGCGCGCCTTCGCGAGCGCGACCGGCATACCGGTGGCGGACACCCACGCCGGCAAGGGCGCCATCAACTGGGACCACCGAAGTGCCGTCGGCGGTGTCGGCTCGACCGGGACATCGGCGGCGAACGCCCTGGCAGCCACGGCCGACGTCGTCATCGGGATCGGCACCCGTTACAGCGACTTCACCACCGCCTCGCACACGGTCTTCGCCGCCCCCAACGTCCGGTTCGTCAACATCAACACGCTCGGCTTCGACGCGGCCAAGCACGGCGCGACGATGGTGATCGCCGACGCCCGGGAAGCCCTGGAGGCCCTGACCGAGGGCCTGGCGGGGTGGCAGGTGGACCCGGCCTACCGGCAGGAAGCCATCGACCTCGATCGCGAGTGGCAGGCCGAGGTCGACCTGTGCTACCACCGCGACCACGGCCCGCTACCGGCACAGACCGAGGTCTTCGGCGCGTTGAACGAGCTCATGGGCCCCAGCGACGTGGTCATCAACGCCGCCGGATCGATGCCTGGTGACCTGCAGTGCCTCTGGCGGGCCTCGACACCGGAGCAGTACCACGTCGAGTACGCCTACTCGTGCATGGGCTACGAGATCCCGGCGGCGCTGGGGGTCAAGCTGGCGGTCGGCGACGCCCATGAGGTGGTGACGATCGTCGGCGACGGGTCTTACCAGATGCTGCCCATGGAGATCGCCACGATCGTCTCCGAGGGGGTCAAGGTCATCATCGTCCTGCTGGACAACGGGGGCTTCGCCTCGATCGGCGCGCTGTCGCAGTCGCGCGGGTCGCAGCGGTTCGGCACGTCATACCGCATGCGCTCGCGCCCCGGAGGCCGCCTCGACGGCGCGGAGGTGCCGTTCGATCTGGCGGCGAACGCCGCCTCGTGGGGCGCCGACGTCCTGCGCTGCGACGGGGTGGCCGACTTCCGCGCCAAGTACGCCGCGGCGGTCGCCTCGCCGCGCACCACCGTGCTGCACATCGAGACCGACCTCGTCGGCCCGAACCCGCCCGGCACCGCCTGGTGGGATGTGCCCGTCGCCGAGGTCAGCGAGCTGGAGTCGACCCAGGCGGCGTATGCCGACCATGTCCAGGCCAAGAAGGCGCAGCGCTACTACCTATGAATGAGCGCCCATGCCGCGCTGCGGCCTGGGCGGTGCCGCGTCGCGTCATGACCGGTGCCCCGATCACGTCCCCGTCGCGCCTTGGGCGCCTCCCGGTCGTGTCCTGGGCGCGTCTGGGCGCGTCCTGGCGCGTCCTGGGCCGGGCCTACACGGTGAAGGCCGCGCGGAACCGCCGGACCGCTTCCACCGGATCGCCGGAGGCCCACCCCTCGAGCCCGATCGTGCCGGCGTAACCCAGGTCGGCCAGAGCTCGGGCGATCGCCGGGTAGTTGATCTCGCCGGTGCCAGGCTCGCAGCGTCCAGGCACGTCGGCGACCTGGATCTCGCCGATCCACGGCAGGGCCGCTCGGCACAGCTCGATGAGATTCCCCTCGCCGATCTGGGCGTGGTAGAGGTCGAGCATCATCCGCAGGTGCGGGTTGTCCACGGCCGAGACCAAGGCGAGGGTGTCGGCGGCCAGCGCGAACGGCACGCCCGGGTGGTCGACGGGCAGATTGAGGTTCTCCAGGACGAAGGTGACATCGTGCTCGGCCCCCAGGTCGGCGATCCGGGCCAGGGTCTCGCGGGCCGCGAGCCACATCGGGCCGGTGACGTGCTCGACGGGAACGACCGCCTGACCGTCCCCGTCCAGCCCGGTGCCGTGCAGGTTGAGGCGCGGTATGCCGAGCCGCTGCGCGACCGGGATCGACTGCTGGGCGGTGGCCAGCAGATCCTCGACCGCCGGGGGGTCGACCAGCCCGCCGCGGATGTAGCCGGTCATCGACGAGAAGACGGCCCCCTCGGCACGCAGCGCGACCAGGGCATCGATGTCGTGCTTGGTCCAGTCCCAGATCTCGACCTGCACGTCGAGCGCCGTGAGCCGACGGATCCGCTCGACGGGTGGCAGGTCTCGGAAGACCATCTCCGAGCTCACCGCGAGGGTAAAGGGTCCATGCTGTCCGCGAAGCGCCATGTACGTTAGTTTAGTTGTCCTGACATTACTCCGACAGAGAGGGCTCGCATGAGTCGGCACCTTCCCACGGGCTACCTCCGCGCGGAGGACTGCCGCCTCGGCGACCTGCTCGCCGTCCTCGAGGCCGGTGCCCGGGAGGACGTCACGGCATACCCGTATGCCGACCGGCTCGTCGACGGCGTGCTCATCTACGACAGCGTGGCCCTGCGGGCTCGGATGGTGACCGACGACGACCGGCGGGCCGTCATGGCCGAGCTGGCGCGGGCCTATGCCAGCGGGCCGGGCATCACCGTCTTCACCGGGGCCTTCGAGGGGCCGATCGTGGACCGCGTCACCGCCGCCTTCGAGGCCATCATCGCCTCGGAGAAGGCCGCCGGAGGCGAGGCCGGAGACCACTTCGCCGCGCCCGGCGCCAATGACCGGGTGTGGAACGCGCTGGAGAAGCTCGCGCTCGCCGACCCGCAGGCCTTCGTGGACTACTACGGCAACGACATCGTGGCGTTGGCCGCGACGGCATGGCTCGGCCCGGCATACCAGGTCACCAGCCAGGTCAATGTGGTGCGACCGGGCGGGGCAGGGCAGACCGTCCACCGCGACTACCACCTCGGCTTCCAGGACCCCAAGGTGTCGGCGCAGTTCCCCGCGCAGGTCCATCACCTCAGCCAGGCGTTGACCCTGCAGGGCGCGGTGGCCCACGTCGACATGCCGGTCGAGTCGGGGCCGACGCTCTACCTGCCGCACTCGCAGACCTACGCCCCCGGCTATCTGGCGTACTGGCTGCCCGAGTTCCAGGACTGGTTCCTCGGCCACCACGTGCAGCTTCCCCTGCACAAGGGTGACGCCGTGTTCTTCAACCCGGCCCTGTTCCACGCCGCGGGGACGAACCGGACCGCCGACGTGCGCCGTATGGCGAACCTGCTCCAGGTGTCCTCGGCCTTCGGCCGGGCCATGGAGGCCGTCGACCGTCAGCGGGTGGTCGAGGCGATCTATCCGGCGCTGCTCGCTCGGGCCGGCGCGGGCCTGGACCCCGCGCTGCTCGCCAACGTCATCGCGGCGTCGGCCGAGGGGTATGCGTTCCCGACGAACCTGGACCTGGACCAGCCGGTCAACGGCATGTCGCCGCCCTCCCAGGCCGACCTGGTGCGATCGGCGGTCGGCGCGCGACTGGCGCCCGAGGAGCTCGCCATCCGGCTGTCCGCTGCGGCCCGCACCAAGCGGAGCTGACTCCGTCCGACCGCTCGAGCCCGCGCGCCAGTCAGGCGGAGCGGACCGGCGAGCGGAGGAGCGGACCGGCGAGCGGCGGTGCTGGTGCTGCCGATCAGTGGGGCGTCGTGCACCAGCGAATCGCAGCGCGCCACGGTGCGGGCAGGGTCAGGGCGGCCCGACCGGGGCCGTGGTGCCGCGGACCACGAGCTCGGGAGGAATCCGCTCGATCCGGGTGCCCTGCCGGCGCCCGGCCATCCGCTCGAGCAGCAGCTCGATGGCCAGCTCGCCGAACCGCTCGAGCGGCTGGCGCACCGACGTCAACCCGACGATGTCCAAGCTGGCGATCTGCGAGTCGTCATACCCGACCACGCTGATGTCCTCTGGCACCCGCAGACCGACCGAACGCAGGTGACCGATCGCCCCGACGGCGACCAGGTCGTTCGCGGCGAAGATCGCGGTCGGAAGGTCGCCCTGGCGGAGCAACTCCTGCGCGCCCGCTCGGCCGCCGTCCGGCGCGAAATAGCCGGGCACGACGGTCGGGGTCAGCCCTCGCGCGCGCATGGCTCGCCGGTATGCCGCAGCCCGGTCCAGAGCAGGGCGGTTGTCCCCACCGCCGGTGATATGCGCGATGCGTTCGTGCCCGAGCCCACTGAGATGATCGATGACGAGTCGAGCCGACAGGGACTCATCGATCGTCACCACGTCGACGCCGGAGAAGGAGATCTCTCGTCCGATGACCACGGTCGGTGATGCCGTGCAATAGGCCTGCAGCCGAGACTCGCGCATCGTCGGGCTGAGCAGCAGCAACCCTGCCACCTGGTGCTCGAGCAGGGTGTCGAGCAACGCACTCTCGCGGGCCGGAGCCCGCCAGCCCGGGGCAACCAGGAGGTCGAGCCCGGCACCTTCGGCCTCCCGAGCCAGATATGCGTACATCCCGCCGAAATAGGGATTGCTCACGTCGTTGATGAGGACCCCGATGGTGCGGTTCTGACGACCTGCCAACGACCGGGCGTAGGCATTGGGTCGGTAGCCGAGCTCCTCGGCGGCGGCGAGCACCTTCGCGCGGCTCTCCGGGGCGACATGGTTGGACCCGCGCATGACCAGGGACACCAGGGCGCGCGACACCCCGGCTCGCCGGGCCACGTCCAGTTGGGTGGGCCGAGGACCGGGGATGAACGTTCCTCCTCGGGTCATAACGGTTTGGTAACCCTTCATGTAAGGACATTGCAACCTACGGTTCCGCAGCGGAACAGTACGGCATTAGCGCGCGCTAATACTCCGCCCGCGCAGACACACCACACAAGGGCGGGCCTGTCCCGCGTCTAGGAGGATCCATGAAGGCTCCCAAGGTGGGGCTGGCCGCGGTTGCGGCTCTCACGCTTGCCCTCGTCGGCTGCAGCAGCGGCACCACGGCCAACAACACGACGTCGACCGGTGGGTCGACCGGTGGCGGCGCCGGCGCCAACGCGGCGATGAAGATCTGCATGTACACCCACGGTGACGGCGGCAGCTTCTGGTCGACCGCGAAGAAGGGTGCCGTCAAGGCCGCCGAGGACCTCGGCGTGACCCTCGACTACCAGGAGTCGAACAACGACCCGGTCAAGCAGGCGCAGTTCATCGAGGCCGGCGTCACGGCGGGCTGTCAGGCGATCGCCGTCTCCGCGCCGAACCCCGACGGCATCAAGGACGCCTTGAAGAAGGCCACCGACGCGAAGCTCCCGATCGTCACCATGAACTCCGGCAGCAGCGTCTTCAAGGACCTCGGCGCCTTCACCCACGTCGGCCAGGACGAGTTCATCGCCGGCCAGGAGGCGGGCAAGAAGTTCAAGGAGATGGGTGTCACCAAGCTGCTCTGCGCGATCCAGGAGGCCAACAACATCGGCCTGCAGCAGCGCTGTGAGGGCGCCAAGGACACCTTCGGCAACGTCGAGAACCTGCAGCTCTCCTCGGGTCTGGCCGACATCGCCAAGAGCCAGGCCGAGATCCAGGCCAAGCTCGAGGCCGACAAGACCATCGACGGCGTCTTCACGCTCAACGCCGACATCGCCACCGGCGCGGCCATGCCCGCCGCCGAGGCCGTCGGTCGCTCGCTGACGATCGGCACCGTCGACCTGTCCGGCGACGCGGTGACCGCGATCAAGGACGGCAAGCTGGCCTTCGCGATCGACCAGCAGCAGTACGCCCAGGGCTACCTCTCGGTCACCCTGCTCTACCTCAACCTGCTCAACGGCCACGTGCTCGGCGGCGGCCAGCCGATGTACACCGGCCCCGGCTTCGTCACCAAGGACAACGCCGACCTCGTCCAGAAGCTCGCTGCCGCAGGCACGCGCTGACGTTTCTCCCGGGGCGGGGCCAGTGCGGCCCCGTCCCGGGACCACGGCGGCCAGGGACCAGGGGCTCACGCGCCATACCCCGCACCGCTACCTAGGCCCCAGACTCGGACCACACCGCACGCCCCGTCGCACGGAAGGCTGCCCATGACCACCACCGCCGCTCGCACCGACGAGCGCTTGGCCAAGACCTCACCGGTCACCCGCCTGCTACGGCGACCCGAGCTCGGCGCGCTCCTCGGCGCTGTGGTCGTCTACATCCTGTTCGCCTCGACCGACAAGACCGGGATCTTCGCCAGCATCGCCGGCACCGCCCGGTGGACCGACGTCGCGGCCTCGGTAGGCATCGTCGCCGTGCCCGTTGCGCTGCTCATGATCGGCGGAGAGTTCGACCTGAGCTCCGGCGTCATGGTCGGCACGTCCGGTCTGCTCTGCGGCGTGCTCACCACCAAGTTCGGCCTGCCACTGTGGCCGGCCATCCTGCTGACCTTCGCGTTCGCGGCCGGCATCGGTCTCATCAACGGCTGGCTCGTCATGCTGACCGGGCTGCCCTCCTTCATCGTCACGCTGGCCATGTTCTTCTCGCTGCGCGGCATCAACCTCGGCGCGACGAAGGCGCTGACCGACACCGTCCGGGTCGGCGGGGTGGACAAGGTCGACGGCTTCAGCTCGGCCCAGGCGATCTTCGGGTCGACGTTCTGGTCGCCCTACAACTTCCGGATCTCGGTCCTGTGGTGGATCGCCATCACCGTCGTCGCGACGACCGTGCTCACCCGCACCCAGTTCGGCAACTGGATCTTCGCCGTCGGCGGCGACAAGAACGCTGCCCGCAACACCGGTGTGCCGGTGCGCCGCACCAAGATCACCCTGTTCGTGCTCACCTCGTTGACCTCGTGCCTCGTCGGGATCATGTCGCTCATGCGGCTGAAGTCGATGCAGGCCGGTCAAGGCGTCGGCGAGGAGTTCACCTACATCATCGCCGCGGTCGTCGGCGGGTGCCTGCTCACCGGCGGGTTCGGCTCCGCGATCGGCGCCGCCATCGGCGCCTCGATCATCGGTATGGCGTTCATCGGCATCGCCTACGCCGGCTGGAACACCGACTGGACGTTCCTCTTCCTCGGCGTGATCCTCTTCATCGCCGTGCTCGTCAACACCTATATCGGTCGCCGAGCGCAAGGAGCCCGCAAATGAGCACCCCGGCCAGCGGCGTGACCCCGGCCCTGCAGCTCAAGGACGTCTCGAAGAGTTTCGGCAGTGTCCTGGCCCTGCGCGACATCACCCTGCACGTCGACCCGGGCACGGTCACCTGCGTCCTCGGCGACAACGGCGCAGGCAAGTCGACGCTCATCAAGATCCTCGCCGGCGTGCACCAGCCGACGACCGGACAGTTCCTCGTCAAGGGCACCCCGCGCACCTTCACCTCCCCCCGGGACGCCCTCGGAGCCGGCATCGCCACGGTCTTCCAGGACCTCGCGACGGTCCCGTTGATGTCGGTATGGCGGAACTTCTTCCTCGGCAACGAGCCCACCAAGGGCTTCCCCGGCGTGAAGTTCCTCGACACCACCAAGGCTCGCGAGGTCTGCCGGGCCGAGCTGCTCAACATGGGCATCGACATCCGCGACCTCGAGCAGCCGGTCGGCACCCTCTCCGGCGGCGAGCGGCAGGCCGTGGCCATCGCCCGCGCGGTCTACTTCGGGGCCGAGGTGCTCATCCTCGACGAGCCGACCTCGGCGCTCGGCGTCAAGCAGTCCGGCGTCGTCCTGAAGTACATCCGCCAGGCGAAGGAGCGCGGCATCGCCGTCGTCTTCATCACGCACAACCCGCACCACGCCGACCTCGTCGGTGACCGCTTCTACCTGCTCAACCGCGGCACCTTGATCAACGAGTTCACCCGCGAGACGGTGACCCGCGAGGAGCTCGTCAAGGCCATGGCCGGCGGCGCCGAGCTCGAGGCGCTCGCCCACGAGCTCGGACAGTAGGCCTCCGGCCGCCGCGGCGAGTCCGCCCAGAGACGTCGCGGCGGCCGGACACCATGCACGACGGCCGTCATACCGGAGCCGGTGCTCGTCATACCGGAGCCGTGCTCTCCGCCCGGAGGGCGGCCCACGACGTGACGCAGCGATGCGTCGACCACCCACCACGGAAGGTCTGTTCAGTCATGCCCGCACGAGATGCAGGATTCGCCCTCGCCACCGAGCAGTCCACGGCGGTGCGCCGCATCGGGGTCCTCGGATGCGGCCGGATCGGCCGGATGCACGCCGACATCCTGGCCAACCAGGTGCCGGGCTATGAGGTCGTTGCGGTGGCCGACGTCGTCCCGGCGGCCGCCGAAGGGGTTGCCGCGGCAACCGGGGCTCGGGTCAGCGGGATCGACGAACTCATCGCCGCCGACGACATCGACACGGTGGCGATCTGCACCAGCACCGACACCCACGTCGAGCTCGTCGTCGCGGCCGCCGATGCGGGCAAGGCGATCTTCTGCGAGAAGCCGGTCAGCCTCGACATCGCCCTGGTGGACACTGCGCTGGCGGCCGTGACGAAGGCCGCGGTGCCGTTCATGATCGGCTTCAACCGCCGCTTCGACCCGGGTCACAAGTCGGTGCACGACGCGGTGGCCGGCGGCGGCATCGGGGACATCCATCTGCTGCGGGTGACCAGCCGCGACCCGGCGCCGCCACCGCCGGAATACGTCGCAGTGTCGGGTGGGATCTTCCTGGACATGATGATCCACGACTTCGACATGGCCAGGTATGTCGCCGGCACCGACGTCGTCGAGGTCTATGCGACCGGCGCCGTCCGGGTCGACCCCCGCATCGGCGAGGCCGGTGACATCGACACCGCCATCGCCGTGCTCACCCACGCCGACGGGACGATCACGACCATCGACAACAGTCGCGAGGCGGTCTACGGCTACGACCAGCGGGTCGAGGCGTTCGGCTCCGGTGGGATGGCGGTCTCGGACAACCAGCTGGCGCACCACGGCTGGTCGATGGGCCGGGAGGGCCGGGTCGGCCAGCCCCTGGCCTGGTTCTTCCTCGACCGATACATGGAGTCGTATCGCGCCGAGTGGCGGGCCTTCCACTCGTACCTCGTCGACGGCGGGCCCTCTCCAGCCGGCGTGGACGCGGCGCGAGCCTGCACTCTGGCGGCGCTGGCCGCGAAGCGCTCCTGGCGTGAAGGTCGCCGGGTGCGCACCGCCGAGATCGGCTGAGCCATGACCCGGATCGCGGTCACCGGCGCGACCGGCTTCATCGGCGGGACGGTCGCCTCGGTGCTCGCCGCGCGGGGGGTCGAGGTGCGCGCCCTGGTGCGCCGAGACCCCGGCTCGGGCTTCCCCTGGCCCTACGTCGTCGTCGACAGCACGTCGACATCGTCATTGACCCAGGCCATGGACGGGTGCGCCGGGGTGGCCCACCTGGCCATCCTCAACGACTTCCACGGCCTGTATGCCGACCGTCGGGCCGGCCATGACGGGTATGTCGGGCTGACCCGAAGGGTGGTCGACGCGGCCAACGCCGTCGGGGCCCGGGTCGGCTATGTCTCGACCGACTGGGTCTTCGATGGCACCGACCACCTGGTGCCCGAGGACCTGCCGCCCAACCCGGTCAACCTCTACGGGTACCTCAAGGCGGCCTCCGAGCTCGTCGTCCTGCACCGCGCGCGGTCGGGCTTCGTGGCCCGGGTCGGTGGGGTGCAGGGGTTGCACCAGACGCAGCCCGTGGGTCCGCGCAACCAAGACGTCGGGTTCGGCTACTTTGTCCTGGCGCTGGTCGACGCCGTGCGGTCGGGCTCCCGGTTCACGGTGTGGGAGGACCCGGCGATCAACTCGGTGGCGACGCCGATCGTCTCGGCGCAGATCGGGGCGCTCTTGGCGCGATCGTTCGAGGTGGCGGCGTCAGGGGTGCTGCACTACGCCGGCGGGACTGCCGTGACCAGGCGGCAGTTGGCGCTGGCGACCTGTGACGTCTTCGGGCTGAACGCAGCGTTGGTCGACTTCGGGCCCCCACCGGACTCGGCGCGCATCCCGGCGCCGGTGCCCTACGACACGAGTATGTCGGGCGAGGTGACGGCCGCGATGCTGGGCACTCGGACCTGGCCGATCGAGGACCAGCTCGGGTCCTTGGAGCGTGAGTTGTCGACGGGTCGGCCGGTTCCGCTCAGCTGAGGCAGCCCACATCGCGTCGAGTGGAGGATCACTGCGGGTCGCACCGCCATACCCAGCCCCACACCGCATCGAGTGGGGGACTGCTGGCGCTCGGGCTCAGGCGGCCCGAGGCGTCCGCGGGGCGACCGAGGCCGCCAGGTAGTCCAGACTGCGGCGCACGTCGTCGAGCGGACCGGTGCCCTCGGCCGGGACGCCGTCGGTCAGGGCGGTGTCCTGCTCGAGGATGTACCAGCCGGAGTAGCCCTGCTCCTCCAACGCCACGATCGCGTCGCCGACCGCGACGTCGCCGGCGCCGAGAGGCGTGAACAGCCCCGCCTGCACGGCCTGGACCAAGCTCAGCTCGCCGGCCATCAACCGGCCAGCCACTGCCGTGTTGACGTCCTTGAGGTGGACCAGGCCGACTCGCGTGCCGTGCTCCCTGGCGAAGGACACCGGGTCGACCCCGCCGATGAAGAGATGTCCGGTGTCGAGACACCACTGGACGTCGGTGTGCTCCAGGGCGAGCTCGATGTCGGCTGCCGTCTCCACCAGCGTCCCGACGTGCGGGTGAAGCACTTGGGTCAGACCATGGCGCGCGCAGATCTCGTCGACCTCGGCCAGGCCGCGGCCCAGCTCGGTCATGCCAGCAGCATCGAGCGGCACCGGTGTCGACCAGTCCATGTCCTGGACGACGGCCGTGACGAAGCACCTCGCCCCCTGCTCAGCGAACCGCCGAGCCGTCTGCTCGGCCGACGCCAGGGCGCTGGCTCGCTGCGCCGGATCATGGAGCACCAGCGGGACGAAGCCCCCGATGAGCGCGAAACCCTGGTCGGCCAGCAGCGCCGACAGTTCGGCGGCATCGTCGGGCAGGAAGCCCGGTGCGCCGAGCTCGGTGGTCGTCAGACCCAGCGACTTCATCTCGGGCAACACCCGCTCGGGACGCAGCATCTCGCCCCACCCGGGCACCTCGCAGACGCCCCAGGAGATCGGGGCTCCGGCGATCCGGCCGGACAGCGAGCTGGTGGCGAGAGACATCACAGGCTCCTTCGAGACGCGGTGCGGAGGCGGTGCCGCCGGCTGTGGCAGGTCAAGCATATGTCCTTACATAGAGCCCGGCAAACCCCTCAGCGCCAGCGGGCCGTTGGTCCCGGTCCGACGCTCGGATTCCCGTGCGACAGTGGGCTTGTCAGTTGAGAGGAGGCTGACATGAGCGGCAAGACGACTCCGGAGCTGGACCGGGTAGACAAAGCCATCCAGGCTGCGCGAGAGGCCGAGGCGAAGCTGAAGAAGCTCGATCGGCATGCCGTCCCCCTCGACGAGGACACCGAACAGGTCTTCATCCCCGAGGACGACGTCGACACTGCGGCGATGCGGCGGCACCGCTTCGTGCGCGACTATCACCACACCAAGCACTGACGGCCCGATCGCTCCCGTGCTGCAGGGGGTGTGGGGCGGTAACAGCACCTCCCTGACGAGCGGCGGGACCAGCACCTGACGTCAGGGCACCGCGCCGCCGCGGCATGGCGGATCACTGCCGCGGGGGCCCACGCAAGACCACGAGCGGGGCCCGGCCGGCCGGGTGGGCGACCCCGCCCCCCCCGGCTTTTAGAAACAGTAGAGAAGG
>JBPOIZ010000082.1:0-6578 GCA_052034115.1 Actinomycetota bacterium
CGACTTCGACGCCCATCTCCTCGCACCACGCGAGGAGGTCCTTGATCTTGTCGGCCCCGGCCTGATGACCGCTGGCGGTGTCGAATCCGTTCTCCCGCGCCCAGCGCCGGTTGCCGTCGAGCATGACACCGACGTGGCGAGGCATCCGAGTGCGATCCAGGCCGCTGGCGAGCTGCCGCTCGTAGGCGCTGTAGAACGGGTCGAGCAGGCCCACCGATCCTCCTCTTCGCGGTTCGGTCACACGCTACCCCCGCCGGGCCCGCCGAACGCGGAGCTCCCCCAGACCTGCACCGAATCTCCACCAGGGCGCCCCCGACGCACTCCCCGACGCGCGCCAGGGGACAACGCGGCCAGCTCGGCGTGGACGCTGCCGCCCGTCGGGGCGGGGCGGCCCCTACACTGCCGGGACATGGCCGATGTGCCGTTCGCGGGCGACCCCACCGCCACCACCAAGCCGGTCCTGCGCGGCTGGCTCCACCTCGGTATGGCGCCGCTCGCCCTGGCAGCCGGCATCGTCCTGGTGGCGCTCGCCCCGGCCGGAGCACCGCGGGTCGCGTGCGCGGTCTTCGGGATCACCGCCGTGCTCCTCTTCGGCACCTCGGCGACCTTCCACCGCGGCCGCTGGTCGCCGCGGGTTCACACCGCCTTGAAGCGACTCGACCACGCCAACATCTTCCTGGTCATCGCGGGAAGCTATACCCCGTTCGCCGTCTGCCTGCTGGCCCCCGAGCAGGCCCGCACGCTGCTGCTCATCGTGTGGTGCGGGGCGGTCCTCGGCGTGCTCTTCCGGGTGGCCTGGGTGCACGCGCCGCGCTGGCTCTACACCCCGCTGTATGTCGTGCTCGGCTGGGTCGCGATCTTCTACGCCGGGCCGATGGTGCGCGGCGGCGGCTGGCTCATCATGGCCCTGGTCCTGGCCGGCGGTCTGCTCTACACCGCCGGCGCCGTCGTCTACGGCATCAAGAGACCGAACCCGTCACCGCGGTGGTTCGGGTTCCACGAGGTCTTCCACGCCCTGACCGTCGCCGCCTTCGTCAGCCACGTCGTGGCGGCGTCACTCGCGGTGACCCGCCTCGCCGGCTGACTGCTCCGGCGTCGGGCCGTCGGGCGTGGGCACCACCTCGGCTGCCTCGGCCACCTCGGCCTGGCGACGGTAGGACATCCGCCGCAGCCGGGAGTTCATGTTGCGCATGAGCAGCCACAG
Source organism: Actinomycetota bacterium (assembly GCA_052034115.1). Taxonomy (GTDB): domain Bacteria; phylum Actinomycetota; class Actinomycetes; order Actinomycetales; family Dermatophilaceae; genus Lutibacillus. The sequence goes on from JBPOIZ010000082.1 coordinate 1,205, forward strand.
GCACACCGCGAGGAAGAAGAACGCCAGGAAGGCGCCGAGCCCGTAGCTCACATCTGCCGAACGGGCCTCGGCGACAAGGGCGGTGATCATGCGTCAGCCTCCTGCTCGACGGCCACCCGGCCGTCATACCCAGCCTGCCACGATCCGGCCGTGGCCAGCGCATCGGCTGCCGCCACGTCGCCGATCCCGTCAAAGAGCTCGCTCTCCGGCAAGGACACCGGGACATAGCTGAGCGCGAGCTCGAAGTCCTCGTGCGGCCAGACCCGCCGTTGCAGCTCATGGGGCACGGCGAAGAAGGTGCCCTCCGGGTCGATCTGCGTCGCATGCGCCCGCAGCGCGTCATCGCGCTGCTGCAGGTAGTCGGCGCAGTCCACCTGCGTGGTCACCGTGCGGCTCGGTCGGTCCGTCCAGTTCGCCAACCACTCCGCGTAGGGCGACTCCAGCCCCGCGGCCAGGAGCGCCTCGTGGAAAGCGAGCACCCGATCCTTGGAGAAGGTCTGGTTGTAGTAGAGCTTCAGCGGCTGCCACGGTGCCCCCGCGTGGGGGAAGGCATCGGGGTCACCGGCGGCGAGGAAGGCCGCCATCGACACGTGGTGGGTCATGACGTGGTCGGGGTGGGGGTAGCCGCCACGCTCGTCATACGTCGTCATGACGTGCGGGCGCACCTCGCGAATCACCCGCACCAACGCCTCGGTCGTGACGTCGAGCGGTTCCAACCCGAAGCACCCGTCCGGCAGGGGTGGCAGGGGGTCGCCCTCGGGGAAGCCGGAGTCGACGAACCCGAGCCAGACGTGCCTCACGCCGAGGATGCGGGCCGCGGCGGCCATCTCGTCGCGACGCACCTGAGCGATGTCGCGCAGGATGTGCGGGTCGTCCTTCAGGGCCGGGTTGAGGACGTCGCCCCGCTCGCCGCCGGTGCAGGACACGACGGTCACCTCGGCGCCCTCGGCGACGTAGCGAGCCGAGACGGCGGCACCCTTGCTCGACTCGTCGTCGGGGTGCGCGTGGACGGCGAGGAGCCGAAGACCCGGAATGATGGGCACGGGTATCGGGCCTTCCTGTTGGCGGTGCGTGGGGCCGTCGTGGCCGGACCGGTCCGGCCGCGAGCCCGCGATAGCGTGGACCATCATCGCACCGCGCCGGATCCGGGCCGCGGGCCGACCAGGTGAGGAGACGACGAGTCGTGGCGTGGCGACCGGCCCCGGGCACCGGCACGTGGTGGGCTGTCGGCATCGTCGGCTGCACCGCCATGGTCGCGGCGATCATCTGGATCGCGTGGTTCAACGCCGCGACGGTGGTCACCTTCACGACCGTGTCGTATGACGTCGTGGACGACCAGAACGTCACCGTGGAGTTCGACGTCCACAAGGACCCCGCTCGCCCTGCCGTCTGCCGGCTGCGGGCCTTGGCCTCGAACTTCTCGACGGTCGGCTCGATCGAGGTGCCGATCCCGCCGGCCGATGCCTCCTCGACCGGCCACACCGCCACCATCCGCACCGTCTCGCGCGCCACGACTGGCGCGGTCCGAGACTGCCGCTATGTCGACACGCCCTGAGCGGGCGCCTCGGCGCAGCGCGGAACCCTCCGCTGCGACAGACCGTTTGGTAAGGTCAGTGCCTTCCGGGCGCCGCGGCTGACGTCGCAGGGCCCGCCGAGGCATCGCGCAGGACCTCTCGAGGATCTGCCCCGCCATACCGCCACCAGCCATGACCCCGAACGGGCCGACCCGTCCGCCCACAAGGAGTAGCACCGCCATGACTCAGACGCCGCAGCAGAGCTATCTGACCCAGGAGGCCTTCGACCGCCTCAGCGCCGAGCTCGAGACACTGAGCGGCGTCGGTCGCGTGGAGATCGCCAAGAAGATCGAGGCGGCCCGGCTCGAGGGCGACCTCAGCGAGAACGGCGGCTACCACGCAGCCAAGGAGGAGCAGGGCAAGATGGAATCCCGCATCCGCCAGCTGCAGGCGTTGTTGGAGACCGCGGTCGTCGGCGAGAAGCCGGCCGACACCGGGATCGTCGAGCCCGGCATGGTCGTCACCGTCGAGATGTTCGGCGAGGAGGAGGTCTTCCTCCTCGGCCACCGCGAGATCAAGCACGGCGTCGACATCCACGTGTTCAGTGAGCAGTCACCGCTCGGCGCCGCGGTCAACGGCAAGCCGGTCGGGGACAAGGTGTCCTATCTCGCGCCCAATGGGAAGACCATCGACGTCTCGATCATCGCGGCCACGCCGTTCGAGGGCTGACCGGAGCCACTGCTCGACGACCGCCGCCGCGGCCTCGACTCAGGTGCCGATGCGCCGGGCCAGGGCCGCGGCGGCGCGGTCATGTCCGGCCCCGGCCAAGAGGCCGACAGCGAAGAGCAGGTATCGGCGGTCGACCAACGCCGTGGCCTCGCGTGGGGTTCGCCAGCCGCCGGCGTGGTCCCGCGCCACCGCGTCCAGCACCGCCTCGGCGACCTGCGGGCCGCTGTGACGCAACACCCCTCCGGACCCGACGACATACGCGACGTCCCCGAGCGGGCGCGGCGCCGCCCCGGGCATGCGGGGGCGGGCGTGCCGGCGCACGGCCACCGTGGCGGCGACCGCCGCCAGGTCCCGGTCCAGGGCCGCCTCGTGCGCATCGACCGGCAGGTATGCCGGGTCGGCTGCGACCTGGGCGGCCCAGTCGGCGAGGGCATCGTCGACGGGTAGCGCCTCCCGTCGGGCCGCCTCCACGACGCCGACGGCGTTCCAGCGCATGCCGAGGTCGGCCTCCACGGTCCGGGCGTGCCAGAGTGTCGCGACGACGTCTCGTCGCAACCCCGCGTCCTCGCCGGTGGGTTCGAGGCACGAGTAGACGTCGGTCGTCGCGCCCCCGATGTCCACGACGAGCACGTCCTGCGCGAGCACCCCGGCGAGCACCTCGACCCCGGTGAGGACCGCGTCGGGAGTGGCGGCGCGGACCAGGTTCGCGAAGGTGTCGCCGCTGCTGAGGCCCTTGCCCCCGATGACGTGGCGGAGGAAGACCTCGCGGATGGCGGCGCGGGCCGGCTCGGGGTGGATGATGCCGATGCGCGGCAGGACGTTATCCGTCACGGTCACATCGATCCCACCGGTGAGCAGGGTCGCGCGGGCCCGCTCGGCGGCCTCGGCATTTCCCGCCAGCACGACCGGCGCGGCGAGGCGGGCGGTGGCGAGTCGGCCGGCGTTGTGGAGCAACACCTCGCTGTTCCCGCCGTCGGTGCCCCCGACGAGCAGCACGATGTCGGGGGCGGCCGCCTGCAGGTCGGCGACATCCTTGTGGCTCAGCTCGCCGCCGGCGACGTGTTCCACCTTGGCCCCGGCCGACAGCCCCACCCGATGTCCGGCCTCCGCGGTCACGGTGCGTTCGTAGCCGACCACGGCGAGCCGCAGGCCACCGCCCGCGCTGGAGCACACCAAGGTGGCGGCATCCTCCGGGACGGCCAGCGCGGCCCGAACCATCGCGATCCCGTCGAGGACATCGGTCTCGATCGTCGTCGGCGTCTCGGCGGTGCCCAGGACCTTCGCGCCGGCCAGGTCGATCAGGGCCGCCTTGGTGAACGTGGAACCGACGTCGACGCAGAAGGCCAACGCTGCGCCGATGGTCCCGGCGGTGGCCGGGTGCTTGCCCTGGTCCGAGCGGCGGCGTGCGCTCGGCGGCTTCGTGGCGTGCTTCGACATACTGGCGGGTTTCAGGTGAGCCGGTCGAGTGCCTGGCGCAGGTCGGCGAGGAGGTCCTCGACGTCCTCGATGCCGACCGACAGGCGGATCAGATCGCTCGGCACCTCCAGATCGGTCCCCGCGACCGAGGCGTGCGTCATCCGGCCGGGATGCTCGATGAGCGACTCGACCCCGCCGAGCGACTCGCCGAGTGTCCATAGGGTCGTCTCGGCGCAGACCTTCGTCGCGACGTCCTCACCGCCGCGCACCCGGAACGAGACCATGCCACCGAAGCGGCGCATCTGCCGGGCCGCCACCGCGTGACCCGGATGGTCGGGCAGCCCGGGGTAGTGGACTGCGGTGACCCCGGGGTGGGTGGTGAGCAGGTCGACGACGCGCTCGGCGTTGTCGCAGTGCCGCTCCATCCGCACGGCCAGCGTCTTCAGGCCGCGCAGGACCAGCCACGCGTCGAACGGGCCGGCGACGGCGCCGATGGCGTTCTGGTGGAAGCCGATCCGCTCCGCGGCGTCCTCACCGCCGGCGGTCCGCACGCCGTCGCGGACGACGACGATGCCACCGACGACGTCGCTGTGGCCGCCGGAGTATTTCGTCGTCGAGTGGGTCACGACGTCGGCGCCGAGCGCGAGCGGGCTTTGCAGGTAGGCGCTGGCGAAGGTGTTGTCGACGACCAGCAGGGCGCCGGCGCCATGGGCGACCTCGGCGATGGCCTCGATGTCGGCGATGCCGAGCAGCGGGTTCGTCGGGGTCTCCAGCCAGATGAGCTTCGTCTGCCCTGGGCGGATCGCGGCCCGCACCGACTCGACGTCGGCCACGTGGGCCACCGAGTGCTCCAGGCCCCACGGCTGGGCGACCTTGGCGACGTAGCGGTACGTGCCGCCATACGCGTCCGAGGGCACGACGATGTGGTCGCCGGGGCGCACCAACGAGCGGACGACGCAGTCCTGCCCGGCCAGTCCGCTGGCGAACGCGAAGCCACGCGAGCCGCCCTCCAGAGCGGCGAAGCACTCCTCGAGCGCGGTACGGGTCGGGTTGGCCGAGCGGGAGTACTCGTAGCCCTCCCTCAGCCCACCGATGCCGTCCTGTTTGTAGGTCGAGGTCGCGTAGATGGCCGGCACCACCGCACCGGTGCGCGGATCTGGCTCCTGGCCTGCGTGGATGGCGCGGGTGGAGAAACCGTGCTGGTCGGATGGCGTGGCCGTCATACCGGTCAGACTACGGCGCAGCCGTCACCGAGCGAGCGAGCGAAGGCTGGGTGCATGCTGGCGAGGCTCGCCGAGCGATGGATATCCGGCGCTGCGCCGCCCGCGAGACCCACCGAGCGATGGCAATCCGGCGCCGCGCCGCCCTCACAGCGCCGGATACCCATCTCTCGACGCCGGAAAGCGACACAAACCCATCACTCGGCGCGCGGGCATCGCCCCGGGGGCAGCCCCCCGCTGCGGGAGGGGGCGAGCCGCCGCCTCCGGGCAGTGGGCCAGCCGCGGCCTCCGGCAGGGGGCGAGCCGCCGCCTACGGGGAGTGGGTGAGCCGCGGCCTACGGGGAGTGGGTGAGCCGCGGCCTACGGGCAGTGGGCGAGCCGCGGCCTACGGCAGTGGGCGAGCCGCGGCTCGACGGGGTCCTGCTCGGGTCAGGGCAGAGCCCAAAGTCGCGCCGCAGCGCCGGACACCCCCGGACGTCGAAGCCCCGGCACCCA
>JBPOIZ010000059.1:0-7202 GCA_052034115.1 Actinomycetota bacterium
GTGGCGGCATCCGAGGTGGTTTTCGGGCCGGCGGTGGGGGCGTGCCCTTCCGGGGTCCCGGGCACCGGGCACACCCGCGCGGGCCCCGCGGGGGGGGGGGCCGGCGCGAGGGTGACCAGAGACGTGAGGTCGCCGACCACCCGATCGGAGCCGAGCGGGCCGCGGCCTCCGGTGATGGTGTAGCGCAGCCGCCCGAAAGGCATCGGGCCGAGCGCGAGCAGCCCAGCGATGCCCTCGTCGACCCGGTCCAGATCGGCCGAGGGGAGACCGAGCCCGGCCAGCGAGCGCTGCAGCCGAGCGTGGTGCCGGCGCCGGGCAAAGGGCACCCCGTCGACCACCTTGAGCGTCTCGAAGACACCGTCGCCGACGGTGACCCCGTGGTCGAGCGGGCTGACCGCCCCACAGTCGGGATCGACCACGCGCCCATCGACCCACACCCTGATCGACGACGTCATGCGCGGCCGTCCCTTCCTCGTGACGCCAGCGCGATGAGTCGCGCCGCCTTCAACTCGGTCTCGTGCCATTCCGCCAGCGGGTCCGACCCCCAGGTGATCCCGGCACCGGTGCCGAAACACAGGTGCCGCGTCCCGTCATGGTCCCGCCGGGTCCAGAACGAGCGGATGCCGACTGCGAGTTCCGCGCTCTGGGTGTCGGAGTCCACCCAGCCGATGGCCCCGCAGTAGGGGCCGCGCGGCACAGGTTCGAGCCGGGCGATGGTCCGCAGCGCACTCGACTTCGGGGCCCCGCTGACCGACCCGGGCGGGAATGTCGCGGCAAAGATCTGCGGCCACGTCGCGTCCACCCGGAGGCGGCCGGCGATCCGCGACACGAGGTGGTCGAGCCCAGGATGCGGCTCCACCGCGCACAACGCCTCGGTGTCGATGGAGCCTGGTTCACACACCGCGGACAGGTCGTTGCGCACCAGGTCCGCGATCATGACGTTCTCGGCGACGTCCTTGGCGAGCATCGGCTCACCTGGTCGGGACGTGCCCTTGATCGGGCTGCTGACCAGACGCCGCCCGACCCGCCCGAGATAGCTCTCCGGCGAGGCGCACACGAGGTCGAGGTCAGCAGCATCGACCCGCAGCCGGCCGGCATACGGCGCGGGGTTCCCTGCCTCGAGGACGGCGGCCAAGCCGTCGAGGTCGACCTCGACCGGGATCTGTTGTTCCAGGACCCGGCAGATGTTGGCCTGATAGACAAAGCCCTCCGCCACCCGCTCGCGGACATCGGCGACGGCGGCCCGGTAGGCCGGCTCGTCCAACGACGACGACCACTCACCGGACAACCCGGTCCATCGCGCACCAGGGCCCTCACCCGCCGGTCGCGACCCCACGGAGCCAACCCGTGCCACGGTGGCGAATCGAACCGCCGTGATCTCGCCCTCGAAGGTTGCTACGACGGCCCACCACCCGTGGGTGTCCAGCGCCGCCAGCGCCTCAGCGCCATACCGTATGTCGACCACGTCGGTGGCGTGCAGGCTCCCGAAGCGCGCGACATCCACCCGGGCATCCTAGGCTCGACCGCCGCCGTGGCCCCCCGTGGCCGTGTCGGAGGGGTGGGCGTGCCCCCCTCGGCGGCCCTGGGGGCTCAGCGGCGGCGGCCCCGCCCGAGGAGCCAGCCGATGAGCAGCCCGAGCAGCCCGGCGGCGACCGGCGGACCGAACTGCCGGACGAGCACCGGACCTGCCGCGGCACCCAGGTCGACCACATCCGGCGCCTCACGGACATGCCGGGGCGGGGCGGGTGGGGGAAAGGCCGGGGCGCCCGACGCCGCGTCGTGAGAACTCTCGGCGGATGCCACGGCATCGGCGTCCCGTGTCGGGTGCGGTCCTTCCGCCGGTGTCGCTGCGGGCACCGCTTCGTCGGCGAATCGGCCCTCCAGGCAGTCGATGAACTGCTGGAGCAACTTGTCCGAGACATCCTGCATGACCCCCCGGCCGAACTGGGCGGGCTTTCCGGTCACGTTCAGTTCGGTCATGACGTGGACGAAGGTCCGTTGTGGGGACTCCTCGGCCAGGACGATGGTGATCATCGCCCCGGCGGTGCCGTTGCCCCGGCGGTCCTTCCCCTTGGCTTCCAGGACCATCCGGTGCGCCGCTTCGTCCCGCTCGAGCCACCGGCCGGTCCCGGCATACACCAGCGCGATCGGACCGAGCTTGACCTTCGCCGTGCCGGAGAACCCGGCATCGGTGACGTCGGAGACGGTGGCCCCGGGGAAGCAACCGCCGAGGTCCTCCAGGTCGTTGAAGGCCACCCAGACCCGATCGAGTGAGGCGGGGACGGTGAAGTCGTGTTCCAGCTCCACCAGCTCAGCCTCCCGCAGCGGCCAGGACGGCGCGGCGCACGAGCACCGTGGCGAGGTGGCTGCGGTATGCCGCCGAGCCGTTGAGATCCGAGGGTGGGTTGGTGCCTTCGGCCGCGCGGGCGGCCGCGGCCCCGACAGCGTCCGCGCTGACCGACGCTGCGCGCAGCGCCTCCTCCACACCATGCGCCCGAAGTGGGGTCGAGCCCATGTTGGTCAGACCCACTCTGGCCTCGGTGATGACCCCGCCCTCGACCCGCACCGTCGCCGCGGCCGCGACGATCGACCACTGCTGAGCCACCCGGACGAACTTCTCGTAGGACGAGCCCCACCCGGCGTGCGACGGGATCCGGATCTGGGTGAGCAACTCGTCCTCCCCCACCGCGGTGTCGAAGAGGTCCTCGAAGAAGTCCTCCGCCGCCACCGTCCGCGAGCCGCTGGGCCCAGTGATCACCATCGAGGCCTCCAACGCGAGCAGGGGGGCGCCGTAGTCGCCGGCCGGATCTGCGTGCGCCACAGCCCCCCCGATGGTGCCGCGGTGCCGCACCTGGGGGTCGCCGACCTGGCTGACCGCGGCACGCAACAGCCCGGCGTGTTCGGCGACCAGGTCGCTGGCCACGATCGAACTGTGCGTCGCCATGGCGCCCAGCACCAGCGTGTCGCCGTCCATCGAGATCGCCCGCAGCTCCTCGATCCGGCCGAGGTCGACGACCAGTGAGGGTGCGTTGAGCCGCATCCGGAGCACCGGCATCAGGCTCTGACCACCGGCCAGCACCTTGGCGTCCTCGCCGCCGTCGGCAAGAGCCTGCAGGGCCTCGCTGACCGTCGTCGGGGCGACGTAGTCGAACTGTGCCGGGATCACTGGCCCTGCCCCTCTCCGTTCGAGCTGCCGCTATGGATGGCCTGCCACACCCGCTCGGGTGTGCACGGCATACGGATGTCGTTGACGCCGAAGTGGCGAACCGCGTCGACGATGGCGTTGACCACAGCCGGCGTCGAGGCGATCGCGCCGGCCTCACCAACGCCCTTGGTGCCGAGCGTGTTCGTCGTCGACGGCGAGGTCGTTTGGTCCACCGTGAGCGAGATGGTGTCGGCCGCCGTCGGGATGGTGTAGTCGACCAGCGACCCGGTGACCAACGTGCCGGCGTCGTCGTAGACGGCTTCCTCCCACAGCGCCTGCGCGACGCCTTGGACGATGCCGCCGTGGACCTGGCCGTGGACGATGAGCGGGTTGACGATGGTGCCGATGTCGTCGACCGCGACGTAGGAACGCAGCCGCACCGCGCCGGTCTCGGTGTCCACCTCGGCCGCGCACAGGTGTGTGCCGTGGGGGAAGGAGAAGTTCACCGGGTCGTAGGTGGCCTCGGAATCCAGGCTGGGCTCGACGCCGTCGGGCAGGTCGTGCGCGGCGAATGTCGCCCAGACGACCTCAGCCATCGCCTTGCTGTTGTCGGTGCCGCGCACGGTGAACGCGCCGCCGGCGAACTCGATGTCGTCCACGCCGGCCTCGAGCAGGTGCGCCGCGATCGGCTTGGCCTTCTCGATGACCTTGTCGGCGGCCCGGATGACGGCCTCGGCGCCGACGACGAGGGAGCGAGAGCCGTAGGTGTCCAGGCCCTTGTGGGCGACCTGGGTGTCACCGTGGAGGACCTCGACGTCCTCGAAGGGCACCCCGAGGCGATCGGCCACGATCTGGCTCCACGCCGTCTCGTGACCTTGCCCGTGCGGTGAGGTGCCGGTGACGACCTCGACCTTCCCGGTCGGGAGCATCCGGATCGCGGCGTTCTCCCAGCCACCGGCGGCATACGAGAGCGACCCGAGGACCCGGCTGGGCGCCAACCCGCACATCTCGGTGAAGGTGGAGACCCCGATGCCGAGCTGGACCGGGTCGCCGGAGGCGCGACGCTGGGCCTGCTCGGCGCGCAATGCGTCGTAGCCGAACAGCTCCTTGGCCCGTGCGGTCGCGGCCTCGTAGTTGCCCGAGTCGTACTCCAGCCCGCACACGCTGGTGAAGGGGAATTCCTCGTGCTTGATCCAGTTGCGTTCGCGGATCTCCAGCGGGTCCACGCCGACCTCGACGGCCAGCTCGTCCATGAGCCGCTCGATGGCGTACGTCGCTTCGGGGCGTCCGGCGCCGCGGTAGGCGTCGGTCCACGTCTTGTTCGAAAAGACGTTGCGGCAGGTGAAGTGGTAGGCCGGGAACTTGTAGATCGCGTTGAACATGAACGCGCCCAGGATCGGCACACCCGGGGTCACCAGCCCGAGGTAGGCGCCCATGTCCGCGGTCAACTCGACCTTCAGCGCGGTCACCGTGCCGTCCGAGCGGGCGGCGAGAGTGAGCTTTTGCCACTGGTCCCGCCCGTGGTGGGCCGAGACGAGCGACTCGGATCGGGTCTCGGTGTACTTGCACGGCTTGCCGGTATGCCGGGCTGCCAGCACGGTGATGACCTCTTCGGGCGTGAACTGCAGCTTGCCCCCGAAGCCGCCGCCCACGTCGGGGGCGATGACCCGGACCTTGCTCTCGGGGATGCCGAGCACGGCGGCGGTGAAGATCCGCACGAAGTGCGGCACCTGAGTCGCCGACCAGATGGTCAACTGCTCGCCGGTGGGGTCACAGACGACCGAGCGCGGCTCGAGGAAGGTGGGGATGAGCCGCTGCTGGCGGTATTCGCGCTCGATGACGATGCCGCTCTCGCGGGCTTCGGCGATGGCCGGTTCCACGTCACCACCAGTGCCCGCGGCGGCAGAGTCGAAGGTCCACACCGCGCTGGTGTTGGTGCCCAGATCCGGGTGCGCGAGCACCGTATCCGCCGCGGCGGCCTTGAGCTCGATCGCCGCGGGCAGCTCGTCATAGTCGACGTCGACCAACTCGGCGGCGTCCCGGGCCTCGGCGGCGCTGCGCGCGATGACGACGGCGACGATCTCCCCGGCGAAGGCCACCCGGTCGACGGCTATCGAGGGGTGGTTGGGCGCCTTCTGGTCCGGCGTGATGGGCCAGGCACAGGGCAGACCCCCTTGGATGTCCTTGACGTCCTCACCGGTAAGCACAGCGACGACGTTGGTCGCCGCGCGGGCCGCCGCGGCGTCGACCGAGACGATCCGCGCATGGGCGTGCGGGCTGCGCACCATGGCCAGGTGCAGCATCCCTGGCAGCTGGAGATTGTCCGTCCAGCGGGTCCGACCGGTGATCAGACGCGCGTCCTCCTTGCGACGCCGCGGGCTGCCGACCTCGGTGGCGGGGCGCTCGTCGGTGACCGTCATGACTGACCTCCGCTCATCGCCGCTGCTCCCTGTTGCACGGCCCGCACGATGTTGTGGTAGCCGGTGCATCGGCACAGATTGCCTTCGAGACCGTGCCGGACCTCGTCCTCGGTGGGTGCCGGGTGGTCCGTGGCGATGTCGACGGCCTGCATGATCATGCCGGGGGTGCAGAAGCCGCACTGCAGGCCGTGACAGTCCCGGAATGCCTCCTGCATGGGGTGCAGGTCGCCCCCCTGCGCCAGACCCTCGATGGTGGTCACCTCATGGCCGTCGACCTGCACGGCCAGGACGCTGCAGGACTTCACGCTGCGCCCGTCGAGCAGGACGGTGCACGCGCCGCAGTTGCCGGTGTCGCACCCGACCACAGTGCCGGTCTTCCCCAGGCGTTCCCGGAGGTAATGGACGAGCAGGGTGCGCGGCTCGACGTCGTCGGCATAGCGCTGACCGTCGACGGTCACGCTGATCCGGGTCATGCGGGTGTCCCTTCGTGTGGCGAAAGCCGATGCCGAATCGTGACCCACGCCACACACCTGTGCAAGGGGTGACCTGGGCCACAACGCTCAGTGGACCTCCCCCGCGCCGAGCGGTCACTGTGTGGCAGCCTGCCCGCATGGAGCACCGCGGCGCAGTCGGCGCGGCCATCGCCAGCGGCGCCTTGTTCGGCACCGCCGGAACCGCCGCTGCCCTGGCTCCCGCGGGGGCCACTCCTCTCGGCGTCGGCTGGGTCCGGCTCGTCGGGGGCGCACTGGTGCTGCTCGCCGCGGTCGCGCTGCGCCGCCCGCTCGGCCCGAGCCTGGTGCGGGTATGGCGTCACCCGTTGACCTGGCTGGCCGCGGTGGGTGCCGCCGGGTATCAGGTGTCCTTCTTCGCCGCGACCCATGCCGCCTCGGTGGCGCTGGCCACCCTGGTCACCGTCGGCAGCGCCCCGATCTTCGCCGGGGCTCTGGCCTGGCTCGTCCTACGCCACCGGCCGCACCGAGTGTGGTTCGTGGCGACCACGGTGTGTCTCGGCGGACTGGCGCTCGCCTCCTGGTCCGGGTTGCGCTCGTCCGGCCTCGGCCCGGCCGTCGGCCTGGGGATCGCCCTGTCCCTCGGCGCGGGGCTGTCCATCGCCACCTACACCGTCTCGGCGACCCGGCTCATGGAGCAGGGCGTCGGTCAGCTCACGTTGATGACCGGTGCCTACCTCGCCGGGGGCGTGATTCTGGCCCCGCTGGCCCTGCACGAGCCCTTCGGCTGGGTCGCTCAGCTCCGCGGTGCCGCCGCCGCGGCCTACCTGGCCGTCGCGACCATGGCGTTGGCCAATCTGCTCTACCTGCGCGGGCTTCAGCGGCTCTCCCCCGGACCCACGGCCACCCTGGTGCTCACCGACCCGGTCGTCGCGGCGATGCTCGGAGTGCTCGTCCTCGGGGAACACCTCGACCCACCCGCCCTGCTCGGTTTCGGGCTGGTCCTGGCTGGGCTGGCCCTGCAGGCATTCCGCGGGGCTCGCGCAGAGGTGACTGCCGCGGCCGCCTAGGGCGTGTCTCCATAACTTGAGCGTGAGGGTGGCGCCCTCTGCGCGACCCCGAGGGCAACGAGCTCTGCGTCGTCTGACGCGGCGGCTCACATCGTCGGGCGGGCCTGGGCGAAGCGCC
>JBPOIZ010000069.1:0-8748 GCA_052034115.1 Actinomycetota bacterium
AACGGGCCGGCCACCACCGAACCCCGTGCACGACGCTCAAGTCACCGCGAAATTGCGGTCGATCTTCCGGATCGCCCACGACCCTGACGGCAACACGCTCGGTTCGCGGCCGGCGACCCCAGGGGTCATCGGGCAGATGTCAGCGGTCCTCGGATCGTGCCCCACTGCTCGACGCGCCACGTGTGCGAGCGCGCCGAACACCCTTGCGGGGCAGCTTCTCGCTGGCGACGATGCTGTCGGCAACCTCGCGATAGGCCGCCGCCGCGCGACTGCGTCGGGCCGTCGACAACACACTGCGTCCGAGCGCCGGGGCCTCGGCGAAGCGCACCGTCCGCGGGATCGGGGTCAACACCGGCACCCCGAACCGCTCTCCCACGTCGGCCACGACGGCCCGCCCATGATTGCTGCGGCCGTCATACAGGGTCGGCAGGATGCCGACGACCTTCAGCCGCGGATTGTGGGTGCGTTGGACGTCGGCGACGGTGTCGAGCAGTTGTCCGACGCCGCGGTGACCGAGCATCTCGGCGGGCATCGGGATGACCAACCCGTCGGCCGCCGTCAACGCTGCCAAGGTGAGCACCCCCAGTGACGGCGAGCAGTCGAGCAGGACGACGTCATACCGGTCCATCACCGGCGCCAGGACGGTGACCAGGGCGGCGAACCGGTCTTCGCGGGGCAACAGCACGGACTCCGCCGCGGCCAGATCGATGACCGCGGGGACGACGTCGAAACCCTCCTCGGCAGCAACCACGGCGCCGGCGATGCCGCTCGCGCCGGTGAGCACCTCATAGATGGAGGTCTCGACCGACTCCGGGTCGACGCCGACGCTGAACGTCAGGCAGGCCTGGGCGTCGAGGTCGAGGACGAGGACGCGCAGCCCCTTCTCCGCGAATGCCGCCGCGAGGGTGACGACGCTGGTCGTCTTTGCCACCCCGCCCTTCTGGTTGGCCACGGCCAGGACGTATGCCGACATTGCCTCTCCTTCGCGCCCGGTGAGTCCAACGCTATCTCGGGGCCTGGCCCCCACGGGTCACCGGCTCGGGGAGACCGGCGGCAGCGTCGACCAGGGGAAGTTGATCCACTTCTCGGTGTGCCGCCAGGTGTAGTCCGGCGTGAGGATGGTCGTCGGCTTCTCGTAGAGCACGGCCACTCGCGTTTCGAGGGCGTGCCCCTCGCAATACTGCTTGACCAGCGCCAGCGTCTTGCCGGTGTCGGCGACGTCGTCGGCGATCAACACACGTTGCCCATCGAGGTCGCTGGAGGGCGGCGTCGGGGGCACCATGACGGGTTTGATGAGCCGCTCGTGCACTCCCGTGTAGAACTCGACGTTCACCGCGCTGATCTGCTTGAGGTCCAGCGCGTAGGCCAGTCCCCCACCGATCGCCAGGCCGCCGCGGGACACGCACAGCACCGTCGTCGGTGCGAAGCCCGAGTCGACCACCGCCTGGGCGATGTCCCGCACCGCCACTCCGAAGTCCTCGTAGGTCATCGTCTCGCGCTCGCTCACCCCAGCAGTCTGACGCATGGCGGGGCCGGCCGACCCCAGGGCCCACCTTTCGAGCCGGGGCGCGGCTTAGCGGTACTCCTCCCACCCGTCGGGGACCGGCGCCGGCGGGTCCGTGGCCGCCGGCTCCAGCGCTGCCCACGACGGCTGCTCCGGGCCCATCTGCTGACCGTCGGTGCAGTGGGCTCGGTAGTCGCACCACCGGCACAACGGGCTCGGCCGCGGTGGGAAGTCCTCGTCCCGGGGGCCGTGCTGCCGGTATGCCGCATCCGCCCGACGCAGGTCGGCGGCGATCGAGCCGGCCTCGTCGAGCTTGCGCCGCAGCGACTCCACGGTGTGCTCGTGTGCCAGGACCTGCCCGGTCGGCACATGGTGCAGCTCGACGCGCACACATCGGCGCCGGAACACCCGCCACGCTGCTGCGGCGTAGAGCGCCAAGGGCAGCGACGTGCGGGCATCTTCGCTGGTCAGCGCCCGACGGGTGGTCTTGTAGTCGACGACGACGAGTTCATAGCGCCTTGGATCCGTCGCGATCGGCCGGGCGTCGAGCCGGTCGACCCGACCGGTGACCGCCAGCCCGGCCAGTTTGATGGACAGGGTGCGCTCGGTCCCGACCGGGTCGGCCAACGGCGGGTTGCGATCGACGTAGGCCTGCACTTCGTCGGCCACCCGCTCGCGCCACTGGTCGGACTGCTCGCCGTCGCGGAACCCCACCGGGATCCACTCGCGACGGACCAGACGCGCTGCCGCCGCCCCGGTGCGCTGCGGCGCGTCCCACCAGTCGCGCAGGGCGTTGTGGACGGTGATCCCCAGGCTGGTGTGGGCCCGCTGCGGCCGCGGCGTAGGGCGCGGGCGGTCTAGATACTGCATCCGGTATTGACGCGGGCAGCTGACCCAGGTGAGCAGCCGGCTGGGGCTGGCGACATACAGTCGCTCCGGCAGGCCGGGGAGCTCGTCCGCCATCCCGGCTCAACCCTGGCCGGCGGCGAACGCGCGAACCGCGTCGGCGACCATCTGCACCGCGATCGCCGAGAGCAGCAGTCCCGCGATCCGGGTCAGCAGCATCGTCCCGCTCTCGCGCAGGATGCGCCGGATCCGGCCCGCGAACCGCAGGGTGAGCCAGACGACCATCATCGCTGCGACTAAGCCCAGCGCCACCGCGAGATGGTCCAGCGGGGTCTTGGCGCGCTGCACGGCGAGCATCGTCGCCACGATCGCGCCGGGACCGGCGAGCAGCGGTGTGCCCAGCGGGACGAGCGCCACGTTGGCAGCTGACGCGGCGTACTGTTCCTGTTCCTTGCCGGTCAGCAGTTCGAGGGCGATGAGCAGCAGCAACAACCCGCCGGATCCCTGCAACGCGGCGATCGAGATGTGCAGGTAGTTGAGGATCTGCTGACCGAACGCGGCGAAGGCCGCGATCAGCCCGAACGCCACGATCGAGGCCCGTCGCGCCGCCGCGATCCGCTGCCGGCCGTTGAGCGGCGCGGTCACCGCGAGGAAGATCGGCACTGCGCCGGGCGGGTCGAGGATGACGAGCAACGTCACGAAGACCGATCCGAGCATGGTGAGCCACTCGTTCACGATGCGGTGCCTCCTGGGGCGCGGGGGGCTGCGGCGGTCGGCTGGCCCGGCCGGCGGTGGGGTGCGTCCCTGACGGCCGGTGCGCGGACGCCGGCCAGCGCGTCGAGGGCGGCCAGCGCATCGCCGGCGGTGAGGTTCTCCCCGAGCCGGTTGCGCTTGCCGCTGCCGTGGTAGTCGCTCGACCCGGTGGCGATCAGCCCCATACGGTCGGCCACCGCCTCGGCCCGAGCCGTCGCGTCGTCGTCGTGGTCCCGGTGCCACACCTCCAGCCCGGCCAGCCCGGCCGCGGCCAGTTCCTCGACGAGGTCCTCGGGTATGGCGTTGCGGCCCATCCCGAACGGGTGCGCAAGCACCGGGACACCGCCGGCGTCCCGGACAGCGCGCACCGCACGTGCCGGATCCGGCGCATAGTGCTCGACGACGTACACACTCCCGGAGAACAGCCAGCGGGCGAAGGCCTCGTCCCGGTGGCCCACCACCCCCGCCGCCACCAGAGCGTCGGCGATGTGTGGGCGGCCGGCGGTGGCGCCGGGCGGCACGTGCTCCCGCACCGCCTCGACGGTCAGCGGCAGTCCGGCCGCCGCGAGGCGTTCCACGATCCGCTCCAGTCGGGTGATCCGGTCGGCGGTCGTCCGGGCCATCTCGGCCACCAGCACCGGGTGCGACGGGTCGACGCGGTAGCCGAGCAGGTGAATCGAGCGGCCGTCGCGCTGGCAGGACACCTCGATGCCCGGCACGAGCCGCAGACCCAGCCGGTCGGCGGCGGCCTGCGCGGCACCCCATCCGGCCGCCGTGTCGTGATCGGTCAATGCCACGACATCGAGACCGGCCCGGGCCGCCGCCGCGATCAGCTCGGCCGGGCTGTCAGTGCCATCGCTCGCGGTGGAGTGCGCGTGGAGGTCGATCCGCGGGCTGCGCACCCGGCCAGTATGGCGGGCCGCCCCGTCATACCGGGCTCGACGGCGCCGCAGACGCCGAAGCGGACGTGACCGAGGCCACCACCTTCCCCCGCGCATGCGACGGCGAACCAGACGCCGTCACAGTGGGAGGATCGGGCCCAGGACCTCGCACGAAGGAGCGGCGTGATGAAGACGGCGGCGGGCAACTACTTCGAGGACTTCTCCATCGGGATGGAGCTGGTCCACGCGACCCCCCGGACGGTCACCGAGGGCGACGTCGCGCTCTACACGGCCCTCTACGGGCCGCGGTTCGGGCCGACGAACGCCGTGACCACGGCCCAGGCCCTGGGCATGGAGCGGATGCCGCTCGATGACCTGCTGACCTTCCACGTCGTCTTCGGCAAGACCGTTCCCGACATCTCGCTCAATGCGGTCGCCAACCTCGGCTATGCCGCCGGCCGGTTCGGTGCTCGGGTCTTCCCGGGCGACACCCTGTCGGCGACCTCGGAGGTGATCGGCCTCAAGGCGAACCGGGACGGCAAGACCGGCGTCGTCTACGTACACTCGGTCGGCCGCAACCAGGATGGCCAGACCGTGCTCGACTACGTCCGCTGGGTCATGGTCCGCAAGCGGGACGAGGGGTCCCCGGCTCCCGAGACGGTCGTCCCGGATCTGCCCGCCGCGGTCGCCGTCGAGGACTTGGCCATCCCCTATGACCTGAGGGATCGGCCGCCATACGACACGGCGTTGGCCGGGAGCTCCTATCTGTGGGACGACTACGAGGTCGGTGAGCGGATCGACCACGTCGACGGCATGACCATCGAGGAGGCCGAGCACATGCTGGCCACTCGGCTCTACCACAACACCGCGAAAGTCCACTTCAACCAGCACATCGAGGCGCAGGGTCGATTCGGGCGGCGCATCGTCTACGGCGGCCACATCATCTCGTTGGCGCGGGCACTGTCCTACAACGGACTGGCCAACGCCGTGACCATCGCGGCGATCAACGGCGGGACGCACAGCAACCCGACCTTTGCCGGCGACACGGTCTACGCGTGGTCCGAAGTGCTCGAACGCCGAGAGGTGCCCGGTCGCACCGACCTCGGCGCGCTGCGGCTGCGCACCGTGGCGACCAAGGATCTGGCCTGCGCGCAGTTCCCGTACCGGGGCGAGGATGGGCGCTACCTGCCGAACGTCGTCCTGGACCTCGACTACACGGTGCTGATCCCCCGGCGCTGAGTCGCCGCCCGCGGGGCGTCGACCCCCGGCGCTGCGGGCGACGTCGGTGACGTGAGGCACCGGTGAGGCAACCTTGTCGGGTCCCCGCACATACAGGTGGGTGAGGGCGCAGGACGCGCCACCAGGGCCACCGGAAGGATCCCGATGTTCGGTCATCGTCGCGAGGAGCGCGACGCGGCCTTCACCGCGTTCATGGCCAGCTCGTCAGCGAGCCTGACCCGGACCGCCTGGCTGCTCACCGGGAATGCTGACGCGGCGCAGGAGTTGGTCCAGGCCGCCCTGGTGAAGACGTATGTCGCGTGGCCCCGGGTCCGCGAGGGCCAGGCCCAGGCCTACGCCCGCAAGGTGCTCGTCAACCACCACACCGAGACCTGGCGGAAGGGGCGACGCGAGTCGGTCATGGCCGAGGTGCCGGACCGGCCGACCGGGCAGGTCGAGGACCGCTCCGCGACGGCCGGGAGCGACCAGCGCGATCAGATCGTCCGGTTGCTGGCCCAGCTGCCGCCGCAGCAGCGTCAGGTGGTCGTCCTGCGCTACTACGCCGACCAGTCCGAACAAGCGGTCGCCGAACAGCTCGGCATCTCCATCGGCGCAGTCAAGAGCGCCGCCTCCCGAGGGCTCGCGGCGCTGCGAGCGCTCACGTCCGGGGCTGCTGCCCCTGACCAGATCTCGACCCGTGAGGGGGCTTCGTCATGAACACCGACTTCGAGCAGGACCTGCGCCAACTCCTCGGCGCCGCCGAACCGCCCTCAGCGGCATCGCCCGACCAGGCCCACGTCCTGGCCCAGGGCAACCGGGCCCTGCGGCGCCAGACCGCCCGGCGCGCCATCACCGGCGCCGCTGCCGTCGCCGCCATTGCCGTCGTCGCGACGTCGTTGTGGAACGCAGGCCGCCCGTCGGCCACCGAGCTGCCCGGGTCCGCGACCCCGTCGGCGTCGGGCTCGATCCACTTCGAGTCCGCGTACGGTGACCCCGAAGGCACCGACCACCTCGCGGGCGACTTTGACCGGATCAGCCACACCCTGCGGCTGACCATCGCCCAGGACGACCCCCAGAACGTCGTCGAGACACTGGCTCCGATCGTCGTCCCGCAGCCGGTCACGGCACCGCTCGTCAAGGGCAAGAAGGGCAGCCGGTTCGTGATCGTGCTCGCGCCGCCGGATGTCAAGGACGTCGCCGTCGCGACATCGCCCTCGACCACCTACTTCGGCGGCGGTGACCCCGACGTCGACCCCCAGGCCACCGGCTTCCAGATGTACTTCGCCCGCCTCCAGAGCCCGGCGGTCAGCGACAATCCGATCACCTCGGTCACCTGGACCACCAGCTCCGGCGAGCGGGTGTCCTCACTCGGGGACCGTTCCACCCCCGAGGTGGTCCCCCTGAGCGGGGAGCGGACGGTGCGCGTCTGGGTCTTGGAGCAAACAGGCGAGCTGGCCGTCGACGGGCCGCCGGACGTCGGCTTCACGTGGATGTCGTTGGCGGATGCCGTCGGCGCCCTCCCCGGCATCCACCAAGGGCGCCAGGCGCTCGGCGCCACCGGACCGACCGACTGGTTCGCCCTCTACGTGCTCCCCCAGGGGTCCAGTGGCGTGACGCCGACCTACGCTGCGGGCTTCACGCCGAGGACCCCGATGATCGTCACACCGCTGAAGGACGGGCGCGTCGTGGTCGTCTTCGACCTGGGCAGCTGGGACGCGGAGACCTCGCCCTTGGTCGAGGTCACCTGGAGCGACGCGGCCGGCAACGAGAACACCGAGAGGGTGTAGCGGCGGCCGCCGCAACGGGGCGAGGGTCACATCGACGCCCGGTCGCGGGGCATCGTCCCCAGCCCTAGGCTGCGAGAGACCCACCGGCGGGTCTGGGCCGCCGGGGTCCCCTCGAAAGGAGCACCCGTGCACCGACGATCCCTCCTGGTCGGCCTCACCGTCGCAGCGTCCGTCGCGGCCCTGGCCACGACGCCGGCGGGAGCGGCGGGAGTCGCCGAGGCGAAGGTCAAGCCCCGGACCGCCTCGCTGACCCTGCTCGCCACGACCGACGTCCACGGCAACGTCAACAACTGGGACTACTTCAAGAACGCCCCGTATGTCGACCGGGTCGGAGACACCAAGGGCCTGGCCAGCGTCGCGTCGATCGTCGCGGCCGAGCGCGCCGCCCAGGGTGCCAACAAGGTCGTGGTCCTCGACAACGGCGACACCCTTCAAGGGACACCCCTGTCGTACTACTACGGCCTGCGCGAGCCGGTGACGACGACCGGGGTGACGCACCCCATGGCCGTGGCCTACAACACCATCGGATATGACGCCCAGGTCGTCGGCAACCACGAGTTCAACTACGGTCTGCCCCTGCTGGGCGCCTACCGGCAGGACCTGGACTACCCGTTGCTCGGTGCCAACGTCATCGACATCGCCACCGGCCGGCCCTACCTCAAGCCGTACACGATCATCACCAAGAAGGTGCCGGGAGGCCCGTCGGTGAAGATCGGCGTCGTCGGCGTCACCACCCCGGGCTCGGCGATCTGGGACAAGGCCAACGTCGAGGGCACGCTGCGCTTCGAGGACATGGTGACCACGGCAGCACGATGGGTGCCGGTGGTGCGGAAGAAGGGCGCCGACATCGTCGTCGTGCTCTCCCACTCCGGGATCGGCGGTACGTCGTCCTACGGCGGCGACCTGCCCGTGGAGAACCCCGCCGACACCATCGCCGCGAAGGTGCCCGGAATCGACGTCGTCGTCGTCGGGCACACCCACCTGGACGTGCCCCAGCAGTGGGTGACCAACGAGGTGACCGGCAAGCAGGTGCTGCTCACCCAGCCGAAGTTCTGGGGGCAGACGGTGTCCGCCGTCGACATCAGCCTGACCCGTTGTGGCGGCCGGCATTCGTGGGCGGTCAGCTCGATGGCGGTGCGCTCGCTGCGGTCCAAGGACTATCCGGAGGACCCGGCGTTCGCGGCCGCGTTGGCGACATACCACGACACGACGCTCGGCTACGTCAACCAGGTCGTCGCACAGTCCACCGAGCAGCTGCCCGCGACCGACTCGCGATACCGGGACACGCCGATCATGGACTTCATCCAGCACGTCCAGATGCAGACCGTGAGCACCGCCATGGCCGGGACCGCATATGCCGACACCCCGGTGCTTTCGATCGCGGCGCCGTTCTCCCGCACTGCGGTCTTCCCGCAAGGTGACGTGACGATCCGGGACATCGCCGGCCTGTACATCTACGACAACACCCTTCAGGCGAAACTGCTGACCGGAGCGCAGGTGAAGGACTACCTGGAGTATTCGGCGAAGTACTTCGCCGACGTGCCGCTCGGGGGCACCTTCGACCCGGAGACGATGACCAACGCCCCGGCCGGTACGACGCCGGACTACAACTACGACATCGTGGCGGGGATCAGTTATGACATCGATCTGAGCCAGCCGGTGGGCTCGCGGATCGTCGCGATGACCATGCCGGACGGCACGCCGGTGGACCTGGCGCAGACCTTCGTCGTCGCCGTCAACAACTACCGGGCCAGCGGCG
>JBPOIZ010000022.1:0-27945 GCA_052034115.1 Actinomycetota bacterium
ATCGCCGACGACGAGGTGCTCGTCTACGTCATGGCCGCCGGCATCAACTACAACAACGTGTGGGCCGGCCTCGGCATACCGGTCGATGTCATCGGCGCCCGCAACAAGGCCCTGGCCCGCGGTGACCAGGGCGAGCCTGAACCGTTCCACATCGGCGGCAGCGACGCCTCCGGCATCGTCTACCAGGTCGGCAAGGACGTCACCAACGTCAAGGTCGGCGACGAGGTCGTCATGCACTGCGGCCGCTGGGACCGCAACTGCCCGTCGGTCCAGCGCGGCGTCGACCCGATGTTCTCCCCCACCTTCCGGATCTGGGGCTACGAGACGAACTTCGGCAGCTTCGCTCAGTTCACCAGGGTCCAGGGGCAGCAGTGCATGCCCAAGCCGAAGCACATGACCTGGGAGGAGTCCTCGGCCTACACCCTGGTCGCAGCGACGGCCTGGCGGATGCTGCACGGCTGGGGTGGCAACGCCGTCAAGGAGGGCGACGTCGTCCTGGTCTGGGGCGGGGCCGGTGGGCTCGGGTCGATGGCCATCCAGATCGTCAAGGCAGCGGGTGCGACCCCCATCGCCGTGGTCTCGGGCGAGGACAAGTACGACTACTGCATGAAGCTCGGCGCGAAGGGCTGCATCAACCGCAACGACTTCGACCACTGGGGCATGCTGCCGCACTGGAAGGACGACGCCGGCTACGCCCAGTGGATCAAGGGGGCCCGCAAGTTCGGCTCGGCCATCTGGGACGTCCTCGGCGAGCGCCGCGCCCCGAACATCGTCTTCGAGCACCCCGGCGAGAGCACCATCCCGACCTCCACCTTCGTGTGCGACACCGGCGGCATGGTCGTCGTCTGTGCCGGCACGACCGGCTTCAACGCCACGGTGGACCTGCGCTACCTGTGGATGCGCCAGAAGCGGCTCCAGGGGTCACACTTCGCCAATGACGCCCAGTCCAACGCGATGAACGACCTCGCGCTGCGGGGTCTGCTCGACCCGTGCCTGTCACAGGCGTTCACGTATGACGATGTGCCCCTGGCCCACGACCTGATGTACCGCAACAAGCATCCCCACGGGAACATGGCCGTCCTCATCGGAGCTCCCGACTTCGGGCTCGGTGCCAGCGCCGAACCCCCGGTCGCGTTGCCGCACCCGCACCTGCCCGACGGCGATGTCCACACCAGCCCACGGGAGACCCCGCACGAGTTCACTCCCGGAGTCATCGGGGAGTAGCCGGGAACGCTGCACCCCCGCCCCGCTCACGCTGCGCGGCATACCACCGCCTGGTATGTCGCGCAGCGCCTGCGCTGGGCGACCTACGCCGCGGGCTAGGCTCCGGACCGGGAGGTGGTCATGCTGGAGTGGCTGCAGCGGCTGCGCGCGAGCCGGGACGAGCGCCTGCGAGCGGGCCGGGGCACCCCCGGCGAGACCCCGGGCCCCGGTGGTGCGGTGTCCACCGAACGCCCCACCCCGACCGACGACACCGCCCTTGCCCCCGCCGGCCGCAGCCGTCGCGGTCTCGCGCCGGCGGGCAGCCCGCTGGATCGGCAGTCGCCCTTCTACCTCGGCTTCGTCGGCGCGCTGGGGGTGCTCACGGCGATCGGGGTCGTCGCCGCGCTGCGCCGGCTCGACACCGTCCTGACCGTCCTGCTCGTCGCGTTCTTCCTGGCCCTGGCCCTCAACCCCATCGTCGAGGCCCTCATGCGGCGCGGGGTGAGCCGCGGGCCGGCCGTCGGCGTCGTGTTCGTGGGGGTGCTCGCAGTCTTCGCCCTCCTCGGCGCCGTGGTCATCCCGCCGGTGAGTCAGCAGGGCACCGATCTGGCTCGCCGCGCGCCGGAATACCTCCAGCACCTCCTCGACCAGCAATGGGTCCGCGACATCGACCAGCACTACCACGTCATCGCCAAGGCTCAGGAGGAGATCCAAAAGCGGCTGGCCGACGGCACGTTCATGTCGCAGGTCTTCGGTGGGGTGCTCGACGCCGGCAAGGCCCTGGCGGCCGGGGTCTTCTCGGCCATCACCGTGCTCATCCTCACCCTCTATTTCTTGGTGTGCCTGCCCGCCCTGAAGGGTGCCGCCTACGCACTGGTGCCCGCGTCGCGGCGCGCCCGAGTGGTCTCGTTGTCCGAGGAGATCATGCGCCGGGTCGGGTCCTACGCCATCGGGCAGGTGGCCGTGGCCAGCCTCAACGCGTTCTTCTCGTGGATCATGATGCACATCGTCGGCATCCCGTATGCCGCGGTGCTCGCCGTCGCCGTGGGCGCGCTCGGGCTCATCCCCATGGTCGGGGCCACCCTCGGCGCGGTCCTGGTCGGCTCGGTGGCTCTGTTCGACGAGCCGAAGAAGGCCGTCATCACCACCATCTACTACCTGATCTATCAGCAGCTCGAGAACTACGCCCTCATGCCGCGGATCATGCAGCGAACGGTCTCGGTGCCCGGTGCGGTGACGATCGTGGCGGCCATGGCCGGCGGCGCCTTGCTAGGGGTGTTCGGCGCGTTGATCGCCATACCGGCCGCCGCCGGCCTGCTGCTCATCTATGACGAGGTCGTGGTTCCCCGCCAGAACCGCGCGTGACCGGCGCCGCTCCGGCGTCGGTGGTGCGCTAGTTGACCGGGCCGTCGGTGGAGATCTCCTCGACGCTCTCGAACTCGGTGGGTTCGGAGATCCGCTTGTTCGCCAGGTAGGTCAGGAAGCTGAGGACCAGGCCGACCAGCAGCAGCCACCCGGCCACCGTGTATTGCGATCCGTCCCGGCCGGACAGCGGTGTGACGAGGTAGCCGCAGAACACCGCGGCCAACGCCGCCACCACGGTGGGGGTGCGGAAGTGGTCATGTCCGACGGTGTCCCGCCGCAGGAGCAGCACGCAGACGTTGACGACCGTGAACACCGCGAGCAGCAACAACGAGGTCGTGCCGCCCAGCGTGCGCGTGGCATCGGAGCTTGCCGTGGACACGAACACGATCAGGCCGAAGGCAAGCACCGTGGTGAAGAGGATGGCGACGTATGGCGTGCGCCGGCTGTGGTGCACCCGGCCGAGCACCGGTGGCAGCACCCGTTGACGTGCCATGCCGTAGATGAGGCGGCTGGCCATGAGCATGTTGATCAACGCCGAGTTGGCCACGGCGAACATCGAGATGAACGGCAGCAGCGCGGAGATCGGCACCCCGGGGGCCGCGGTCTCGACCACCCTGACCAGGGGTGTCTCGCTCTCCCCGAGCTCCCCCACCGGCACGATCGCCACCGCGAAGACGGACACGAGGATGTAGATGACCCCGGTGAGCCCGATCCCGGTGATCATCATCTTCGGGAAGGTCCGGATCGGGTCCTTGGTCTCTTCGGCCATGTTGACCGAATCCTCGAAACCCACCATGGCGAAGAACGCGAGCGAGGTGGCCGCCGTGACAGCCAGGAAGGCGCTCTTCCCGCTCGGTGACTCGAACACGGTGACCCGGGAGAAGTCGGTCTTTCCGGCAAAGACGGCGAAGAACCCCACGAGGATGACCAGCAGCAGCCCGGACAGCTCGACCAGGGTCAAGACGATGTTCGCCTTCACGCTCTCGCCAACCCCGCGCAGGTTGATGAGCATGACGAGCAGCATGAAGCCGAGCGCGATGGTGACGATCAAGCCGGTGTTCGCCGAGTCCAGGCCGAAACCCTTGGCCAGGTTGCTGGCAAAGGCACGCGAGGCCGTCGAGGCCGAGGTGATGCCCGAGGCCATCACCGTGAACGCGACGAGGAACGTCACGAAGTGCACCTTGAACGCCTTGTGGACGTAGAGCGCCGCGCCGGCGGCTTGGGGGTATTTCGTGACCAGCTCCAGGTAGGAGAACGCCGTCATCATCGCGACGATGAAGGCGACGACGAAGGGGGCCCAGGCGGCTCCGCCCACCTCCTTGGCCACCTGTCCGGTCAGGGCATAGACACCGGTGCCGAGGATGTCCCCGACGATGAAGAGCAGGAGCAGGCCGGGCCCCATGACTCGCTTGAGCTCGGTGTGTCCGGCCGGATCGTGGGCGACGGCTGCGTGGCTCATGACACTCTCCTCACTGCCCGTCCCCGTGGCGGGCTGCCCTACCACTGTGACGCAGACCACAGTGCAGGGCAACCGGAAGCACGGTCAGCGTGCCGAGCGGGTCGGCGGCGGCTCGTGGAGTTGGTGGCCGGCCGGCCAGGTCGAAGCCAACGGAAGAGCTGCCGGGTTGACCCGTGCCACCACCTCGGTGAGCACGCGCCGGACCTGTGGCTCCCCCACCCAGAGGTGCCCGGCGCCCTCGACCGCCACCACCTGCGCCTGCGGGATCGCCGCGAACCGCTCCCGGGCCGCCTCGGGACGCAAGAAGTCGTCGTGCTCCGGCACGAGTGCCACGACCGGCTTGCCGCTCGCAGCCCAGGCCGCGAGGTGATCGGAGTGGCTCCAGCGCAGCGGCGGGCTGAGCAGGATGACCCCCTCGATCGAGGGATCCAGGCCATACATCAGGGCCAGATCGGTGCCGAAGGACCACCCGACGAGCCACCGCCGAGGCAACGCCGGCAGCTCGTGGAACTCGGCGAACTCGATCGCGGCGGCCACGTCATACCGCTCCGACTGGGCGGAGTCGAAGCTGCCCTGCGACGTTCCCCGAGGCGAGGACGTCCCCCGGGTGTTGAAGCGCAGGACGGCCAGATCCGCCAACGCCGGCAGCCGGTAGGACGCCTTCTTCAGGACGTGGCTGTCCATGAAGCCACCGTGCGTGGGCAGCGGGTGCAGGGTGATCAGGGTCGCCACCGGATCGCGATCCAGGGGCAGCGCCAGCTCGCCGACGAGGGTGAGCCCGTCGGCGGTCTGCAACTCGATGTCCTGGCGGCGGGCCGGGAGGATTGAACTGGCCCGGATCTCGTCGCGCGCCGCCGTCATCGGTAAGACCCTCGGGGGGCCCGCTCGTCGCGCTTGCGCCAGCATCCGGTGTGCCAGTGTCGGCGGTCCTCGACGCCGCCCAGGCCGTCGGTCGGCCAGACGACGACATGCGGTATGCCGGTCAGCTCCTGCTGACACCCCGGGCAGCGGTAGGTGCGGCCGCCAGGCTCGCCGCTGACGTGGCGCACTGCCCACTCGCCCCCGGCATACCGCTCGGTCCGTGGCACGCTGTGGTGAATCCGCTGGAGGTCCAACGGTGCGGCCTGCTCTCGGCGTCGGTTGCTGCGGGGCATGACCGACAGTCTCTCAGGCGGGTGCGCCACCCCAGGACCTCACGCCGGGTGGAGGGCACCGGCGACCCAGCGCGCCACGACCCGGACCAGCCGGACCACGCCGGACCACGCAGCGTCGGCGGTGCCAGTCACCGCCGCTCCGAGCGCCCGGAGCACCCTGCCCGTGCGGACCCAAAGCGGCGGGCGCTCCCAGAACGGCCGCCGGTGACCCACCTCGGTCACCACGGATTGGGCCCGTCGCAGCAGCCCCGCCTCGTCCGGATGCGGGGCCGGTGGCAGCTCCAGCTCGCAGTCGAGGCGCAGCTGTTCGGCGGTCGCGGCGTCATTGAGCGCCCCGAGGGTGTCCTGCAGCTTGCCGAGCCGCTTCTCCAAAGTGGCCGTGAGCTCCGGTTCGGCGGGCCACATGGAGCCGAAGAACTGTGCCCCGTAGCGCAGCTTCTTGGCCTCGATCCGCACTCGGTGCCGCTGTTCGGCTTCGAGGGATGCCAGATCCGCTCCGCCGTCGATGATGCGCCGCAGCCGCCGGTCCATGGCGGCCGCGGTGAACGGCCGGGCCGTCCCGGGCTGGGTCGAGAGTCCCCGGATGGTGCGCGAGTCGGCCAGCCAGGCGTGGATGTCCTCGAGCAGGCAGGGCCATTGCGGCGAGGCAAGGTAGGCCGTGACGGACGCGTATGCCGCCAGCCGGTGCTCCTCGACCCGGGCCCGGTCGGCCGGCTCGAGGTGTGGGTGGTCGGCGAGGAAGACGTCGAGGTCGCGAGCCGGACCGAGCAGCGTGGTCAGCGCGCGCAGCCGCACCTTGAGGTCCAACGCGACCGGGTCCTTGCGGACCTCCTCGCGATAGAGCGACAACAGCGAGCGCAGTCGCCGGAACGCGACCCGGAACTGGTGCAGGCCCTCGGGGCTGCCGTCCACGGCCACCCTCGGTCGGTGCGCATCGGCATACGCCAGGCATTCCCGGGCCGTCTGCACCAAGGCGACCCGGGCCGACGCGGTCGGCACCAAAGTGGCGGCCGGTGGCTTGCTGGGCGCACTGACGGGCACCCTCATAGTGTCGCAGATCACATCATCGCGGTGACGCAGCGACGCCCCGATGCGGGTGATCCAGCACCGAGGCGTCGCAGCAGGTGGATCAGTAGGTGGATCAGTAGGTGCGGAAACCGCGCTTGGTCTTGCGCCCGAGGTATCCGGCGGTCACCAGCTGCTCGAGCAGCGGTGCCGGCGCGAAGCCCGGCTCACGGAACTCCTGGTAGAGCTCGCGCTGGATGGCCAACGACACGTCCAGCCCGACGACGTCGAGCAGCTCGAAGGGGCCCATCGGCAGCCCACAGCCGGTCTTCATGGCGGTGTCGATCTCGTCGGCGGTGGCGTAGTGCGCCTCGAGCATCTTGACGGCGTCGTTGAGGTAGGGGAACAACAGCGCGTTGACGATGAAACCGGCCCGGTCGCCGCACTGCACCGGGTGCTTGCCCACCGCGCGACACAACTCGACCACGGTCGCCGTGACATCGGCCGACGTCGAGACCGTCGAGACGACTTCGACGAGGCGCATGATCGCCGCCGGGTTGAAGAAGTGCATCCCGATGACGTCGCCTGGGCGCTTCGTTGCGGTGGCGCACTGGATGACGGGTAGCGACGACGTCGTCGTCGCCAGAATCGCACCCGGTTTGCAGACGGCGTCCAGGTCGGCGAACACCTTCTGCTTGACGGCAAGGTCCTCGGCGATGGCCTCGACGACGATGTCGACATCGGCGAGGTCGGCGATGTCGATCGTGCCGGTGAGCCTGGCCAGCGTCGCGTCGCGCGCCTCCTCGGTCGTCTTGCCGCGTTCGAGAGCCTTGGCCTGGGACCGCTCGATGGAGCTGCGGACCCCGTCGGCCTTGTCCTGGGAGCGGGCCAGGTAGACCACGTCATACCCGGACCGGGCAAAGACCTCGACGATGCCGGTGGCCATGGTCCCGGAGCCGACGACGCCGACCTTGGCGATCGGCCGCAGCGACGCACCCTGGGCGCCAGAGGCCGGCGTGAGCACGTCGGCGACGACCTCGGAGGAGCCCGGACCGGCATACGTGTAGAAGCCCTTGCCTGCCTTGCGCCCGGTCTGACCTGCGGTGACCAGCTGTTTGATGATCGGCGTGGGGGCGTGCAGCCGGTCGCGGCCCTGCTTGTACATCGTGTCGAGGATCTCGTATGCCGTGTCCAGCCCGATGAGATCCATCAGGGCCAGCGGGCCCATGGGATAGCCGCAGCCGAGCCGCATCGCAGCGTCGATGTCCTCGCGCGAGGCGTAGCGGCTCTCGTACATCGACACGGCGTGGTTGAGGTAGCCGAAGAGCAGCGCGTTGGCGATGAAGCCGGCCTTGTCGCCGACGACGACGGGCAGTTTGTCCAGACGCTCGGCAAGGGCCTTGGTGTCGTCGAGGACGGCCTGGTCGGTGACGACCGTGCGGATGACCTCGACGAACTTGAGCACCGGTGCCGGGTTGAAGAAGTGCATGCCGACGACGCGGCGCGGGTTGGTGGTCGAGACGGACAACTCGGTGACCGACAGCGACGAGGTGTTGGTGGCCAGCACGGCGTCCTCGGCGACGATGCCACCGAGCTCGGACAGGATCGACTTCTTCAGCTCGGCCCGCTCGGGGACAGCCTCGATCACCAGCTGGCACGGTGCCAGGGCGCTCAGATCCGACGCGATCGTCACCCGGCCCAGGAGCGCGTCCTGGTCGTCGGCGGAAAGCTTCCCCCGGGACACCGCACGATCGGTGGACCGCTTCAGCCGATCCTTGCCGGCGGCGGCCGCTTCCTCGCTTGCCTCCGCGGCAATGACCTGGAAGCCATTGCGTGCGAGGACCTCGACGATGCCGGCACCCATGGTGCCGAGCCCGATTACTCCCACAGTGCTGATGTCACGCGCCATGTCGGCAGTCTCCCAGCCGACCCGGATGGGCGGGAGGGCGGGGTGGACGCGACGGTCGTCACACCGCCCCACCACGCGGCCTCCACTCGACGCCATCTGGGGCCCCAACCCCGGTGCCCACCACGCCATCCTCCGCTCGGCGACATCTGGGGGGCCCAACCCCCTACGCCGACGGTGAAATCCATTGCTCCCGAGCCGCCGAGGTGGTGTCGTGACCCGATGCGACTCCTCGTTCTCGGCGGCACCGCCTGGCTCGGCCGATACGTCGCCGCGACGGCGCTCGCCCGCGGTCACGCCGTGACGTGTATGGCTCGCGGCGAGTCGGGCACCGCACCGCGCGGTGTCGAGCTCGTGGTGGCGGACCGCGAGCGCCCCGACGCGTTCGCCTGGGCGCTGGAGCGCACTTTCGACGCGGTCATCGACGTCTCGCGCCAACCCGGTCAGGTCCGCCGGGCCGCCGCTGCCCTGTCGCAGCGCAGCGGCCACTACGGCTACGTCTCGTCGGCGAGCGTGTATGTCGACAACTCCCGGTCCGGCCAGGACGAAACTGCCGCCACCTTCGAACCGTTGCAGACCGACGTCATGTCCGACATGACGGAGTATGGCGCCGCCAAGGTCGCCTGCGAACGTGCCGTCCTGGCTGGCTTCGGTCCTGAACGTTCGCTCATCGTCCGCAGTGGCCTCATCGGCGGCCCCGACGACCACACCGCCCGCAGCGGCTACTGGCCGTGGCGCTTCGCGCACCCGAGCGCCCCCGATGGCATCGTCCTGATCCCGGACTCCCCCGACCTGGCGGTCCAGCTGATCGACGTACGCGACCTCGCCGCGTGGTTGGTCGTCGCCGCCGAAGGCAACGTGACCGGCACCGTCAATGCGGTCGGCGACGTCGTATCGCTGAGCGACTTCCTCGAGACCTCGCGGCGCGTGGCCGGCCACACCGGCCCGGTTCTTGCCGTCCCCTCGGACTGGCTGCGCGAGCAGCACGTGGCGGAGTTCATGGGCACCCGTTCGCTCCCGCTGTGGATCGACGACC
This sequence comes from Actinomycetota bacterium, assembly GCA_052034115.1. Classification (GTDB taxonomy): domain Bacteria; phylum Actinomycetota; class Actinomycetes; order Actinomycetales; family Dermatophilaceae; genus Lutibacillus. The sequence continues at coordinate 9,129 of JBPOIZ010000022.1, forward strand.
CCGCCTGGCACGGGTTCATGGCCTACGACCCCGCGCGGGCCCGGGCGGCCGGGTTGCAGCCACGACCGCTTGCCGAGACCCTCGCAGCGGTCCTGGACTACGAGAACCACCGGCCGGCGCACAAGCCACGGCCCAGCGGACTGACCGACGACGAGGAGCGCGTGCTCATCGACGCGTGGCGGGCCCGCTAGGCTCGACCCTCGTGCGGATCGTCATCGCTACCTGCAGCGTCGACTACGACGGCCGGCTGTCCGCGCATCTGCCCCTCGCCCGCCGCCTCTTGGTCGTCAAGGCGGACGGATCGGTGCTCGTGCATTCCGACGGCGGGTCATACAAGCCGCTCAACTGGATGTCGCCCCCGTGCACGATGGCGCAGCTCCCCCCGGACGGGGACGAAGCCGCCGACGGCGTGACGGCGGTGTGGGTCGTGCAGCATGCCAAGTCCGACGACCGGCTCCGGGTGCGGATCCACGAGATGCACCACGACAGCGAGCACGACCTCGGGGTGGACCCAGGCCTGGTCAAGGACGGCGTCGAAGCCCACCTGCAGGCCCTCCTCGCCGAGCACATCTCCACCCTCGGCGAGGGCTACTCCCTGGTCCGCCGGGAGTACATGACCGCCATCGGGCCGGTCGACATCCTCGCGCGGGACGCGGACGGGGTCTGCGTGGCGGTGGAGATCAAGCGTCGCGGAGAGATCGATGGTGTCGAGCAGCTGACTCGATACCTGGAACTCCTCAACCGAGATCCCCTCCTCGCCCCTGTCACCGGCGTGTTCGCTGCGCAGGAGATCAAGCCGCAAGCACGCACCCTCGCGCAAGACCGCGGTATCCGATGCCTCACCCTGGACTACGCCGCGCTGCGCGGGCTGGACGACACGATCGGGCGGCTGTTCTGATGAGCGCACGGGTCGCGGTCGCCGCGACGAACCGCCTGGCCACCGATGCCGGCCTGTATGTCGCCGAGCTGGGGGGCAGCGCCGTGGATGCGGCCATCGCGGCAGCCGCGGTCGCCATGGCGACCGAGCCCGGTGTCGTCTCACCGCTCGGCGGCGCCTTCGTCTCGATTTGGCCGGCCCATGGCACCCCCGAGGTCATCGATGGGAACGTCGAGATGCCCGGACGAGGACTTCCCAGGGAGCGCTTCGGGCGCGGTGTTCGCGAGATCGTCACGTCCTACGGTGGTGGAGTCACGCTGTATGCCGGGCATGGGTCGGTGGCGACGCCGGGGAGCATGGCGGCGCTCTGGCTGGCTCACCGGCGCCACGGCGCGGTGCCCTGGCGTGAGTTGCTCGTCCCGGCGGTCGAGGCGGCCCGAACGGGCTACCCCGTCGGCCGGGCCGCCGCCAGCTACCTCGCGCTGACGCATGACTCGGTCTTCGGCTGGGACGAGCAGACCCGCCGCACCCTGCACCGCCTCGACGGCTCGGTCGTCGCGGCGGGTGACCTCATCCGCGACCCGCACCTGGCCGCGGCACTGGAAGTGATCGGCAAGGAGGGAGCCCAGTCGATCTACACCGGGACCCTGGCCCGGGTCATCGCGGCAGACATGGCCGAGCGGGAGGGCCTGATCACCGCGGCGGACCTGGCGGCATACCGGCCACAGATCCGGCCGGCACTGCGGATGTCGTTGGCCGGCTGGGACCTGGCCACGAACCCACCGCCCTCGGTGGGCGGCCCGGTGCTCACGGTGATGTTGCGTGAGCTGGCCCGCCGACCTCACCGCACCTGGCGGGACATGCTGGAGGTCCAGCGGCACGTTCTCGAGTACCGCTTCCACGTCCACGACCACTCGACCGACCTCGAGGAGGACGGTTACGCCTTGTTGGAGGCGGTCGAACGGCACGGGCTCGCGAGCCTGCCCACGTCGTCCTCGACGGTCCATATCTCGGTGGTCGACGCGGCCGGGAACGCGTGCGCGATCACCTCGTCGAGTGGGTATGGGTCCGGAGCGACCGTTCCGGGCACAGGCCTGATGCTCAACAACAGCCTGGGCGAGCCCGAACTGAACAAGTTGGGGCTGCACGCCTTGGAGCCGGGCACCCGGTTGGCCTCGAACATGGCACCGACGGTAGGTCGGGGTCCCGGCGGCGCGGTCCTGGCGATCGGCTCGCCCGGGGCGGACCGCATCACCACCGCATTGGCCCAGGTCCTGATGCGGTTCTGCTTCATGGGTCTCGGGCTCCAGGAGGCCATCGACCGGCCGAGAATGCACCTGTCGATCCGGCCCGATGGATCGTCCCGGGTCGAGTACGAGTCCGACAGTGACCTCGCGCGCGCTGCCGCATGGAGCGGCTTACCGGTGGTCGAACACCGCGAGCTGTCGATGTTCTTCGGAGGCGTCGGTGCCGGCCTGCTCGATCCCGAAGGGCGGCTCAGCGCCGCCGCGGACCCCCGCCGGGAGTCCGCGACGGCAGTCTCGCCGTAGGACGTCAGGCCGGGGCGTCGACGAGTCGCGCGGCGCGGATGATCTCGGCGATCCGGCCCATCATCTCGGTCAGGCCGAAATCCTTGGGGGTGAAGACCTCTGCGACACCGAGCTCCTTGAGCCGGGCGGCGTCGCCCTCGGGGATGATGCCGCCCACGACGACCGGCACATCGGACAGGCCGGCCTCACGCATGAGGTCCAGGACCGCCGGGATCAACTCCATGTGCGACCCGGACAGGATGGACAGGCCGACACAGTGGACGTCCTCGGCCACCGCCGCGGCGACGATCTGGTCGGGTGAGAGGCGGATCCCCTGGTAGACGACCTCGAAGCCGCAGTCCCTGGCCCGCACGGCCACCTGCTCGGCACCGTTGCTGTGTCCGTCCAGCCCAGGTTTGCCGACCAGCAACCGCAGCCGACCGCCGACCTCGTCGGAGACCTCGGCGACCAGGTCACGCACTCGACGAATGTCCTCGGCACCCTCGGCACCGGAGACCCCCACCGATCCCGACACCCCGGTGGGGGCCCGGTATTCACCGAAGACCTCACGCAGCGCCGCGGACCACTCGCCCGTGGTCACCTTGGCCCGGGCGCACTCCAGGGTCGCGGGGACGAGGTTGACGCCGCTGGCCGCATCTGCCTTGAGCGCCGAGAGGGCGGCCGCCGCCCGCTCCCGCATGGCATCGTCCCCGTCCCGCTCGGCGCGCCACTGCTGCACCGCCTCGACCGCGTGCCGCTCGACGGCCGGGTCGACGGTCTGGATGGCATTCGACAGGTCAGCGGTGAGCGGGTTCGGCTCGCTGGTCGTGAACTGGTTGAGCCCGACGACGACCTCCTCGCCGGACTCGATCCGCTGCCGGCGTCGGGCGTGGGACGCGACGAGCGCGGACTTCAGATAGCCGGACTCGACGGCCGCCACCGCCCCGCCGAGTTCCTCGATCTTGGCCAGCTCGGCCTTGGCCCCGGCCATGAGCTCGTCCACCTTGGCCTGGATGACCGGTGAACCGTCGAACAGGTCGTCGTACTCGAGCAGGTCCGACTCGTAGGCCAGCACCTGCTGCATCCGCAGCGACCACTGCTGGTCCCACGGCCGCGGGAGCCCCAGCGCCTCGTTCCAGGCCGGCAACTGCACCGCGCGGGCCCGAGCGTCCTTCGAGAGGGTCACGGCGAGCATCTCCAGCAGGATGCGCTGGACGTTGTTCTCCGGCTGGCTCTCGGTCAGGCCGAGGGAGTTGACCTGCACGCCATACCGGAAGCGGCGCAGCTTGGGGTCGCTCACGCCATACCGGTCCCGCGTCAGTTCGTCCCACAACGCCACGAAGGCGCGCATCTTGCACATCTCCTCCACGAAACGCACACCGGCATTGACGAAGAAGGAGATCCGACCGACGACCTCACCGAACCGCTCGGCAGGCACCTGACCGGCATCCCGGACGGCGTCGAGCACCGCGATGGCGGTGGCCAACGAGAAGGCCAGTTCCTGCACCGGTGTGGCGCCGGCTTCTTGGAGGTGGTAGCTGCAGATGTTTGTCGGGTTCCACTTCGGCATGTGCCCCACGGTGTAGGCCACCATGTCGGTGACCAGACGCAGCGACGGCCCGGGCGGGAAGACGTAGGTCCCGCGCGAGAGGTATTCCTTGATGATGTCGTTCTGCGTCGTGCCGGCCAGCGAGCGGACCGTCGCCTCGGCGTCCTCACCGGCGGCGGCCGCCTGCTCCTCCGCAACGACCTGATAGAGCGCCAGGAGCCACATCGCGGTCGCGTTGATCGTCATCGACGTGTTCATCTGCCCCAGGGGGATGCCGTCAAAGAGCTGGCGCAGGTCTGCGACGTGGGCGATCGGCACGCCGACCTTGCCCACTTCGCCACGAGCGAGCGGGTGATCCGCGTCGTAGCCGGTCTGGGTCGGCAGGTCGAAGGCGACCGACAGCCCGGTCTGCCCCTTGGCGAGGTTGCGCCGGTACAGCTCGTTGCTCGCGGCGGCGCTGGAGTGGCCCGCATAAGTGCGCATGACCCAGGGGCGCTCACGGGTAGGGCGAGAGGGCTCAGACATGCTTCGACCGTACTTAGCCACGCAAGTGGCCCGGGAGGATTTCAGGCGGTGACGGCAGACACAGTATGCCGATGGGCATTGCGGCAGCCGGGGACGAGCAACCGCTCGAGCCGGGAGACCCGCAGCAGCCGGGCCACTCGTGGGGACATCCCGTCCACGACGAGTGATCGATCCGCCCGACGGGCCCTGTCGTAGGCGCCGAGGAGAACGCCGAGCCCGGCCGAGTCACCGATGACGGCGTCGGTGAGGTCGACGACGAGCACACCGCTGGACGCAGCGATGGCGTCGTGCAACACCGCACGAGTGGTGGCGGCCGAGGTCATATCGATCCGCCCGGTTATCACGACCCGCTGTGCCGGTGCCATGCCACCTCCTTGTCGCCTGCTACCCCTATAGACGCCAGGTGTGCCCATTCGGTTGCCCTGTGTGCGGAGAAATTACCGCGTGGTGCTAGTGGGACAAACGCGACACGCGGTGCACATGGGCTTTCCGGTGCGATTGATAACGGTGGGACATGCCTGACATGAGGTTCGCCGACATGACAGGCTGGCCCCATGGTCAACCTCACCCGGATCTACACCCGCACCGGAGACGACGGCACGACGGCGCTCGGCGACTTCTCCCGGACGAGCAAGACCGATCCGCGCCTGCAGGCCTACGCGGATTCGAACGAGGCCAACGCCGCCATCGGGGTCGCCGTGGCAGCGGGCGGCCTGCGCGACGACCTGGTGGCCACGCTGCGCCGGATCCAGAACGAGCTCTTCGACGTCGGCGCCGACCTGTGCACGCCGCTCCAGGTCAGTCCCGAACACCCGCCGCTGCGCGTTCGGCAACCCTGGATCGACGACCTGGAGGGGGACTGCGACCGCTACCTCGACGAACTCGAACCGCTCCGCTCGTTCATCCTGCCTGGCGGCAGCGTCGGCGCGGCATACCTGCACGTCGCCACGACCGCGGTGCGCCGGGCAGAGCGCTCGACCTGGGCTGCCGTGGAACGGTATGGCGACCAACCCGCGACGCAGCGGGGCCACGGTGGGGTGAACCCGTTGACGGCGACGTACCTCAACCGGCTCTCGGACCTGCTCTTCGTGCTGGCCCGAGTGGCCAACCTCGAGACAGGCGGCGATGTCTTGTGGCAGCCCGGCGGTGGCCGGGCGCCGTTGCCGGGTTCGTGATCCACGGCAACGGCCGAGCCGCGATGAACGCAGCCGTCAGGCCACGTTGACGTTGTGTCCCGGCGGGATCGACTCGACCCAGGACCGCAGGGCCGCGTAGCACGCCTCCGGAACGGCCAACTCGAAGGATTGTGCCCCGCTGTGGCAAGTGACCCCGAGCGCATCGGGGAGGATGGCGGCCAGCTCAGGCACCGAGATCCGCGTCGCCCCACTGAGGTCGAGCTCGGAACGCTCCCACGTCCGCGAGGGACGCCAGGACAGCCCGTTGAGTCGGAACCAGGTCAGCGTCCCGCCGTCGAGGCTGGCCATCCCGGCGACGAACTCGTCGGCACCCGTAGGCCGCCAGCCACACACGAACAGCGAGCGATGCCGGCTGATCGCCTGGCGGCGTGCGAAAAAGAGCCCCAGCAGGAAGGTGATGACGACGAGCAGGCCGACCAGTGCGATCTCGACGAGAGTCAGCGCGGTCGGCACGAGCGCTGGCCCGTCAGACTCGGCTGAGAACTGAGTCGACGACGATGCGGACCTGGTCGCGGTCGACCGAGAGGAACCCGCCGTCGACCGTCACGGTCAGCTTCTGGTTGTCCGCGCCCGCGACGACGACCTCACCTGCGGCAAGGATGGCGAGCAGCGGGGTGTGACCGGGCAGGATGCCCACGTCACCGTCGGCCGACCGGGCACGCACCATCGTGGCCGATCCGGACCAGACAATCTCGTCGGCGTCCACGAGTTCGACGTTCAGCTGACTCACCGCAGGCCTCCGCAGGGATCGAGCGCGTTGATTTCCGCCAGTGTACCGGCCAGGTGCAGCCCTCCGGCCGCCGCGGAGCCCCGATCGGCCGGACGGTCACGTGGCGCATGTCACCGGCTGGTCTGAGCGGTCGTGCGGCCCCGCGGTTAACCTCTCGGGGCCCGTCGCGACGCGACGGGCCCCGAGAGGTTTCTCGGTGCGGATCAGAGGTTCTTCTGGATCTCAGCCCACTGCCGCTCGACGTCGTCGAGGCCACCGCACATGAAGAAGGCCTGCTCGGCGACGTGGTCGTACTCGCCGTCGCAGATCTTCGTGAACGCCTCGATGGTGTCGGCCAGCGGCACCGTCGAGCCCTCGATGCCGGTGAACTGGGTCGCGGCATAGGTGTTCTGCGAGAGGAACCGCTGGATGCGGCGGGCCCGCGACACGAGGATCTTGTCCTCTTCGGAGAGCTCGTCGATGCCGAGGATGGCGATGATGTCCTGCAGTTCCTTGTTGCGCTGGAGGATCTGCTTGACCCGCACTGCGGTGTCGTAGTGGTCCTGAGCGATGTAGCGAGGGTCGAGGATCCGCGACGTCGACGACAACGGGTCCACAGCGGGGTAGATACCCAGCGAGGCGATCTCACGGGAGAGCTCGGTTGTGGCGTCGAGGTGCGCGAACGTCGTCGCCGGAGCCGGGTCGGTGTAGTCGTCGGCCGGCACGTAGATGGCCTGCATCGAGGTGATGGAGTGGCCACGGGTCGACGTGATGCGCTCCTGCAGGGTGCCCATCTCGTCGGCCAGGGTCGGCTGGTAGCCCACTGCGGACGGCATCCGGCCGAGCAGCGTGGACACCTCGGAGCCGGCCTGGGTGAACCGGAAGATGTTGTCGATGAACAGCAGCACGTCCTGCTTCTGCACGTCCCTGAAGTACTCGGCCATCGTCAGCGCCGAGAGGGCGACCCGGAGCCGGGTGCCCGGGGGCTCGTCCATCTGGCCGAAGACCAGCGCGGTCTGACCGATGACCCCGGTGTCCGTCATCTCGTGGATCAGGTCGTTACCCTCACGGGTGCGCTCGCCGACGCCGGCGAACACCGACACACCACCGTGGTCGCGCGCTACTCGGGCGATCATCTCCTGGATGAGCACCGTCTTGCCGACACCGGCACCGCCGAACAGGCCGATCTTGCCGCCCAGCACGTAGGGCGTCAGCAGGTCGATGACCTTCAGGCCGGTCTCGAACATGACCGTCTTGGACTCGAGCTGGTCGAAGGCCGGCGCCGGGCGGTGGATACCCCACCGCTCGGTGATCTCGAGCTTCTCGCCCTCCTTGAGGTTGAGGCACTCGCCGGTGGTGTTGAAGACGTGGCCCAGGGTCACGTCACCCACCGGGACACTGATGGGGCCGCCGGTGTCCTTGACCGCCTGGCCGCGCACCAGGCCGTCGGTGGGCTGCAGCGAGATGGCGCGCACCATGTTGTCACCGATGTGCTGCGCAACCTCGAGGCGCAGCGGCTTGGTCTCGCCGCTGACGGTGACCTCGGTCTCGAGCAGGTTGTACTGGTTGGGCATGCCGTCGACGGGGAACTCCACGTCGACAACAGGGCCGATGATCCGGGAGATGCGCCCAACGCTTCCAGCGGTGGGGGCGCCCTGGGTCGTTTCGCTGACGGTGGCAGTCATAAGGGTCTTCGTCCTTCTCCGGGGCGCTTACTTCGACTCGGCGAGGGCGTTGGCGCCGCCAACGATCTCGCTGATCTCTTGGGTGATCTCGGCCTGGCGGGCCTGGTTGGCCATCCGGGTGTACTTCTTGATGAGCTCTCCGGCGTTGTCCGTCGCCGACTTCATCGCCCGCTGCCGGGCGGCCAACTCGGATGCCGCCGCACCGAGCAGGCAGGTGTAGATGCGTGTCGAGACGTAGCGCGGCAACAAGGCGTCAAGGACGGTCTCCGCGTTGGGCTCGAAGGCGTACAGCGGCAACAACCCGGCCTCCGGCTCGGGGGGAAGGAAGCCTTCCTCGGTGCCGACGGCGTCGGCAGGGTCGACGACCTGCAGCGGCAGCAGACGCAGGACCCGGGCCTCCTGGGTCACCATCGTCCTGAACCGGGTGTAGACGATGTGGATCTCGTCCGGCATACCGTCGGTCTCGTCGAGGAAGTCCTCGATGACTCGGTCGCCGATCTCCCGGGCGTGCTCGACGGTCGGCGAATCGGTGAAGCCCTCCCACGCGGCGGCGTACTCGCGCTGGCGGAACTTGTAGTAGCCGATCGCCTTCCGTCCGACCAGGTAGGCGCGAACGGCCACACCCTCGGCGTCCAGCTTCTCGATCAACTCGTTCGCCTGCTTGAGCACGTTGACCGAATAGGCCCCGGCCAGGCCGCGGTCGCTGGTCATGATGATGACACCAGCGGTCTTGCGGTTCGGCCACTCGGAGGTGAGCGGGTGCCGCTCGTTCGAGTGACCGGCCACCGCGGAGACCGCTGCCGTCAACGCGTGGGTGTATGGCGCCGACGCCAGCACCCGCTGCCGGGCCCGGACGACCCGCGACGCAGCGATGAGCTCCATCGCGTTGGTGATCTTCTGCGTCGCTTTGACGGACCGGATGCGCTGGCGGTAGACCCGCATCTGCGCTCCCATACGCTTCCGCCTCTCTTCGTCGTGTCGTCAGGTGGTCAGCGGCTCGACTTGACGATCTGCGCCTGGTCGATGTCGGCCACGTCGATCTCGTCGAACTCCTCGGTGCCGGCGTGCACCCCGCCGCTGCCCGCGGTGAAGCCCACCTTCAGCGTGCGGGTGACCTCCTCGAGGGCCGCTCGGGTGCCGTCCTCGAGCTTGTGCGTCTCGCGGATGGCGGCCAGCACCTGCGGGTGACTGCGGCGCAGCTCATCGAGCAGCTCGGCCTCGAACCGGCGCACGTCGCTGACCTCGATGTCGTCGAGCTGGCCGGTCGTCCCGGCCCAGATCGAGACGACCTGCTCCTCGACCGGGTAAGGCGCGGACTGACGCTGCTTGAGCAGCTCGACCAGGCGGGCGCCACGGGCCAGCTGGGCTCGCGAGGCCGGGTCGAGGTCGGAGGCGAACATCGCGAACGCCTCCATGGCGCGGAACTGCGCGAGATCGAGCTTGAGTCGACCGGCGACGTCCTTCATCGCCTTGATCTGCGCCGAACCGCCGACCCGGGAGACCGAGATACCCACGTCGATGGCCGGACGCACGTTGGCGTTGAACAGGTCCGACTGCAGGTAGATCTGGCCGTCGGTGATCGAGATGACGTTGGTCGGGATGTATGCCGAGACGTCACCTGCCTTGGTCTCGATGATCGGCAGACCGGTCATCGAGCCAGCGCCGAGGTCGTCGGACAGCTTCGCGCAGCGCTCCAGCAGCCGGCTGTGCAAGTAGAAGACGTCGCCGGGGTATGCCTCGCGGCCCGGGGGGCGACGCAGCAGCAGCGACACGGCGCGGTAGGCCTCGGCCTGCTTGCTCAGGTCGTCGAAGACGATCAGGACGTGCTTGCCCTGGTACATCCAGTGCTGGCCGATGGCCGAGCCGGTGTAGGGCGCGAGGTACTTGAAGCCGGCCGCGTCCGAGGCGGGTGCGGCGACGATGGTGGTGTAGGCCATCGCGCCGGCGTCCTCCAGGGTGCCGCGCACGCCCGCGATGGTCGAGCCCTTCTGGCCGATCGCGACATAGATGCAACGCACCTGCTTGACCGGGTCACCGGAGTCCCAGTTGGCCTTCTGGTTGATGATCGTGTCCACCGCCACGGTGGTCTTGCCGGTCTGGCGGTCACCGATGATGAGCTGGCGCTGGCCGCGACCGACAGGGGTCATGGCGTCGACGGCCTTCAGGCCGGTCTGCAGCGGCTCGTGGACCGAGCGGCGCTGGACGACCGTGGGAGCCTGCAGTTCAAGGGCGCGACGACCCTCGGCCACGATCTCGCCCAGACCGTCGATGGGGTTGCCCAGCGGGTCGACGACCCGGCCGAGGAACGCGTCGCCGACCGGCACGGAGAGAACCTCGCCGGTGCGCTTGACCTCCTGGCCTTCCTCGATGCCGGCGTAGTCGCCGAGCACGACGACACCGATCTCGTGGACGTCGAGGTTGAGCGCGATGCCCTGCGTCCCGTCGGGGAACTGCAGCAGCTCGTTCGTCATCGCCGAGGGCAGCCCTTCGACGTGGGCGATGCCGTCTGCGGCGTCGACGACCCGGCCGACCTCTTCGCGTGAGGCAGTGCCGGGGTCGTAGGACTGGACGAACGAGTCCAACGCGTCCCGGATCTCCTCCGGACGGATCGAGAGCTCCGTCATCGTGATTCCTTCTCCTGTGCTGTCGTGAAGATGTCGGTGGGTGTCAGGCGCCCATATGGCGTCGTGCGGAGTCGAGCTTGCGAAGCACCGTGCCGTCGACGACTTCGTCGCCGACCTGGACGCGGATGCCACCGACCACCGCAGGGTCGATGACGGGGTTGAGGTGGACCGGCCGGCCGTAGATCGAGGTGAGCGCTGCCGCGAGACGGTCCCGCTGGGCCGGGTCGAGGGCAACTGCCGTCGTCACCGTGGCGGCCACCTGCGAGCGCCGCTTGGCCGCGATGGCGAGATAGTCCTCGATGATCCGGGCGAACCGGCGACCGCGCGGCGCGGACACCGCCTGGCGAGCCAACCGCAGCGTCTGGGCGCTGCTCTTGTCGACCAGCAGCCGATCCACCAGCGCCACCTTGGCCGAGCCCGGAACGGTGCGGTCCGTGACGACGTCGCGCAGCTGAGGGCTGGCCGCGACGATCCGCTCGAAGCGGAACAACTCGTCCTCGACGGCGTCACCACGACCGGCGCGGTCCGCGTCGGCCAGGACCGCTTGGACGCCGAGGTTCTCGACGGCGTCGGCGAGGTCACGCTCGGTGGACCAGCGCTGCTGGACCACCGAGGTGAGGACGCCGAGAGCCGCCGGTGAGAGCCGGCCGCCGAAGAGTCGCTGGGCGATCGCTGCCTTGGCCCCTGGCTCCCGGGACGGGTCGGCCACCGCGCGCCGCAGCGTTGCGCTGGAGTCCAGGGCGCCGATGACGGCGAAGAGCTCGTCACCGAGCGCCGAACCGTCAGCGCCGCTGCGCAGCGCAGCGTCGAGCGTTTCGGTGGCGGCGGCAAGCGCCCCGCGCGACGACCCCTGCATCAGCCCTGCGCCCCCTCGGCCCCGACCTTCTCGGGCTTGATGGCGCCGGACTCGAGCTCGGCAAGGAAGCGCTCGACCAGGCCCTTCTGCCGGACCTCGTCCTGCAGGGACTCGCCGACGATTCGGCTGGCCAGGTCGGTCGACAGTCGGCCGACCTCGCCGCGCAGCGAGACCACGGCGGCGCGCCGCTCCGCCTCGATCTGCTTGTGCGCGGTCTCAGTGATGCGGTTGGCCTCGGCCTGGGCCGACTCGCGCATCTCGGCGACGATGACGGCGCCCTGCTCGCGGGCCTCCTCGCGGATGCGCGCCGCCTCGGTGCGGGCCTCACGCAACTGCTCCTGATACTGCTCGAGCGCAGCCTTTGCCTCGGCCTGGGCCGTCTCGGCCGCCTTCATCCCGCCTTCGATCGCAGCGGTGCGCTCGGCATACATGCGCTCCATGCTGGGCACGACGTACTTCTTGTACACCCAGTACATGGCGCCGAAGGCGATCAGGCCGATGATCATCTCGGCCGGGTGCGGCAGCAGCGGCAGTGCCTCCGGCCAGCCAGCACCGCCTTCGAACGGCGTCAGTGAGAGTGCCACGACGGCTCCTCTTCTCGTAGTCGGAAGGTCAGCGTCAGCCCTTGAAGACGAACGCGAAGACCAGACCGAGAATGGCCAGGGCCTCGGTGATCGCCATACCCGTGAAGGCGATGGTCTGCAGCATGTTGCGAGCCTCGGGCTGGCGGGCGACGCCGTTGATGTAAGCGGCGAAGATCAGACCCACGCCGATGCCGGGGCCGATGGCCGCGAGACCGTAGCCGAGGTATGCGATGGAGCCGGTCATGTCATTTCCTTTCGGATGCACCGCGCTCGGTGCGGTTTCTAGGTGGTGGCGGTCGTTCGGAAGATCAGTGGTGCTCGGAGACTGCGTCGGAGATGTAGAGGGCGGCGAGCAAGGTGAAGATGAACGCCTGGAGGAACTCGATGAGCAGCTCGAAGAAGGACATGAAGACGGCGAACCCGAAGGACAGGACGCCGCTGGCCGCCATCAACGGGTTGCCGCCGTGCAGCAGGAGGTATTCGCCGCCGACGATGAACACGAGCAGCATGAGGTGACCGGCGAGCATGTTGCCGAAGAGTCGCAGCGCCAGCGTCATGGGCCGGATGACGAAGTAGGTCAGGAACTCCAGCACGAACAGGATCGGCCGCAGCCAGCCGGGCAGTCCCGGGGGGATGAGCGACTTGAGGTAGCCGACGACGCCGTGCTTCCGCTTGAGCGCGACACCGTGGTAGGTCAAGTAGACGATGATCGTCAGCACCAGCGGGAAGCCCACGCGGCTCATCGTGGGGTACTGGATGAACGGGATGATCCCGAAGACGTTGTTGAGCAGGATCACCGAGAAGAGGGTGAAGAGCAGCGGCAGGAACGGACGGAAGTCCTTCGCTCCGATGATGTCGCGGCCGATGGTGTCCCGCACGAAGCCGTAGATGCCCTCGGCGAGCCACTGCCGCTTGGTCGGGACGACCGCCAGGTTGCGGGTGGTGGAGACGAAGAACCAGGCCAGGAAACCCACCGACACCAACAGCATGATCGCGGGGCGGGTGATGGCCCAGTTGCTGTCGCCGCCGATGATCGGCCACCAGAAGTCGGCAGTGCCCGGGGACTCGAAACTGGTCTCGCCGCCTTGGCCCTCGGTGAGGATGCCGGCCATCAGCCCAGCCATCACGTTGCCCACAGGCACTCCTTGTCACGTCCAGCGGATGACCCCCCACCCACGGCCGCGACCAGCGACGGGCGGCATCCCGCATACGGCGTGGGACACAGGATCGGTCCGTAGGTTACCCGACTCGGTGACGTCACGGTGACCCGCCCCCGTTGCGCTGAGATGACCGCGACCGGTGTCACAGGGCGTCCTCGTCGTAGACCGGGATACGGGCCCGCCGCCAGGTGCGGATGGAGAAGAACTGCCAGGCAAGGGTCACGACGAGGACGACCCAGCCGAACGCCGGCCCGTCGAGCCAGGACGCGTCGAAGAACGCGAGCATGAACAGCAACAGGACCAGGACCTGGCCGAGGTAGACACCCATCCCGATCGCGACGAAGCCCACCGGGCTCGCATCCCGCGCAAACCGGGTCACCACGAGCATGCCGGAGGCGAAAAAGCCCAGGCCGACCACCAGACCGAGCACGGCACCGGGTATGGCGTGGGTGCCCCGGAGGATGCACACCAGGGCCGCCGCGAGGCCCCCGAAGGCGGCCGTGGGCACCAACGCCCCGCGGGTCACGACGGCCAGCGGAGCACCCACCGCAGTAACACCAGAAGCCGGTGTGGAGGTCATCGAGAGCCTTTGCGACAGACCGCGACCAGGCCGCCGCGGGAGAGGGAGCGAACCACCGACAAGGACCCGCCGATGGCGCTTGTGAAAGATATCACAAGCGTTCTTTGGCCTTCGGCAACCACATCGTGAGCAACGTCGCGACGGCCACCGCCACGAGCAGGACCACCGCGGCACGAAGCCGGTCGACATAGGCGAAGGAGACCGAGCCCAAGGCGATGACCGCAGCCCACAGGTAGAGGATGAGAACGGCCCTGCGATGCCCGTGGCCGAAGGTGAGGAGGCGGTGATGCAGGTGCAGGGCATCCGGATGCCACGGCCGGCGCCCGGCCCGAGTCCGACGGACCACGGCGAGGACCAGATCGAGGAACGGCAGCAGCAGGACGGCCAGCGGCAGGACGAGCGGGAGCAACGCGGCGGTCACCGAGTCCGAGCTCACCTGGCTCGGGTCCACCGTGCCGGTCATCGAGATGGTCGCGGACGCCAGGAGCAGCCCGAGGAGGAGCGCGCCGGAGTCGCCCATGAACAGCCGCGCGGGATGGAAGTTGTGCGGCAGAAAACCGATGCAGCAACCGAAGACTGCCGCGCAGATGAAGGTGGCCGCCGTGAAGAGGTTGGGCGGGTCGTAGGACTTGGCGAGGAGATACGCATAGAGGAAGAAGGCCAGGCTGGCGATCCCCACGATGCCCGCGGCAAGGCCATCCAGGCCGTCGATGAAGTTCACCGCATTGGTGGTGGCGACGACGATGAAGATCGTCGTCGCGATGAGCACCGGTCGAGGCAGGACAGTCACCCCGAAGACGGGGATGGAGAGCAGCTGGACACCCTTGTAGGCCACCACGCCGGCGGCGAGGATCTGCCCGGACAGTTTGGACAGGGGGTCGAGCTCGCGGATGTCGTCCAACGCACCGATGAGGCAGATGATGCCTGCGCCGATGAGCACCCCGTTGAGCTCCCCGGAGACGAAGGCCCGGTGCAGGTACGGCAACTGGTAGGCGACCAAGGAGGCGGCCAGAAACCCCAGGAACATGGCCACACCGCCGAGTCGAGGAATCGGCGTGGAGTGGACGTCGCGGTCCCGAACCGGCGTGTATGCCCCGGTCAGCAGGGCCAGCGCCCGAGCCAACGGCGTCGCCAGGTACGTGAACACCGCGGCGACGACGCTGATGAGCACGTACTCGCGCATCCTCCGCCTCTCCTCGACCAGCAGACTCTACGCTGGCGACTGCGCCGAAACGGCGCGATGGCGCGGGCGTCACGCCCGCGCCATCGCCGTTCCGAGCAGACGGACTACTGGGGCCCGAGGAACAGAGCCTTGTTGCGCCAGTCGTTGCCCGATGAGGAGGGGCCGTCGACGACCTCCCACGCACCGGTCACGGACACGCCGTCGAAGGCCACCCGACGCAGGTCGCCGTTGCTGCGATCCACGACGTACAGCCAGGTGCCGCTGACGAACATCCCGCCGGCGTCCGAGAAGGACACCGAGGACGGGATCGAGGCAACCGTCTCGTCGACGATGCCCGAGTCAGGGCTGAACCAGCGGGCCCGAAGCGCGGTGTCGCCGGTGCGCGTGTAGTACAGCCGCCCGGCGTGGTAGGTCATGCCGGTCACCGACGACAACTGGGCGTAGAGGGAGGGCTCCACACCGTCGAACGTCTGGCCACTCCCGGTGGAGATGTTCATCCAGAACGCGTCGTGGTAGGGCTGCACGACGCTCGATTCCCCGATCGTCGTGCCGTCGAAGCTCGCCACGTGCAGCTTGCCGTCGGTCATGCCGTAGTAGAGCTTGTCGCCGACGCTGAATGCGCCGCGGACGTTCTCCCAGGCGATGCCCTGCGCACCGGTGGGCGACAACGCCGTCGCGGTGGTCCCGTCGAAGTCCGACGTGGACAGCACACCTGGCCCGGGCGGGGTGGGCGTGACGTCCGTGCGGACCAGCTCGATACCGGCGATCGACGGGTTCTCGATGAAGTGGATCAGGTCGACGTTGACCGTGCCGTCGCTGACCAGGTCGACAGTGCGCATCGTGCCCGTGTTGGGTCCGACCGAACCGCTGATGTCAAGGTTGTCGATCGCCAGGGCGCCGTCGACCATCACATCGAAGACCCGCGTGCCGGGGTTGGCCGTCCCCGAGTATCGATCGACCAGGTAGAGGCGCAGCTGCACGGGTGTGCCGGTAGGGACATCGAAGGCCCAGGACATCTCCGCCCCACCGCTGGGGTCCCACCGCTCGTCGTCGAAGAGCGCTGTGGGCGCCCACGCCGGCAGACCCGGGGCACGGTTGGCCGACGGCCCCCAGTAAACCGAGTTGCTCCCGGAGTTGCGGTAGGGGCTGGTGGTCCCGGAGTCGTCGGCCCAGTCCGGTCCGTTGTCGACGGCGCCCACGGTGACCCCGCCGGCGTTGACCCGGTAGAGGACATCCGTGGTGCCCGGGTCGTTGTTGCCCACCCAGACCTTCGCCGGCAGCGGCTGGGTCGTCTGCGGCACCTGGGGGGTGCCACCGGCATACGGGAAGAAGGCGATCCGATCACGACGGTACTGCCGGTTGCCGATGAAGTTGGTGTCGGAACCGACCCACAGCCCGTCCGTCGTGGCGAACATGGCGAACGCGCCGACACCACGCGGGTTCCGACCGGGGTTCCAGTCCAAGGGACGGCCCGAGATCGGGTCGAGCGCACCCAGACCCGGCCGCGCCACGGCGCCGGCGCTGGCGTAGTCGCCACCGTTGGGGTTGTTGAGCCACCGCATGTGGCCACCGACATACACCGCATTGTTGGTCACCGTGACACCGAAGAAGGTGTCACCCCCGGCGAAGTTCGCCCAGGTCGGCTGCACATCGGTGCCCGACCCAGTGGTCTCCCAGCGGCTGGCCGAGTCGCACAGCGTGCCGCCGTTGGCGCCGCCGGTGGTGTTGATGACGAAGAACGAGCCATCTGGGCTCATCGACACCCCACGCATGTAGGTGTCGAACGCCCAGTTGAAGCAGAGCGGCTCGAAACGGGTCGTCCTCCAGTCGGGCCGCACCTGGGCGGGGGACGTCGTCAGGTCGACCATCGCTGCCTGGACCCGCGGCAGGCCGTTGGCGGTGCGGAAGTTGCCCACGACGATCATCGAGGTGTTGTCCGGCGTGACGTCGATGGCCGTCGCCCCGACGGATGCCTGGGCACCGCTGCCGCTGTTGTTGTGGTGCTCGGCCAGGTTGACGACGAAGTTGGCGTCCACCGCCCCGGTCGTGGCGTCGACGCGGGCCAGGCCCTGACGCACGACACCGCGGACCTTGGTGAACGCGCCCGCGAGGTAGAGCTGGTTGCCGCGCAGCACGAGGTCGTTGACCGTGCCGTTGACGACCTTGGGGTTGAAGGTGGTCACCTGGGCCCCGGTCGCCAGGTCGAGCAGCACCACACCGCGGCGGACCGCGCCGTTGACGTTCTTGAAGGCACCACCGACGAAGATCGTCCCCGCCGTCGGCCCGGGGATGATCGAGTTGACCGCGCCGTCCAGGACGGGATTGAAACTGGTCAGCGCGTAGTTCGTGGCGTCGAAGGCGACGATGCGGTTGCGTGCCTGCCCGGCGACGGTGGTGAAGGTGCCGCCGGCCACGATGGTGTTGCCCACCTTCGTGATGGCGTTCACCTGACCGTTGCTGATCGACGGCGTGCCGAACTTCGGCACCTCGGTGGGCATGGCCCAAGCGCTCGGCGCTGGGACGCCCGGCGACGAAGCAGTGGCCGGCGCGACCGCGACGCCCGCGGCAACGGCAGCACAGGCAACGGCGACGGCAACACGGCGTCGCCGCGGAGCCACAGGACGAAATGACATCGGTGATCCCCCATCGATGGTGAACGGCGCTCTTCCCCAAGAGCTCTAGCCGCGAATCTTATCCCGGGTTTACGGTTCCCATGACTGTTTCCGCCGAAACCGGCCCCTCGCGCAGGATCCGGGGGGCGTGGCCGGTGCAGTCCACCATGGTCGACGCGAGCGCATCGAGGGCTGCCGGGCCGGCGTCAAGGTAGACCGACACGGCGTCACCGAGCTGGTCAACGGCCTGCGCGGCGGTGTGAGCCGGCGGTTGACCGGTGCGGTTGGCGCTGGTGACGGCCATCGGACCGACCTGGGCGAGGAGTCCCAGGGCGACGTCGTGAGCCGGCATCCGCAAGGCGACCGTGGCATTGGTGTCGCCGAGGTCCCACTGGAGCGAGGGCTGGGCCTGCAGCACCAGGGTCAGCGGCCCGGGCCAGAACCTGGCCATCAGGTCGCGCGCGTAGTCCGGCACCCCGATGGCCAGGCCATCGACCGTCGCGACCGACCCGATGAGCACCGGAGGAGGCATCTGGCGGCCCCGGCCCTTGGCCTCGAGGACCGCCCGCACGGCATCGGCGTCGAAAGCGTCACAGCCGATCCCATAGACCGTGTCGGTCGGCAGGACGACGAGCTGGCCACTGTGCACGGCGCGCACCGCGGCAGCGACGCCGGTGAGCAACCCGGAGGTGGTGCTGACGTCGAACACCTGGGACATCTGTACTCCTTCGACCGCTGGCCGCCCGAGCCTATCGAGCGGCCGGGTGCCCATCGTCCGGCTGGCTGTCGCCGGCGCTGACCGCACGCCGGGCGAGCAGGTGCCTCGGACGACCGGCCAGATCCAGGTGATCGGTCACGGAGCACCAGCCCCGAGCGCGCAGCGCTGCCGGCAGCAGGTCCCCTTGGACGTCGGCGTGCTCCATGACCAGCAACCCCCCGCGTCGCAGCAGGTCCGCGGCGCGGTCGGCGAAGGCGAGCGGACGCTCCAGGCCGTCGGCTCCCCCGCCATACAGGGCCACGTGGGGGTCGTGATCGCGCACCTCCGGGTCGATCGGCGTCGCGCCGTCGGGGATGTACGGCGGGTTGGTGACGACGACGTCGACTCGGGCCTGGAGTTCGGGCAGGGCCGTGCGCGCGTCGCCGAGAAC
>JBPOIZ010000057.1:0-4078 GCA_052034115.1 Actinomycetota bacterium
CGCGGGGACCCCCTGGGCCCCCGCGTCACGAGTGGTGACTCAGATGACGTCCCTTCGCTGGAGGCGGTAGAGCCCGATGGTGAGGGGAAGGACGACCCACAGCCCGACGGACGAGGCGAGATGCGCCCAGTCCGGGCCGTGCATGGTGCCGTCGGCCAGCGTGCCCAGCGCGAGATCCAGGTCGATCCAGCCGCTGACCCGGTCGATCCCGGGGATGCTGAAGGCGAGCAGCCCGAGCAGGGTCGGGATGCCGAAGTAGCCGACGATGGCTCCGGCACTGTTGCGCAGCAGAAAGGCCAGCCCCACGCCGAGGAGGACATAGACAGCCGGGCGGACGGCGGTGCCGGCGAGGGCGGCCAGGCTGGTCGACCAGTTCGCCGCGCCGGGGCGCTGGGCCACGTCCAGGGCCATGGCGCCGTACGCGATCGCGATGCCGACCGCCGAGGAGACCACCGCGGTGCCGAGCGCGGCGACCAGCTTGGCCGCCGCGACGGACCACCGTCGCGGAGTGAGGACGAAGGTCGTCAGCGCCGTGCCGTGCGACCACTCGCTCGTCACCGCGAGGATCGCCACGACCGGCAGGAGCATCTGCAGCGGCACGAAGACCGCAGACAGGTAGGCCACGAGGCTCTGCTCCGCCATCGGTGCGGTGCGCTGGAGCACCGCCATACCGATCATCATGGCGACCATGACGAGAAGGAGGGCCAGCCCGGCGCGGGTGTCGCGCAGCTTGCGCAGTTCGACCGCCGTGAGGCGGGCGAGGGACGGACCGGAGTCCGGCCGGCTCATGGTGACGGGGCTGGTGAGGGTGATCGGTGCGGTGCTCATGCCACTGACTCCATCCGGGAGGTCGATGCGGTGAGGGCGAAGAAGCGCTCCTCCAGCGTGCTGCTGCCGACGATGTCGGCCTTCGGGCCGGTGGCGACGACGCGCCCAGAGCCCATGACAAGGAGGTCGTCGGCGATGAGGTCAACCTCGTGGAGCAGGTGCGAGGAGAGCAGGACGGTGCGGCCCTGCGCGGCGAGGCTGCGGAGCAGGTCGCGCATCCAGGCGATGCCCTGCGGGTCGAGCCCGTTGGCCGGCTCGTCGAGGAGGAGGACCTCGGGGTCGGCCAGCAGCGCCGCCGCCACCCCGAGCCGCTGGCGCATCCCCAGCGAGTAGGACCGCACGCTCTTCCTCGTCTCGCCCTCGGTCAGCCCGACGAGTCGGAGTACGTCGTCGATGCGCTGCCGGTCGACCCCGAGGGTCAGGGCCGCAAGGGTGAGCGTCTCGCGCCCGGTGCGACCGGGGTGGACCGCTCCGGCGTCGAGGAGCACCCCGACGGTCGAGGCGGGCGTGGGGAGGTCGACATACGCGGACCCGAGGATCGTCGCAGTGCCGCAGGTCGGGCGGGTCAGCCCGACGAGCATCCGCAAGGTGGTGGACTTGCCGGCCCCGTTGGGACCGAGGAGGCCGGTGACGACGCCGGGCCGGACCTGGCAGGTGACGTCGTCGACGGCGGTGTAGGCGCCGAACCGCTTGGTGAGGTGTGTCATCTGGATCATGGCTCCACCCTCGCCGGGCAGCCCAGGAGGTCGCATCGGCCGAGCGGCTGGACGTGCGTCGACCTTCGGCTAGTCCGGTGTCGACCTTCGGCAGCGGTCGAACGGTGGCCGGCTCCCGTAGGTTGGCCGGTATGACGGCCACCGCCGATGCGCCGGACTTCGCGCCCTTGACCCGGTGGGGACATCTCTGGCGACTCCTGGTGGCGTCGATCCCGCTCGTCGTCACCCTCGCCTCGAAGGTGACGACGCCCGAGGCCGATCCCCGGAGCGCGGGGCTGTTCTTGACCGACGTGGCCTTGGGTGCCGTCGCCGTGGCCTGCACCCCCCTGCACCGGCGGTTCGCCCTGACCTTCGCCTTCTCGACGGCGCTGGCCCTGCTCCTGTCGCCGTCGTCGATGGGCGCGGGTGCGCTCGGACTGGTGTCGATCGCCACCCGGCGTCGCTGGCGCGTCATCATCCCGCTGACGCTGCTCGGCGTCGCCGCGTCGGTGGCGAACAGCGGCCTGTCGATCGAGGTCCCCTACACGCCGTGGTGGATCAGCGTCATCGCCAACACCGTCGCGGCGTGCATCCTGGTGCTGTGGGGGGCACTTCTCGGCACGCGGCGCGAGCTGGTGGCCACCCTCCAGTGGCGCGCCGAGACGGCCGAGCGCGAGCAGGCGAGCCGGGTCGCCGCCGCGAAGGAGGCCGAGCGGGCCCGGATCGCCCGGGAGATGCACGACGTCCTGGCGCACCGGATATCGCTGCTGTCTATGCACGCCGGCGTCCTGGGCTATCGCGGTGACCTCACCCCCGACGAGGTGCGGGCGGAGGCCGGGGTCATCCAGACGGCGGCGAAGGATGCACTCGACGAGTTGCGCGGGATCCTCGGCGTGCTCCGCGATGTCGAGGGGCGAGCGTCCGCCCGGGCCGGCGGCGTCGCACCGCCGCAGCCGACCCTGGCCGAGCTCGACGCCCTGCTCGACGAGGCGCGAGCTGGCGGTGCGGACGTCGAGCTGAGCGACGCCCTCCACGGCGGGCGGGAGGCCGTGCCGCCCGGTCTCGGCAGACACGTCTACCGGATGGTCCAGGAGGCGCTGACCAACGCCCGCAAGCACGCCCCGGGCGCCCCGGTCAGCGTGCGGCTCCACGGCCGGGCCGGTGCGTCGATCGGCGTCGAGGTGCGCAACGCCGCACCGTCATACCGGCCCGTCGGCGCGGCCCCGGGGTCCCGGCTGGGGCTGATCGGCCTCACCGAGCGTGCGACGATCGTCGGCGGAAGCCTGGCACACGGCCCGACCGCCGACGGCGGCTACCGGGTCACCGCCACCTTGCCGTGGAAGGAGCAGGCCGATGAGCGCTGAGGACACCCCGGTCCGGGTCCTGCTCGTGGACGACGACCCCCTCGTGCGCTCCGGGCTGCGGATGATGCTCGGTGGCGACCCGCGGCTCGACGTCGTCGGGGAGGCCAGCGACGGCAGCCAGGTCGCCGCGGCCATCGGGCAGGCTCGGCCGGACGTCGTCCTCATGGACATCCGGATGCCCGTGCAGGACGGGCTGACGACGACGGCCCAGGTCATGTCCCGGCCCGATCCCCCCGCGGTCATCGTCCTGACGACCTTCGACGCCGACGACCTCGTCCTGGGGGCGCTGCGGGCCGGGGCGAGCGGATTCCTCCTCAAGGACACCCCGCCGCCGCAGATCGTCGAGGCGATCCACCGGGTGCACGCGGGGGAGCCGATGCTCTCCCCCACGGTGACCCAGCAGCTCATCGCCGCCGTCGCCCTGCACCATCCGGACCCGCGGCGGGAGCAGGCGGCCACCCTCGTCGAGGCGCTGACGCCCCGTGAGCGCGACATCGCGCTGGCCATCGCGGAGGGGAGGACGAACGCCGACATCGCGGCCGAGCAATACCTCTCGGTGGCCACGGTGAAGGCGCACGTCACGCACCTGCTCACCAAGCTCGAGGCGGCCAACCGGGTGCAGATCGCCATCCGCATCCACGACGCCGGCCTCGTCTAGGCTGCGGGGCAGCCTAGAGGTCGTCGCTGCGCTCCGGCTCGGCGACCTCGACCTCCCCCGGCCACACGCTCGCGGCCTGCGCTCGACATACCTCGGGGTCGTTCCACGAGGGCAGGTGGGTGAGCATGAGGCGGCGCACTCCTCCGGCCGCGACCGCCGCCGCCGCGGCCCGCGATCCGGTGAGGTGGATGCCGCGGGGGGTGTCTCGGCCGTCGACGAACGCGCACTCCATGAGGGCCAGATCGGCACCGGCGAGCAGCGGGCCCAGGGCCGGGCAGGTGTCGGTGTCGCCGGTGTAGGCCAGCACGCGGCCGCCGGCCTCGACCCGCAGGCCGAAGGTGGGCACCGGGTGGTTCATCGGGTAGGGCGTCACGGTCAGCGGCCCGATCCGCACCGGCTGCTCGGCGATCAGCTCACGGAAGTCGAAGGCCGAGTCGAGATGTCCCTCGTCGGTGTCGTAGCCCTTCTCGATCCGCTCCTGGGTGCCCTGCGGCCCGTAGACCGGGATCCGGGCGTCGGGTTGGCCGCTGGGG
>JBPOIZ010000018.1:0-17764 GCA_052034115.1 Actinomycetota bacterium
CGCCGACGCAGTCGCTCGTCGAGCAGGTCCGCACGCGCAGCGCATACGTCGCGCTCTGCCGGTGCGGGCTCAGCGTCGCACCCGCAGTGATGGCGCCTCCAGCGGAGGACACCGAGCCCGCGGTGAGCGAGGGGCGCAGTCCCACGCCAAGGCAGAGCGACGTCGGCTGAAGGCGGTAGTCGCCGGTCGCTTGGTTCACGTACGCCGGGTCCACCCAACGGTTGCCCGAGACCACCAGGCCTGAGGTCGACGGCAGCATCGTGCTCGTGGACGGCCCGAAGAAGCAGGACGTCGCGACCGTCGAGCGGTTCGTCCCCGTCGGTACGCCCGCCGCCCAGTTCACGTCCACGCCGACCCGCCCGAGGCCGGTGACGAGGTTGCCGGACAGGGTGTTCGCCTCGCTGGTGCCGGCCGATGATCCCCCGAGGTTGAACCCGACCGTGTTGGCATCGAGGGTGTTGTACCGAATCCGACTGCCGTCGGCATTGCTGAAGAGTTGGAAGCCAGGGGCGTCGGCGTGGTCGATGAGGTTGTACTCGACGACGGCGCCGGTCGTGTTGCCGAGGTAGAGGGCGTGCTCCTGGTTGTGGGGTAGCCCGCATATGGCACCCCCAAGGTGCGGTTGTCGCCGCAGTGGTGGATCCGGTTCCCTTCGGCGAGGAACCCCGACACCCGGATGGTCGTGGCACCGTACTCGCCCACGCCGACGCAGATCCGAGTGGGTGCGGTGATGTCGTTCCCCACGAGACTGACGTCGTTGGCCCACACGATGACGGCCGATGCCTCGCTCTGCAGTGTGCTCGTGCCGTTCAGCGCCAGCCCGGCGATCGTCAGGCCGGCCGCCGAGGGTTGGACGACGAGCCTGCCGACGAGGGTGGCGTCCTCACCGGGCGTCCGAACCCGTGGTGCTGACGACATACGTGCATGTCGCGGCGACGGGCGGCGCGGCGTGAGCGGGGGCGGCCGCGTGGGCCAGTATGGCGGCCAGGGCCGCCGCGCCGGCGAGGGCGCGGGTCATGACCCGCGCGGTGCTGGCGCGCATCGTCACCACGCCCCGGTCCGGTAGCCACCGAGACGGACGTAACCGTTGTAGGCCAGGCAGAGCCTCGTCGTGGTCACGCACGGGGTCTCGGCGGCGGCGGAGGGGACGATGGACGTTCCGGCGAGGAAGCCGCCGGTGTCCGCGCGAGCCCACACGACGCCGAGCCGAGGGCGGAGGTATCCGCGAGCGACAGTCGTCTGGAGATTGGGCCGGGCGAACAGCGCGTTGCGCCCGGAGGGAAGGGTGGCACGTGCGAGCGGACCGGCATACAACTGGTCCCACCGTCCGGTGGAGCTGTACCAGCGGTCGACGAACCACTGGATCACGACAAGCTGGGTGCCGGCGTAGACCGGGGTCCGCGCCACGTTGTAGTCGCGGTTGCCCATGAACGAGGAGTACGGGTTCCCGAACAACACCACATCGACGGCGCTGAGTGTGCCGAGGTTGTAGACGGTCCCGGGCGAGCCACTCGGGCTGCCGCTCCACGCGGAGGCAGAGGAGGCGGACACACCGAGGAAGGTGCTCGCAGCGAGGACAACCCCGATAAGGCGGCGAGCGAGCTTGGAAGCGAACATCTGAGTCTCCCTGCGTCGTAGGTGCTGGCGTCACACAACAGTCGACGAAGGCGCCTAAGGACTCCTAAAGACCGGGGGCCCCGCCGACCGGGGGCCCCGCCGTGTGCGCGCCCGGGCGCTGTCAGAGGTGAGTGCCAAGGTGGTGCCATGAGCCCGATCCTCGGTGCAGCGCTCGGCGCAGTCCTGGCTGCGTTGGTCACCTACCTCGCCGTGCGGGGCACGTATGCCGCGCGCCTGGCGGAGGCTCAGGCGGCTCGAGACGGGCTGCGCGAGCGCATCGTCGACCTCGAGGCGACCCTGACCGAGGACGCCCAGACCGCCGCGACGCTGGCCCCCCTGCGCGACGCCGTCCACCGCGTCGAACGTCAGGTGGCGACCCTGGAGCGGGATCGGGTGGAGCAGCTCGGTCAGATGGGCGAGCGGCTCGCCGAGGTGAGCGCCACTGCGGCCGCCCTGCGCGACACGACGGCGTCCCTGGCCGGGTCCTTGAGTGCCTCGGCCACCCGCGGCACGTGGGGCGAGGCCCAGCTGCGCCGCATCGTCGAACACGCAGGCATGCTGCGGCACTGTGACTTCGACGAGCAGGTGACGGCCACCAACCGGTCCGGTGCGCGCATCAGGCCCGACGTCGTCGTGCGGCTGCCCGGCGACCGGTCCCTGGTGGTCGACGCCAAGGCCCCCATGCGCGCCTTCCTCGATGCGCACGCCGACGGGGTCGACCCCCAGGTCCAAGGTCGACTGCTCGCCCAGCATGCCAAGGCGCTGCGCGGCCACGTCGACGCCTTGGCCGGCAAGTCCTATTGGAGCGGATTCGCCGACACCCCGGAGATGGTCGTCTGTTTCGTCCCCGGCGACGCCGTGCTGGCGGCCGCCGTCACTGCCGACCCCGGCCTCTACGACTACGCCCAGAGCGCCAAAGTCGTTCTGTGCTCCCCCGCGACGCTGATGGCGTTGCTTCGCACCGTGGCCTATGTGTGGCAGCAGGACGCGCTGGCCGCCAACGCCAAGGAGCTCTTGGCGCTCGGCACCACCCTGTATGCCCGTCTGGCGACCTTGGGGTCCCATGCCGCCGCACTGGGACGGTCACTGACCCGCAGCGTGGAGGACTACAACGCCTTCGTGGGCTCCCTCGAGCACCGGGTGCTCGCCACGGCCCGGCACCTGCACGATCTGGGTATCGTCTCCGCCGCGCTGCCCGCGGGGGCGCCACTCGAGTCATCCGTCCGGCCACTGACGAGCGCGGAGTTGCTCGCCAGCTTGGAGCCCGACGTCGCTCGCCCACAGATCGAGCTCTGGGAGCCTTCCGCGGAGTCCGCCCGCCGACTGACGTCCTGACCTGTCGACCGGCGAGCCGACAGCACCCCGCCAGCCGACGCCCAGGCCACGTCCAGGGGCCGTCCAGTTCTGGCCCGTAGCGTGACCGGGTGGTCCGTGCTTCGTCGTCCTCCTCGTCCGCGCCCCGCCCCGCACGTCGACCACGCCGCTGGCGACGTCGGCTGGCCTGGAGTGCGGCCGCTCTGGTCGCCGTGCTTGCCCTGACCGGCGGCGGCTTCCTCGCCTTTCTGAACCACCGGGTGTCGCAGAACATCAGCTATGCGGACTTGCTGCCCGCCGGGGACGAGGCCGGTCGGCCCACGCGCCCGACGAGCGCCGACGGAGCACTGAACCTGCTGGTCCTGGGCAGCGACAGCCGCACTGCGCAGGCCGAGAACGGTCGCTCGGACGTCATCGTGGTGGCCCACATCAGCGCGGAGCGCGACCGGATCGACCTGATCCACTTCCCCAGGGACCTCTACGTCGACGTCCCCGGCCACGGGAAGAACAAGATCAACGCGGCCTACGCGTATGGCGGTGCCCCACTGCTCGTCCAGACGCTGGAAGGCCTCCTTGACGTGCCGATCGACCACGTCGCCGCCATCGACTTCGACGGCTTCGTGGCGATGACCGACGCCGTCGGCGGCGTGGATGTCACGGTCGCCGAGGCCAGCCCGGGCTTCCCGGTCGGGATGATGCACATGGACGGAGCGACCGCACTGACGTTCGTCCGGGAACGGCACGGCCTCAGCCAAGGGGACATCGGGCGCGGCAAGCGGCAGCAGGCGTTCATCACCGCCGTGCTGCTCAAGGGTCTGAGCACCGACGTCCTGCTCAACCCGGTCCGGCTGACCAACTACCTCGACGCCGCCAGCCGGAACATGACCGTTGACCGGGCCTTCGACGTGGGCGGGATCCGCTCGCTGGCCTTCTCACTTCGGGGCGTGCGCGGAGGGGATATCCACTCCTGGACGGCCCCCTGGTCGGGAGTGGGCACGACTGCCGGTGGGGCATCGATCGTCAACCCCAGCGAAGAACAGGTGGCCGTCCTCGCCGACGCCTTGGCCCGAGACGACCTGGCGTCATACGACGACCCGGTGTCGCCCACCTCGGGATTCTCCCGCTGACCTGCCCCTAGTGCAGCGGGTCGCCGAGCGAGGCCGGGTCGTGGCGCACCTCGTCGGGATCCTCGCCGGTGCGTGCCTTCAGGTCGCGGCTCAGCTCGTGCGGCAGGGCGAACAGGAGGGACTCCTCCGCCGCGACGACCGTCTCGACGGCACCGAAGCCACGGTCGGCGAGCAGGTCGAGCACGCCACGGACCAGGATCTCCGGCACCGAGGCGCCAGAGGTGACCCCCACCGTGGCCGCGCCGGTGAGCCAGGCCGCCTCGATCTCCTCGGCATAGTCGACGAGGTATGCCGCCCGGGCGCCGTGCTCGAGGGCCACCTCAACGAGGCGCACCGAGTTGGAGGAGTTCCGCGAGCCGACGACGATGATGACGTCACACCGCGGGGCCATCTGCTTGACCGCCAGCTGCCGGTTCTGCGTCGCGTAGCAGATGTCGTCGCTGGGCGGGTCGAGCAGGGCCGGGAATCGCTCACGCAGCCGGCCCACGGTCGCCATCGTCTCGTCGACCGACAAGGTCGTCTGCGACAGCCACACAACCTTGCCCGGGTCCCGGACCCGCACGGCGGCGACATCGTCCGGGCCGTCGACGAGGACGATGTGTTCGGGCGCCTCCCCCGCGGTCCCAATGACCTCCTCGTGCCCCTCGTGCCCGATGAGGAGGATGTCGTAGTCCTCCTCGGCGAAGCGCACCGCCTCGCGGTGGACCTTGGTGACCAGCGGACACGTGGCATCGATGGTGCGCAGCGACCGCGCGGCCGCCTCATCGTGGACCACCGGGGCGACGCCGTGCGCGGAGAAGATGACGGTGGCCCCCTCGGGCACCTCGTCGGTCTCGTCCACGAAGACTGCCCCGCGCTGCTCCAGCGTGCTCACGACGTGCTTGTTGTGCACGATCTGCTTGCGGACGTAGACCGGCGGCCCATAGACCTCCAGCGCCTTCTCGACCGTGACGACGGCACGGTCCACCCCCGCGCAGTAGCCGCGTGGTGCGGCGAGCAGAACGGTCTTGGTGGGCGCTGTCACCGGCCCATCGTATGTCGGCCGGCCACCGCGCCCCTGGCCACGGGCTTTGACAGTGCGCCCATCCGCGTGGAACCGTTCGGCTTACCGCATCGTGGTGCAGGGGAAGCCGGTCCGAAGCCGGCGCTGACCCGCAACCGTAGGCCGGGACGTGTCCCGGCGAGCCGGACTGCCTGCCCTCGATCGGCTCCTGAACAATCCGTCGTGGTGTGCGGATGGAGCCAGAGCACCCGGCGAGGTCCGAGGCTCCGGCCCTCGATCCGCGGAGAGGTCTTCCTGTGGGTGCTCCCCGTCTCAACGTCCTGCGGCGTCTTGCCGCCTCCCTCGCCGTGCTGGCCGCGGTCCTCATCGGGCTGGCCGGTCCGGCGGCCGCAGCGGCATACCGGTACTGGGGCTACTACCAGCTCACCGACGGCGCCTGGGCCTTCGCGACGAAGGGTCCGGACCAGGTGACCCCGAAGGACGGCTCGGTCGAGGGCTGGCGGTTCGCCGTCGCCGGAGAGTCGGACACCCGGTTCCCCCGGGCCACCCTCTCCTTCGCGCAGATCTGCGGCTCGACCCCGGCGCAGGACGGCAAGAAGCGGGTCGGGGTCGTCATCGACTACGGCCGCGACGCCGACGCCGAATCCGGCACCCCACCGGCACCGCGGGCCGCGTGCGCGGTGGTCGACACGGCCGCCTCGGGCGCAGAGACCCTGGCCGCGGTGGCGACCGCCCGTGCCGAGAAGGGCCTCATCTGCGGACTCGACAGCTGGCCGGCCACCGGCTGCGGCGATGAGGTCAAGTCCGTCTCCGCGGCCGCCAAGGCAGTCGACACCCCGATCGTCATCGCCGCACCGGCAACCACCCCGACGGCACCGGAAACCAGCGCGGCCGCCGGCACCGACCCCGCTGCGACGTCCGACGACATGGCGACGAAGGTCATCTCGTGGGTCGCGGTCCTCGGCGTCGCGGGGCTTCTTGTCGCGCTGCTGCTCAGCCAGCGTCGCCGTCGACAGAGCGTGGGGTCGTGACATGAAGCCCGAGCGCCGACTCCTCCACCCCCTGGCGTGGTGGGTGTGGGCGCTCGGGCTTGCCGTCGCAGCCTCGCGGACGACCAACGTCGCATTGCTGATCTTGGTCATCGGCGTCACCGGCTGGGTTGTCGCCATGCGCCGCGACCCCAGCACCCCGAACACGATGCGAGCCGTCGTGATGATCGGCGCGGCAGCGATCGTCATCAGGGTGCTCATGCACATCGTCTTCGGCGGCTCGGGCCTGGGCTCGACCGTCCTGATCCGGCTGCCGGTCCTCCCCCTGCCCGACTGGGCGGGCGGGATGCGGATCGGCGGACCGGTCAGCGCCGAGGGCCTCACCGCAGCTGCCACCGAGGGGCTGCGGCTGGCCGCGATGCTCGTCGTCCTCGGTGCCGCCAACGCCCTGGCCAGCCCGCGACGACTGTTGCGTTATCTACCGGCCAGCCTCGATGACGTCGGCACCACCCTCGTCGTGGGCTTGGCCTACGCTCCAGCGCTCGCCGAGGACGCAGCGCGGGTCCGCCGCGCTCGGCGCCTCCGTGGACGGCGTAGCACCGGCATCCGCGACGTCGCCGCCATGGTCCCGGTCATCCTCGACGGAGCCCTGGACCGGGCGCTGGCGCTGGCGGCCTCGATGGACTGTCGTGGCTACGGCCGGCGTCGGCCCGGTGTCGGCGGCGCCCGGTCGCACGTGCTCCTCATCGTCGGTGCGGCCGGCGCACTCGCGGGTCTTTACGCCCTGCTCGACGCGGCGAGCAGCCCGGCCCTCAGCGGTGCCGTGGCCGCGGCCGGGATCGGCTTGTGCGCGGTCGCCGTGCTGCATCGTGGTCGAACGGATCGGCGATCCCGGTATCGCCGCGACCAGTGGGCCCTCCCCGAGACCATCACGGTGCTCTGCGGTATCGCCGCGGCCACCGCGGCCGCCGTCGCGGAGATGCACGGAGCGGCGTTCCTGGCGCCCAACCCCTTCGAGCTGGCGGCACCGTCCGTCCCGCTGGCCGTCATACCCGTGCTGCTCGTCGCCGCCCTCCCGGGCTGGGCCACTCCGCTGGCACCGGAGCCGCGCGGAGCCCGTCGGGACGGGTCGGGACGAGCGGGCACCCCCGAAACGCCGGCCCCGCGGCGGGAACGCCGTGCTGCCGTGATAGCGGTGGAGGTCACGTGATCTCGCTGCGCAACGTCACCGTCACGTATGACGGCGCCCTCGCACCCGCGCTGCGCGACGTCAGCATCACGGTGGACGAGGGCGAACTCGTCCTGGTCGTCGGGCCGACCGGAGGCGGGAAGTCGACGCTCCTCGCAGCCGTAAGTGGGTTGGTTCCTCACTTCACCGGCGGCACTCTCGCCGGAGAGGTGCGCGTGGCCGGTCGCTCGACCCGCACCCACCGGCCGCGTGACCTTGCCGATCTCGTCGCGTCGGTGCGCCAGAACCCGGCCTCGTCGTTCGTCACCGACATGGTCGAGGACGAACTCGCCTACGGCATGGAGACCCTGGGCGTCGCGCCGTCGGCGATGCGTCGACGGGTGGAGGAGATCCTCGACCTGCTCGGCCTGGCCCAGCTGCGGCGTGCCCCCCTGCGGGCCCTCTCCGGTGGCGAGCAGCAGCGGGTCGCCATCGGGGCCGCCATGGCCAGCGGAGCCCGGGTCCTGGTGCTGGACGAGCCGACGTCGGCCCTCGATCCGGTGGCGGCCGAGGACGTCCTGTCCACGGTCTCGCGCCTCGTTCACGACCTCGGGATGACCGTCCTGCTCGCCGAGCACCGGCTCGAACGGGTCGTGCACCACGCCGACGGCGTCGTCCTGGTCTCCGGGGGCACGGCGTCGGCCGTCCTGGAGCCGGCCACCGCGATGTATCGCAGCGCCGTCGTTCCGCCGGTCATCGACCTCGGTCGGGCCATGGGGTGGAGCCCGTTGCCGCTGTCGGTCCGCGCAGCTCGGCGGGCTGCGGGAGCGCTCCGCGCCGACCTGGCCGCCATACCGGCCCCGGCGCCGGCCGTGCTGAACGGGCCGATCCGCGCCAGCGTCGATCGGGTCACGGTGCAGCGCGGCGCGGTGATCGCCCTTCGCGACAGCAGCCTGAGCCTGCGGGCGGGCACCGTCACGGCCGTCATGGGTCGCAACGGCTCGGGCAAGTCGACGCTGCTGCACACGCTGGCCGGGCAGCACCGCCCCCATCGGGGCACGGCGCGGCTCATGGACGCCGACCCCGCCCGGCTGCGACCTGGCGAGCTCGTCGCCCGCCTCGGGTTCGTGCCGCAGAACCCGCTCGATCTGCTCTACGGGGAGACCGTGGCACAGGAGTGCGCCGACGCGGACCGGGACAACGAGCTGCCGGCCGGCACGACGAGGGCCCTGCTCGACCGCATCCTGGGGGGCGTGCCCGGACCGACGCATCCCCGCGACCTGTCGGCCGGTCAACAACTGGCGCTGGCGCTGGCCGTCGTGTTGGCCCCGGCTCCTCCCGTCCTGCTGCTCGACGAGCCGACTCGGGGCCTGGACTACCGGGCGAAGGCGGCCCTCGTCGAGTTGGTGCGCCAACACCGCGGCGCCGGGACGGCGGTCGCCGTGGCGACCCACGACGTCGAACTGGCCGCCGAACTCGCCGACGAGGTCGTCCTGCTCGCCGACGGGGAGATCGTGGCGACCGAGCGGGCGCGCGCGTTCCT
Organism: Actinomycetota bacterium; assembly: GCA_052034115.1. GTDB lineage: Bacteria > Actinomycetota > Actinomycetes > Actinomycetales > Dermatophilaceae > Lutibacillus. The sequence continues at coordinate 8,762 of JBPOIZ010000018.1, forward strand.
GGCCGGGTCGCCGGCGTTCTCGCCTCAGGTCGCCCGAGTCGTCTACCCCGTCCCGTTCCTCACGGCCAGCGAGGTCGTCTCGGCTCGCACGAGGTCGACGTCCGGCCAGGTGACCCATGTCTAGCGCGAACCGGTGGCGGGCCACCCTCGTCCTTTTCCTGACCTGCGTCGTCGGAGTGGCGGCCTTCCTGTGGCCGTTCGTGCTCTCTTCGCCCGAGGCCATCGCGCAGGGCCAGGATCTGCCCTGGCTGTTCACCGTGCTCATGGCGCTGCTGGCCATGCTCGTCCTGGCCGAGCTGTCCGCCTCCGGGCTGTCGGCACACAACGTGGCCGTCCTGGGCGCCCTGGCAGCCATCGGCGGCGCACTTCGCGTGCTCAGCGCCGGCACCGCCGGGCTCGAGCCGATCTTCGCCCTCCTCGTTCTCGGGGGCCGCGTGCTCGGTGCCCGGCTGGGCTTCCTCATGGGTTCGATGGCGCTGCTCACCGGGGCCTTCCTCACCGGCGGTGTCGGCCCCTGGACACCGTTCCAGATGATCGGCTGCGGCTGGGTCGCCATGGGGGCCGGCTTGCTGCCTCGGGTGTCCGGTCGCCGCGAGGTGGTCATGCTCGTCGGGTATGGCGTGCTGGCCTCGATGGCCTATGGCGCCCTGCTCAACCTCTGGTTCTGGCCCTTCGCCGGGGCCACCTCTCCGGCCGGTGCGGGCTTCGTCACTGGAGATGGAGCGATGGCCAACCTCGTGCGATACGCCCTGTTCTACGTCGTCACCTCGCTGGGGTGGGACCTCTCGAGGGGCCTGTTCACCGCGGTGCTCGTCGCTTTCGGCGGTCGACGAGTCCTGGCCTCGCTGCGGCGCGCGACGCGTCGTGCGTCGTTCGCGGCGCTGCCGGCGACTGCGACGGCTGCGACGGCTACGGACGAACCGGCGTCCCAGGTCACCAGCCCGGCCGTGGGGGCCACATGAGTCTGACCCTGGTCACCGGCGGCGTCCGCAGCGGCAAGAGCCGGCACGCCGAGTCGCTCCTGGACCGCTCCCGGCCCGGTCGGTATGTCGTGCCGGGCGGTAATCACCCGGGCGATGCCGAGTGGGCGGCCCGGGTGGCCGCACACCAGGCGCGGCGGCCGAACTGCTGGGAGACCATCGAAACGGTGGCCGTGACCGAGGTGCTGACCGGCATCGATCAGCGCCCGGTGATCGTCGACTGCCTGGGCACCTGGGTCGCAGCACTCATCGATGATGCGGCCGCGTGGGAGGACCACAAGAGGGCCCGCACGCTCGTCGCCGCGGCGGTCGACGAGTTCGCTGCAGCCGGGCGTGCCGCGCCATACCTCGTCGTCGTCGTTTCCAACGAGGTCGGCTGGGGTGTGGTGCCGGCAACCGCCTCCGGGCGGCTGTTCCGGGACCTGCTGGGAACCGCTACCGCGACGGTGTCCGCTGCGGCCGACGAGGTCGCACTCGTGGTCGCCGGCCGCGTCCTCGACCTCTCGGTGGCGCCGCTGGTGCGCCCGTAGAGTGCCGGTATGGCGACGCCGAACGGTCCCGGGCTGCCCGAGCGTGCGCTGGACACGTCGGCAGAACACCCCTGGCCGGTCCGGGTGCTCGCCCTGAAGATCACCGACTACGTGGACAAGATGGCCCCGCTGTGGGTCGAGGGTGAGGTCATCCAGCTCAACCGGCGCGGGGCCACCGCCTACCTCACGGTGCGCGACCCCGAGGTCGACATGTCCTTGCCGGTGACGATCTCCTCCTACGCGCTGGACGCCATGCCGACACCACCGGCACCGGGGGCGCGAGTGGTGCTGCACGCCAAGGCGGTCTTCTGGCCACGGCGCGGGACCCTCCAGCTGGAGGCCCGGCAGATCCGTCCGGTCGGGGTCGGCGACCTGCTGGCTCGGATCGAGATCCTGCGTCGGCGGTTGGCCGAGGAGGGGGTCTTCGACGCGGACCGCAAGCGGCGGATTCCCTTCGTCCCTCGCGGCGTCGGGCTGATCACCGGACGCGGCTCAGCCGCAGAACATGACGTCGTGGCGACCGCGACGACGCGCTGGCCCGCGGTCCGCATCATCCGGCGAGCCGTTGCGGTGCAGGGGTCGAGCGCCGTCACCGAGATCTGCGCCGCCGTGGCCGAACTGGACCGGGACCCGCAGGTCGACGTCATCGTCATCGCCCGAGGCGGCGGCGCGGCGGAGGAGCTGTTGCCGTTCAGCAACGAGACGCTGCTGCGCGCGGTCGCGGGTGCCGCCACCCCCGTGGTGAGCGCGATCGGGCATGAATCCGACACCCCCCTGCTCGACCTCGTTGCGGACGTCCGGGCGTCCACGCCGACCGACGCCGGACGCCGGGTGGTGCCGGACGCCGCAGCCGAACGAGCGCTCGTCGCCGGGCTCGCCGAGCGACTGGCATCCAGCGTGCGGCGCGCCGTCGCCGAGCGACATCACGAGGTCGCGCTCCTGCGGCACCGGCCGGTGCTGCGGGACCGCGGAGCCGTGCTGGCCGTCCACCGCGGCGTCGTGGATGGAGCACGTGCGGCGGGCCGGCGTGCCGTCGTGGCGATGGTCGCCCGGGAGCGCCTCCGGATCGAGCACCTGGGGCGGCACGGCCTGGCCCTGTCCCCGACCAGCGTGCTGGCGCGTGGCTTCGCGCTCGTCGAGCACGGGGACCGACGGGTCATCCGATCCCGGGACGAGGTGACCGCCGATGAGTTGCTCCGCGTCGTCGTCGGCGACGGTGACTTCGGGGTCCGGGTCGTCGGCGGCGGCACCGGGTAGGCTCGCGGCCGTGGCGAACACGCACGCTCAGGGGTATGACGACATCCCCGCTCTGTCCTACGAGCAGGCACGGGACGAGCTCGCGGCCATCGTCGCCAGGCTCGAGGGCGGGCAGGTGCCCCTGGAGGAGAGCATGCTCCTGTGGGAACGTGGCGAGGCCCTGGCCGCCCACTGCACGGCGGTGTTGGATGGCGCTCAGGCCCGGCTGGACGAGCCGCGCTCGCCCGAGCGCTGACCACCGGCGGGGGTTGACGGACGCGCGGTCAGGACGGTGTCGGGGTGCCGGAGGGCGCAGGCACCACAAGAGCCGCGGCGAGGGCGATGACGTCGTCGCGAGGGGCTTGACCGGTGACCACCGTCGTGAGCGTCTCCCGCGGGCCGGGCGGGCGCACGAACGTCACCTGCTTCTGATCGGCCGAGTAGTACTCGTCCCACTGGCGTCCAGCGATGCCGACCTGGCCGAGCTTCTCACCGCGGGCGGTGGCGACGTCATACCAGGCCGGCCCAGGTGAGACGGCCTGTTTGATGGCCAGCGGCGCCCGGGAGTCCGATTCGTAGTTGGCCTGCCAGGTCAGGGCTCCGTCGGCGGTGCGGTTGAGGTAGGCGCTGACCTGGCGCCACCCCGACGGCACCGGATCTGCTCCGGCCAGCGGCAGCCCCGACTCCGCGCCGCGCGCGGCCGCGACCTCGAGGATGTCGATCTGGGGTGCGTCCAGGCGATCCGCTCGCGGAACGAGCGCGACGAACCCGATCACGATGGCCACGATGACGAGCAGCGACCGCATCATGTTGGGCAGGGAGCCCATCGAATAGCTGCTGCGGGGCTGCCCCGGGGTGGTCGTCACCGGCATATCGTCGCCGACCGGCCATTCCCCCACCAAACTCGGTCGGTAGGGTGAATCGTCGCGAAGGAGACACCATGACCGATCCGGTACAGCCCGTGTCCACCCTCGTCATCGGCGAGGCTCTCGTCGACGTCGTCCGATCGGCCGACGGTTCGGTCGCCGAGCACCCCGGCGGCAGCCCCGCCAACGTCGCCGTGGGCCTGGCGCGGCTCGGTCACGACGTCGCCTTCGCCACCCGGCTGGGCGACGACCGGTATGGCGATGCGATCGACGCACACCTGGCCGCCGACGGCGTGCGACTCACCACCGGACGCGACGAGCGCCGCACCTCATCGGCGCAGGCCACCATCGGCGCCGACGGGTCCGCGGCATACCAGTTCGACATCGACTGGGACGTCCGGCCACCCTCGCTCAGCGGGGTCGGCCACGTCCACACCGGATCCATCGGGGCGGTCCTGCCCCCCGGGGGCATCGTCGTCGCGCAGGTCCTGGCCGACGCGCGGCGCACGGCCACGGTGTCCTACGACCCGAATGCCCGCCCGGCGCTGATGGGCAACGCCGAGGTCGCGCGGCGGCAGGTCGAGGAGCTCGTCTCGTTGAGTGACGTCGTCAAGGCCAGCGACGAGGACATCGCCTGGCTCTACCCCGGTCGCACCGTCGAAGAGGTCCTGACCCATTGGGGCAAGCTCGGTGCGCAGGTCACGGTCGCCACCCGCGGCGGTGACGGCACCACGGTCATCGTGACCTCGGAGGGCGTCGTGCACCACCGCCCGGTGGACGCCATCGAGGTCGCCGACACCGTCGGCGCCGGCGACTCCTTCATGTCCGGGCTGGTGTCCGGACTGTTGGACAGTGGCCTCCTCGGTGGCCCCGAGGCCCGGGAGCGGCTGCTCGCCGCCACCTGGTCCGAGATCGAGCCGGCCGTGTCGAGAGCCCTGAGCTGTTCCCGGATCACCGTGTCGCGGGCTGGTGCCAACCCACCGCGGCGCGCCGAGCTGGGCTAGGTCGTCAGAGCCGTTCGAGCACGATGAGCAGCGTCGACTCCGGGTGCAGCACCGGCAGCGGCAGGCCGACCCGCTGGAGCACGGATCCGGACAGAACGAGGCGTGGTTCAGCGGCCCACGGCGGACCCGCCATCTGCTGCGTCGTGGGGCCACCGGCAATATTCCGCACAGAGATCCGGTAATCAGCGTCGTCATCGAGACCCTTGAGCCGGACCGGAGGCGGGACTTCGGTCGCCCCGGTGGTCAGCCGGACACAGCCGAAGACCGCCTGCCGCGGACCGACCACGCCATGCACGAGCAGGGAGGTGTCCGGGTGGTCGATCTGGACGACCCGCCCGGCGTGCAGCACTGAGCGGAGCTCCTGGTAGGTCGCCACAGCGTCGGCCAGGCCGGCGCGGGTCTGCGGATCGACCTCGGTGAGGTCGGCCTCGATGCCGAAGTGCCCGAAGATCGCTGCAGCGCAGCGGAACGGCAGACTGTGCCGTCGCCCGGTGGTGTGCGAGACACCGGCGCCCACGTGCGAACCGACGAGTTCGGGAGGGATCAGCAGGCCAGTCCAGCGCTGGATGTGCTCCCGCTCGAGGGCATCGATGGTGTCACTGGCCCACACCCGGTCCGTTCGGGCGAGGATGCCCAGGTCGATGCGTCCACCGCCCGACGCGCAGGACTCGATCTCGACGTCGGGGTGGCGCGCCCGCAGCTCGTCGAGCAGCCGGTAGAGGGCCAGCGTCTGGCTGCGGACCCCGGGGACTCCGAGGTGGCCCGGGTCGAGGAGGTCTCGGTTGTGGTCCCACTTCAGGTAGGAGATGCGGTAGGTCGTCAGCAGGGCATCCAACTGTCCCAAGACGTGGTCGAAGGCTCCGTCATGAGCGAGGTCGAGCACCTGCTGGCGCCGCCAGGGCGGTGGAAGCCGACCCGGGGCCGCCAGCACCCACTCCGGGTGGGCGCGGTAGAGGTCTGAATCGGGACTGACCATCTCCGGCTCGACCCACAGGCCGAACTCCATGCCCAGGCCGCGCACGTGCTCGACCAGCGGTCCGAGCCCTTCGGGCCAGACGGTCCCGGAGACCACCCAGTCCCCGAGACCGGCGTCGTCGGACCGCCGACCGCCGAACCACCCGTCGTCCAGGACGAACCGTTCCACCCCGAGCTCGGCAGCCGCATCGGCCAAGGCGGTGAGCTTGTCGAGACGGTGGTCGAAGTAGACCGCCTCCCATGTGTTGAGAATGACGGGCCGCGGCGTCGCTGGGTGGCCGGGCCGGGCCCTGACGAAGGCGTGCCACTGCGCGGACATGTCGTCCAGCCCGCTGGGCGCGTAGACCGCATGCACCGGGGGGGCGTCATAGGTCTGCCCCGGCTCGAGCCGCACCTCGCCGGGAAGGAGGAACTCGCCGCCGCTGAGTTGGCTGTAGCCGGCCGGCGAGCGCTCCGCCGAGTAGACGCTGTCACCGCTCCAGGCGACGTGCAGCGACCAGACCTCCCCGCAGGAGAAGCCGAAACCTGAGGTCCCGACGGCAAGCAGAAGTGGGCTGTCGTGGCCGGTTCGTCCGTGCCGACCTTCGCGAACCCACGCACCCATGGGCAGGTGGTGTCGCTGCGGCGCCCGCTCCCGACACCACCGCCCGGTGAGGTCGAGCACCTCCCTGGCTCGGTCCGGCACCGGCAGGACCGCATGTAGAGCGCCCAGCAGGTATGTCGACGCGTCGTCGTTGCTGACCGACTGCTCGACGGTGAGCACCCCGGAGGTGTGCATCCGCCAGGTCGTGGTCAGGGTCAGCCCAGCAGCCGGATCTGCACTGGCCACCGTGACCGCCTGGACGTCGCCGTCGGTCGCCACCGTCATACCCACCGGCGCCAGCCGGGGAGCGAAGGCCGTGCCGTCGGGTCGCGAGCCACTGAGCACCGGGCGCATTCGCCACGCGTCCGAGCCCATCGGCAGGGCGGGCCGCCGGATCGGGGCATCGACCGCCGAATGCGAGATGGCCGGCACCGATATCCGGCGCAGAGCTGCCACGTCGGTCGAGGCAGGAAGCACCGGCCCCCAGTGGAGAATCTGGGCCCCGGCCTCGGTCAGGTCCAGGACGAAGGAGGTCGCACGGGAGCGCAGATGGACGGAGGAGCCCCCCGGGGGGAGCCCCTCCGTCCGGTCAACGGCCAGGTGCGTCATACCTCAGGTGCTAGCCCTTGACCGCGCCCGAGGTCATCCCGCGGATGAAGTACCGCTGGAGCGAGACGAAGACGACGAGCGGGAGCAGCATCGTCAGGAACGTGCCCGCGGTGAGCAGCGCGTAGCCCTGACCCTGCTGACCCATGAGGGCCTTGAGTGCAACCGTCATGACTGGCTCGCCCTGCAGGAAGATCAGCGCCACGAACAGATCGTTCCAGACCCAGAGGAACTGGAAGATCGCGAACGAGGCCAGCGCCGGGTAGCTCATCGGGATGATGAGCTTCCAGAACGTCGTGAAGTGGCTCGCGCCGTCGATCTTGGCCGACTCGATGACCGCCTTGGGCAAGGTGCCCATGTAGTTGCGCAGGATGTAGACCGCCAACGGCATACCGAAGCCGATGTGGACGAGCCACACCGCCAAGAAGGTCCCGTTGATCCCCAGCTGGCCGAACAGGCGGAACAGCGGCACGAAGGCGGACTGGTTCGGGATGACCAGCAACGCCACGATGAGGATGAAGAAGAAGTTCTTCCCGCGGAACTCCATGAAGGTGAACGCGTAGGCCGCGAAGGCCGCGATGAGGATCGGGATGATCGTCGCGGGGATCGAGACAGCCAGCGAGTTGAGGAACGCCCCACCCATGGGGTTCGACCCCGTCGTCAGCGCGTCCTGGTAGTTCTGGATGGTCAGCTGAGTCGGGTTCGACAGGGCGTTCCACCAGCCGTTGAACTGCGCCTCGGTCGGCCGGAACGAGGTGACCAGCAGCCCGACCGTGGGCAACGTCCACAGGGCCACCATGACCCAGACGATGATCTTGACCACCGGTCCGGCAGCGCCGGCAGCTGCGCCGACCTTGCCTCCCTTGGGACCCGCCGAAGGCTTGGCCGCGGGGAGCGTGCTCTGCGTGGTGCTGGTGCTCATCGGATCGACTCCTCCCGCTTGAAGGTGCGGATCTGGTAGATCAGGACGGGGATGACCGCGATGAGCAAGATGACCACGATCGCCGACGCCTTCCCGAGGTTGGTATTCGTCCACAGCTCGGTGATGAACCGCGACCCGATGACATCGGCGTCGTAGTCCTGGGCGCCGAGGGCGAAGACGAGGTCACCGACCTTCATCGCGCCGATGAGCACGGTGACGAAGACCGTGACGATGGTCGGAAGGATCTGCGGTATGACGATCGAGAAGAAGATCCGCTTCTCTCCCGCACCGTCGATCCGGCCGGCCTCGATGGTGTCCTCGGGCACACCCTTGATAGCTGCCGAGAGCAACACCATCGCATAGCCCACCTGGGTCCAGACGAAGACCAAGATGATGAACAAGGTGTTGAGTTTGAGGTCGAAGGTCTGCAGCCACGGCACCTGGTCCTTGCCGAAGATGCCGAGGATCGCGTTGAACAGACCGATCCGGGTCTGCTCACCGGTCTGCGGGTCGATGCTGATCGACGCGTCGTAGACGAGCTTCCAGATGCCGGCCGAGCCGACGAGCGAGATCGCCATCGGCAAGAAGATGAACATCTTCGCGTACTTCTCGGCGTTCGCGCTCAACTTGTCGGTGAGCACGGCGACCGCGAGGCCGGCGATGATCGTCGCCGTCGGGACGACGATGGTCCAGATGAGGGTGTTGACCAGCGTGCTGCGGAACGATGCGTCGGCGAAGAGATCGACGAAGTTCTGGAAGCCGACGATCTTGGTCAGGTCGCTGTTGTAGAAGGACCCCTGGATGGTCTGGATCGCCGGGAAGATGAGGAACAGCCCGATCGCCGCAAGGGCTGGGCCGATGAACACGTATGGCTTGAGGCGCTCCTCCCACCTCGGCGGGAGCATCTCCACGAGCTTGTTGAGCAGCCAGAACAACGCCATCGCGCCGAGCACGCCAGCGACGATGGCAATGGCGGCGTTGGCCAGCTTGAGCCAGCCGTTGGACCCGGCAGTCGACGCCCCGACGATGATCAGGGCCAGCGCGACGCCAGCGGTGAGAACGATCTTGATCCACTTCCAGACGCCGCTTTGTGCGGCATCGTCATCGATAACAGCGTCGGCCATGACCCGAGCTCATCTCCTTCGACGGTCGATGTAGGGACGCGAGGTGGCGGACCCGGGGGTCCGCCACCACGCGGTGGACGCGCTCAGCGGGCCGGCCCCCAGGCGTCGATTTTCTTACCAGCCGTGGCCACGTCCACCAGGCCGGACTGGGCCATGACGAGTTACTTCCAAAACGTG
>JBPOIZ010000064.1:0-2575 GCA_052034115.1 Actinomycetota bacterium
TGACGCCGCTCAGCTGATGGATTCGTTCGAGGCCGCGGTTGGTGGGTGCATCCATCTCCCGAGAGATCGCCACCCCCGCAACGGCCATCGGTGACACTCCGTTGGCGGCCGCCAGCGCCATCACGTAAGACGCCCACGACATCCCCTCCTGCCACGGCAGGCGGACCGGCAGCAGGGCGTCGATCATCTGGCCACTCGGACCTGGGGTGCCGACTGCTCGGCAGCAGAGGGAGGCATGCCGGTCAGGAGTGCTTCCCCCTCACGAGCGCGGCTGCTGAGCCGCGCCTCCGCGAAGTCGGCCGGGACCAGCGTGGCTCTGCCGTCGCGTACTGCTGACGCGGTTGCGGCGGCCAGCAAGGCCCGCACGTCCCCGACGAAGCCTTGGGTGCGCTTGAAGATGACCGCTCCAAGGGCGGTGGCAAGTTCCCCAGCGGGCAGGTCGGGCAGGTAGGGTCTCACGATGGGTTCGAGGCCGGTGAGGAAGTTCTGCCAGTCCCGGATCTCGCCGGGGCTGTCGAGGCGGTAGGGCGCGAGGGCGTGCTCGAAGAGCCGGCCGCGGATCTGCGCGTCGGAGAGGGCGTCTCCACCGGTGAGGTTGGCCCCGACGAGCATGAGGGTCCCGCCGAGCTCGCCGAGCTCGGTGTTGATCTGCTTGAGCGCGTCCAGCGTGGCGCGCCCGGTGATCAGGGCGGTGTTGAGCATGTGCGCATCGTCGACGACGAGCAGCCGCACACCGTGCCGGCGCATCGCCTCGGTCGCGGCCAGCGTGATGTCGCCCCGGTGGTGGGTGCCGTGGCGCAGGAACGCGAGGATCGCGGCATACAGGCCACGGGCGTTGGTGCGGGCCATCATCGTCACGTACACCACGGGCACGAGGTCCGCGGTGTAGCCGGCCTCCGGGCTCCACGAGGGCAATGCGTCCGCGGCGGCGTCGCCGAGCCAAGCCAGGTGCAGTGGCTGCGCCCATGCCTTGACCAGGCTCGACTTGCCGGCCGTGTACGGCGCCGACAGCGCCAAGATCGTCCGGGCCCCGGCCGGTTCGTCCTCGACCAGCGCCAAGTCCCTCGAGAGGGCGTCGCGGACGGCGTCGTGACGCGGCGAGGGCAGTAGCGCCGCCCGGAGGTGGGCGTGGACGGCGTCGGCGTATGCCGCGAGTTCGCCGTCCGCTCCCCCGCCGGGCCGGGACGGTGGGTCGGGATGGGAACGTCGGGCTTGGGCGAGCCAATCCAGGGAGTCCATACCCGCCCCGTCAGTCCCTGACCCGGTAGTCCGGTAACGGCGCGTCCCAGTCGAACCCCGGCGGCACCTGCACGGCCTCGGTCGTGGTGGCGGGTCGCAGGGGCACGACCGGCGCCAGAGCGGGGTCCGTGCCCGAGGTGAGGCCGTCGACGAGGGCGCGCGCGTCGGCGGCTTCGGCGTGGTCGATCAGGGCCTGCTGGTGGCGCAAGGTGGCCCGACCCAGCCGGGCCCGCCATTCCTCCGCCGTGGGTGGTGTGGTGAGCTCGCCGAGGGCGTCGACGATCTCGAGCATGGTGCCCCGGCGGGAGACGACGTGGTTGCCGCCGCGGGCCTTGATCAGTTCGCGGGCACGTTGGACGACGACGTCGGTCAGCGGCGCGTCGACGAGGTGCGCTTGGCGCCCGCGCAGCTCGACGATCCGGTCCCTCGTGATGGCGGATCGGTGCCACAGGCGGGTCCGGTCGCGCGGGTCGTAGAAGAAGGGGGCCTTGGCGTCCTTTGCGCGGAACGTCCCGGGCCGCAGTGCGCGCAGGTCGTCGATGACCGGGCCGTCGTAGGTGAGACCGCGATGAGTGACGCCAGCGTTGCCGACGCTCAGCCATCTGATCGGCAGGAACTGGTAGATCAGGTCCGGATGCTGCGGCACCAGGATCCGCCCGGTTGCGGCCGAGATCATGTCGACCGCCTCGAGCGGGGTGAAGTGGCCGTCTTCGACGCCGGGGACCTTGAGGCCGGCGTGCTTGTTGCGGTGGTAGTCCAACGCGATGAACCGGTGTAGATGCTGCTCCAGCTCCCGCGCCGTCAACAGTGGTTCGACCGCGACCGAGCCGACAAACCGTCCCCTCTCCTGGACGTTCCTGCCCTTGAAACCAGGGATCGCCTGGTACGCGCGTTGAAGGGTGTCGTGCCACCGCTCCACGGTGGCGTTGTCCGGCGGGTGCCCGACCCTGGAAGTCAGCAGGTCCACGCCCAGGTCTCGCAACACTTCCCGTAGGTGGGTCGAGATGAAGATCGAGCCGTTGTCCGCGCGGATCGACTTCGGCGTTAGCCCCGGCTTCACGTGGACCCCGTCCAGCCTCCGGTCGGTTTTCAGCGCGGGTTTGTGCGCGACCAGCGGGTGTGGGGAGAAGTCGAGCGAGGCGGGTATGCCGCACCAGCGGAAGTCGTCGATCGTCGTTCCCTCGACCGTCATCGAGAACGGTCGCATCGCGTCATAGAGGGCCATCGCGACATCGATCGCCGTCGCGGACTGAGGCACCACCCGGCAGGCGACCACCACCCTGGTGGGGACAGAGATGAAGGTGATGATCTCCACCGAGAACGCGCGGCCGTGGAC
>JBPOIZ010000083.1:0-24064 GCA_052034115.1 Actinomycetota bacterium
GTCGCTGGGCCGATGATCGGGCCGGGCAGGGGCCGCGCGATGGCCAGCGCAGGGACCGGGGGTCCGGGGGCGAGCGGCGGGAGGTGGACGAGTTCCGGTTCCGTGGCTCGGAGTCGGGCCGCCGGCAGGCGTCCGGCGAGGGGGAGGACGCTCGTTCGGCGCGTGGGGCCGGCCAGCGTGGGGTGCGTGCGTCCGGCCCTCGTGCGGGGGGCGGGGCCGGTTCGCGGGGAGGTTCGGGGGGCTCGGCCGCCTGGCGTGGTCGAGTCGATGCGGATCAGATCGCGCCTCGCCACCTTCCCGGAGGTGGCAAGCGGCTCCCTGACCCGCGCATCGATGAAGACGTGACGGGCAAGGAGTTGGACCGCGCTGCTCGTGGGCAACTGCGAACGCTGTCCAAGGACAACGCCGAAGGCGTCGCCAAGCATCTGGTCATGGTCGCTCGGCTTCTTGATCGTGAGCCGGAGGCGGCGCTGGCTCACGCCGAGACCGCGGCGCGACGCGCCGGACGGGTGGCGGCTGTGCGCGAAGCCCTCGGTCTGGTGGCGTATCGGCTGGGCGACTTTGCTCGCGCATTGCGCGAGTTCCGCACTGCCCGCAGACTGGCGGGGACCAACCATCTGGTGGCGCACATCGCCGACTGCGAGCGTGGACTGGGACGACCCCAGAAGGCCCTGGACGAGCTCCGAGCCGCCGATATGTCGAGCCTGACCACCGGTGAGCGGATCGACGCGGTCATCGTTGCCTCGGGCGCGCGCCGGGATCTCGGGCAGGTCGATGCCGCGGTTGCGGTCCTCGAGATTCCTGCGCTGAAGAGCACGCGCGTGGGTCCTCGTCTCGCATACGCATATGCCGACGCCCTGCTGGCCGTCGGCGAGGAGAGTCGAGCGCGTGACTGGTTCGCGCGCGCCGCGACCTTGGACCTGGAACTGGAGACAGACGCCGCCGAGCGGCTGGACGAGTTGGATGGGGTGGTCATGACGGACCTGCTCCCCGACGACGTTCTCGATGAGGACGACCGCGGCAACGAGGACGACCGCGGCAACGAGGACGACCACCCCGGCACGGGCGAGAGCAACCGCGCCGACACTACCGCCGAGCACCAAGCCGCCACTGACGGTTTCACCCGGTTCCAGCCATCCGTCGAGGCAGCCGACACCATCGCCGGTTTGGTTCCGGACCCGGTTCCGGACCCGGTGCCGGACTCGGTGGCGGACTTGGTTCCGGACTCGGTGCCGGAGGCGGCGCAGAGCCATCCTGCTGCAGGTGCGGCGGAGGAGTCTGACCAGTGACCCGGTTGTCCAGCCGGTATTCCGGACTCGTCTGCGATCTCGACGGCGTCGTCTATCGAGGCCGAGCCGCCGTGCCTGGTGCGCCTGCGGCGCTCGCGGAGTGGCAGCGCGGCGGTGGCCACGTCGTCTTCGCGACCAACAACGCATCCCGCCCGCCACATGACGTGCTGCAACACCTGGCCGAGCTAGGGATCGACGCCTCGCTCACCCAGGTGCTCACCTCGGCCCAGGTTGGGGCTGCTCATCTCGCCACCCTGCTGGTGCCTGGCAGTGCGGTGCTCGCAGTCGGCGGGCCCGGTGTTGCTGCTGCCCTCGTTGAGGTGGGCCTTGCTGCGGAGGCAACCTTCACCTCCGGGGTGCGAGCGGTCCTGCAGGGCTACGGTCCGCAGGTGCGGGCCTGTGATCTGAGCGAGGCGGCATTCGCTGTTCAGGCAGGCGCGCCGTGGGTTGCGACCAACCTTGACCGGACGATCCCGACAGGAGGCGGAATCGGCCCCGGCAACGGGACCCTGGTCGATGCCGTGGCTGCCGCCACCTCGAGTCGACCGATCTTTGTGGGCGGCAAGCCCGACCCAGCCATGGCCCTGGCCAGTGCCCAGCGGATGGGGCTTTCGACCTCGGCCTGTCTCGCCGTCGGTGACCGGCTCGATACCGACATCCTGGGCGGGGCCCGAGCGGACATGGACACCCTGTGGGTCCTCAGCGGGGTGCACCGGCTCGGGGACCTGCTCGCGCACCCGCAGGTCGAGCCGACCTACGTCGCCGACGACCTGACCGCGTTGGCTCGCGACCTGACCGCCCTTCGCGAGGTGCGCCGGACAGCGGCAGGCGTGTGGGCCTGTGGCCCCGCCGAGGTGTCCTGGCAGGGGTCGACCGCACGGGTCCGGGGCAGCAACAGAGATGACCTGCTCGCTGCAGCGACCGCTGCGGTCCTGGCCTGGCGTGCAGATCTCGGCGCAGATGCCGGTCTCGCCGAGCGGGTCCACGGGTTGACGCGGGCTATGGACGGGTACCGTGAGCGCTGATGGATACCGACGGCATTCCCAACGGCCCGCTGCGGGGCTGCTTCGCTCTCCTGGAGAGCATCGGCAACACGGCCGTCCTCGTCGCTGACACGGCCGCCGACCAGATCGACGGTGCGGTCCGTCTGGCCCAGGACGTCCCCGGCGCCGGGCTGGTCATCTCTCTGGCGGGCGAGATCGCCGGCTCCGCCGTCCGGGCCTGTGGACAAGCCGTGGAGAACACTTGCGAGGCCGCCGAATGGGCCAGTCGCCAGGGGCTGGCACTGGCCGTCGGCGACCTGGGCACATCCTCCGAGGCGCTGACCAAGCTCGCCTCCGACGTCCGGTCGCTGGCCGTGGCGCTGGCCGCCGCGACGGGCGTCCGCCGAGGCGGCCAGCTCCCGCCGGATTCGACCGAGGACCCCGTATGACGACTGGACCCGGGAGCGGGGCCACCCCGCCCCAGACTGGCCACGAGGCCATTGACGGTGCGCTGCACGACCTCGCGCAGGCCGCGGCGGGCAGCGATCTCGACGAGCAGATCGACGCAGGACGGCAGGTGCTCTTGGCCCTGCAGACCCGGCTGGACCGGCCAAGCGGGTGAGCGAGCGGCTCGACGCCCACCTCGTGCGGGTGGGGCTCGCCCGGTCCCGGGCGCAGGCGGTCGAGACCATTCGAGCAGGTCGTGTCCGCGTCGATGGGGTCGTGGTCCGCAAGCCTGCCGCTGCTCTGGCCGCCTCCGCGGTCGCCGAGGTGGCCGGAGCGCTCGACGACACCGTCGGTCGTGGCGCCCTGAAGCTTGCCCACGCGCTGCGCACCTTCGATGCGCCTCCCGGACCGGTGCCGGTCGCCGGGGCGCGCTGCCTCGATGTGGGAGCCAGCACGGGCGGCTTTACGCAGACGCTCCTGCGTGCCGGTGCGGCGCATGTCGTGGCCCTCGATGTCGGACACGGACAGCTCGCGCCGGTCGTGGCCGACGACCCGCGAGTCACCAACCTCGAAGGGTGCAACATCCGGACCGTGACACCGGCACACGTCGGCGCACCCTTTGCCGTGGTGGTCGCCGACCTGAGTTTCATCCCCACCTCACTGGTCGTGCCCCACCTGGCCGCCATGCTCCAGCCCGGTGGACACCTCATCGTTCTCGTCAAGCCCCAGTTCGAAGTGGGTCGGGAGCGTCTGGGCCGCGGTGGGGTGGTGCGATCCACCGCCGAACGGCGACGTGTCCTCGAGCGCGCCGTCGCGGGCCTGGCGGTCGTGGGGATCACCCCGTGCGGGGCGACCCCCAGCCCTATCCCAGGTGCCCACGGCAACCGGGAGTATCTAGTGTGGGGAGTGGCCGGCGACGCTGGACGCTCGATGGTCGAGCCGTTCGACGGGGCCGCGCTCGTGGCGCAGGCCCTTGCGCAGGAGGAGTCGTAACCGTGTCAGACCGCCGGGTTCTCATCGTCAGCCATCCGGGCCGTGCGGAGGTCCTGGCGGCCACCGCCGAGGTCGCCGACCTGCTGCGTGGGCAGGGGCTGTCCGCCTCGATCGCCGGAGCCGACGACGACACCTTTTCCGCCGCCGAGGTCGAGTTGGTCTGTGTCATCGGCGGTGACGGCACGATCCTGCGGGGAGCCGAGACCGCCCGAGCCCTCGATGTGCCACTGCTGGGCATCAACCTCGGCCATGTCGGGTTCCTCGCCGAGGTCGAGCGGACCGACTTGGAGGACACCGTCGCCAGGATCGTGCGCCGTGAGTACACCACCGAGACCCGGATGACCCTCGATGTCACGGTGAGCCATGACGGCGAGCCTGTCGCGCACAGCTGGGCGCTGAACGAGGTCAGCGTGGAGAAGGTGGCCCGGGAGCGGATGCTCGAGCTGACCGTCGAGGTCGAGGGGCGTCCGCTGTCCACGTGGGGCTGCGACGGAGTCGTCGTCGCCACGCCGACGGGCAGCACGGCATACGCCTTCTCCGCCGGAGGACCGGTCGTCTGGCCGGACGTGGAGGCGCTGCTCGTCGTGCCCAACTCCGCCCACGCGCTGTTTGCTCGCCCCTTGGTCCTGGGCCCGGACACCCACCTGGCGCTCGAAGTCATCCGCGGCACCGAGGGACGCGGCGTCATGTGGTGCGACGGCCGCCGGTCCACCGATCTGCCGCCCGGAGCCCGGGTCGAGGTGCGCAGGGGGGAACGGCCGGTCCACCTGGCGCGGCTGACCGCCGGATCGTTCACCGATCGGCTGGTGGAGAAGTTCGACCTGCCGGTACAGGGGTGGCGAGGCAACGGCACGACGCGGTGACGGTGGCTGCCCGTACGCTGGCCCCGTGCTCCACGAGATCCGGTTGCGGCACCTCGGTGTCATCGCCGAGGCCGTCGTCCCCCTCGGCCCGGGCCTGACCGCCCTCACCGGGGAGACCGGGGCGGGCAAGACCATGGTGGTCACCGCGCTCGGGCTGCTCCTGGGGGCGCGGTCCGACTCGGGGCTGGTCCGCTCCGGCGCCGATCACGCGTATGTCGAGGGCGTGTTCGACGCACCCGCCGGGGCGCTCCCCGAGGCGCTGCGGGACTCGCTCGACCTCGACCCCGACGAAGAACTGATTCTCGGCCGAACGGTCACCCGCGAAGGCCGGTCCCGGGCCGCCGTCGGTGGGCGAGGAGTGGCTGCCGGGGTCCTGGCCGAGCTCGGCCACCATCTTGTGGCGGTGCACGGCCAGGCGGACCAATGGCGGCTGCGCAGCGCCGCCGAGCACCGCCAGCTCCTCGACGGATTCGGGGGTGAGCCGCTCGCCGCGGCGCTGGCGGCATACCGCGTCGGATACGACCGGCTGGCGGCCATCCGAGCCCGGACCGCCGAGCTGGAACGGGACCGCGCCGCGCGACTGACCGAGCTCGATGCCCTCAGGTACGGCCTGGAGTCGATCGCCGCGGTGGATCCGCAGCCCGGCGAAGATTTCGCCCTGCGTGCCGAGGCCGAGCGACTGGCCCACATCGACGGCCTGCGGATGGCCGCCCACGAGGCGCACCGGGCGGTCACCGGCGCCGACGACGACATGCTGTCGACCGGCCCCCAGAGCGCGCTGGACCTGCTGGCCAGGGCCAGGGCGGCGCTCGCGACAGCCGGCGGCCACGACCAGCAGCTCGACGCCCTGCAGGCCCGGCTTGACGAGCTGACCTACCTGGTCGCCGACCTGGGCAGCGATCTGGGGAGCTACCTCGCCGATCTGGACGCCGACCCGCTGCGCTTGGCCACCGTCAATGATCGGCTCGCCGAGCTCGGCGCGCTGACTCGCAGATATGGGCGCTCGACCGACGACGTGCTCGCCTGGTCGGCCCAGGCCATTGCCAGAGTCGTCCAGCTGGACGGGACCGACGACGAGTTGGCCACGCTGCGGGCCGAGGAACAGGAGCTGGCGGTCACGCTGGGCGCCGCCGCACTGCAGGTGCACCAGACCCGAACCGCGGCAGCCGAGCAGTTCGGGGCCGCAGTCACCGAGGAGCTCGCGCACCTGGCCATGGGGTCGGCGCCCGTTTCCGTGCCGCTGGAGAGCCACGCCGCCCCGGGCGGCCTGGCGTTGCCAGGGGTGGGGGGCCGTTGGCGCTTCGGGCGAGACGGCGTCGACGACGTCGACATCCAACTCTGCGCGGGATCCGGCTCGGCGGCGCGCAGCGTGACGAAAGGGGCCTCCGGGGGAGAGCTGTCCCGCGTCATGCTGGCCATCGAGCTGGTGGCCTCGGCCCGACTCTCAGACCAGGCGGCGACCACCCCGACGATGGTCTTCGACGAGGTCGACGCCGGCGTGGGGGGAAGCGCAGCGGTGGAGGTCGCCGCCCGGCTCTCGCGGCTGGCCCGGCATACCCAGGTGGTCGTCGTGACGCACTTGGCGCAGGTCGCTGCGGCCGCGGACCACCACCTCGTGGTGACCAAACGGGACGACGGGCGGGTCAGTTCCAGCGAGGTTCGCCGCGTCGAGGGCCAGGATCGGCTGGCCGAGCTCTCTCGGATGCTCGGCGGCGATCCTCGCTCCCGGGTGGGGCTCGAGCATGCCGCGGCCCTGGTGTCCGACGCGCACCAGACCCCGCGGCAGGCGTCACCCCAGGCGTCACACCAGGCGTCACACCAGGCGTCACACCCTGCCTCGCGCTAACGCCACGACGTGCGACGATGGGTGGCGATGACCCTCTCCTTGCGTCGCCGATCCGCCCCGGCTCCCGCTGGCTCGGCCCCCTCGACGGGCCTGGCGCGCGTCGACGTGCGCACGAAGCGGCTGACCAAGCGGCTGCGCCCCGGCGAGGTGGCGGTCATCGACCACGAGGACCTCGACAAGGTCAGCGCCGATGCGCTCCTGGCCTGCCGTCCGGCGGCGGTGGTCAACGCGGCGCGCTCGATCAGCGGTCGCTACCCGAACCAGGGGCCGGCAGTCCTGCTCGAGGCCGGCATACCGATCGTGGACCACTGCGGTGCGGACCTCATGACCCGGGTGGGTGAAGGTGTCCCCGTTTCTCTCGTCGGCGGTTCCGTGAATGTCGGCGGCGTGCTGGTGGCCAGTGGCACGCGGCTGACCCTGGAGGGCGTGCACGCCGCCATGGACGAGGCGCGCGCGGGACTGTCGGACCAGATCGAGGCCTTCGCGACCAACACGATCGACTACCTGCGGCGCGAGCGGGACCTGCTCATCGACGGCATCGGGTTCCCCGACATCGCCACCCAGATCGAGGGACGCCACGTCCTGGTCGTCGTCCGCGGCTACCACTACCGAGAGGACCTGGCCATGCTGCGGTCCTACATCCGCGAGTACAAGCCCGTGCTCGTCGGGGTGGACGGTGGGGCCGACGCCCTTGTCGAGGAGGGCCATCAGCCGCATCTGATCGTCGGCGACATGGACTCGATCAGCGACTCGACGCTCCTCGGCGGCGCCGAGGTGGTCGTCCACGCCTACCGCGACGGTCGCGCGCCGGGGTTGGAGCGGGTGCGGGCGCTGGGGCTGGAGCCGGTGGTCTTCCCGGCGACCGGGACCAGTGAGGACGTCGCCTTGCTGCTGGCCGACGAAGGCGGCGCCGAGCTCATCGTGGCGGTGGGCACCCACGCCACGCTGGAGGAGTTCCTCGACAAGGGCCGCTCCGGTATGGCGAGCACCTTCCTGACCCGACTGCGCGTCGGCGGCAAACTCGTCGATGCCAAGGGGGTCAGCCGGCTGTACCGTGCCCGGATCGGTGGGCGGTCGCTCGGAATGCTTGTCGTGGCGGCCGGAGGTGCTCTGCTGGCCGCACTCAGCGCCACGCCGGGCGGCCGGGCCATCCTCCAGGTGGCCGCGGCCCGGTGGGACGACGTGTGGTCCTGGCTGCAAGGATTGATGACGTGATCGACTTCCGGTACCACCTCGTGTCGATCATCTCGATCTTCTTGGCTCTCGCGGTCGGCATTGTCCTCGGTGCTGGTCCCCTCCAGGACGACCTCGGGTCGACCCTCAACCGGCAGTTGAGCGACCTGCGCAGCGAGAAGGAATCGCTGCGCGCCGACCTCGACGACGCCGTGGTGGCTCGAGGCGCCGCTGAGGCCTACGCCAACGAGGTCGCCGCGGAGGTCCTCGACGGACGGTTGAGCGGACACTCGGTCGTGGTCATCGCCCTCGACGGCGCACCCGAGGCCCTCACCGACGACGTCGTGCAGCACCTCTCCCTCACCGGCGCGGCACTGACCGGCATCGTGCGGCTCAGCTCGGCCTGGACCGACCCCGCCCGCGCGAGCGACGGACCGACGCTGCCGGGGAGCTCTGCCTCCGGTTTGCCTGGCTCGCGCACCGGATGGGACGCCGTGGCCGGCGAGTTGCTGGCCTCGGCCTTCGTCACCTCGACGGCCACCCCTGGTTCCGGGTCAGCGGGCCAGCCACCTGATCCGTTGGCTTCCGCCACCGAGGCGCAGAGCCGGCTCGCCCAGGCCGGACTGATCGAGACCTCCGTATCCCCGATGGGAGCGGCGGACATCGTCGTCCTCCTCGGCGGGCCGGTGGAATCGACTCCCGCGGCCGGCCCCGGCGAGGTCGGGATCGGATCCGTAGCCGGGATCCTGCGGGACCGCTCCCTGGCCGTCGTTGCCGCGTCACCGGCGCGGGGGCGAGCGGCCGAAGGGGACACCCAGGCACGAGATCTCGTCGCGGCAGTCCGCGAGGACGCGGCAGTAGCCCGGGTGGTCTCCACGGTCGATCACGCCGACTCGGCGACGGGCAGCAGCGTTGTCATCCTCGCCCTGGTCGAACAGCTGGACGGTCGGGTCGGTCACTACGGGTACGGCGCCGCTGCCGCTGCCCCGGTCCCCGACGTCGGGTGACATGACCGTCCTACGACCCGTCCTGTTCGGGGCCGCGGCGGCGGGCACTGCGGCATCGCTGGCAACTCGGCTCCCCGCGCCCTGGCGCGTGCGGTGGGAGCGCCGGAACTTCCGGGGGCAGCCGGTCACGTTGCTCGAGGGGCCGGCGGTCGTCATCGGTCTGGCCGGAGGCGCACTGATGGCCGGTCACCCGGTCGGCGCCGCCGCCGCCGTGGGTGCCGGCGCCCTGGGTGTCCTCGACGACCTCGGCGGATCGAACGAGCACAAGGGCCTGCGCGGCCATCTGCGCGCCATGAGCCGCGGACAGGTGACCACGGGCGGGATCAAGGTCGTGGGCCTGGCGCTGCTCGGCTTGGGCGTCGCCGCCGTAACGCGGCCATCCCGCGCTCAGCAGTCAATGCCGGCCCGGGCCATGAGCGTGGCAGTGGCGGGCGCCCTGGTCGCCGGATCGGCGAATATGGTGAACCTCTTCGATCTGCGGCCCGGTCGAGCCCTCAAGGCCAGCCTGGCCGTGGCGACGCCGCTGGCGTTGGCGGGCTCCGGGCCTGCCGGGGCCGCCGTCGGCGCCGCGCTCTCGGTCCTTCCCGCCGACCTGCGGGGCACCTCGATGCTGGGCGATACGGGGGCCAACGCCCTCGGAGCGGTGCTGGGGTATGCCGCGGTCCGCCGGCTCCCGCTGCCTGCTCAGACGGGGGCATTGGCGCTCGTGACGGCCCTGACGTTGGCCTCGGAGCGGGTCAGCTTCTCCACGGTGATCGAGCGCACGCCGTGGCTGGATCGGGTCGATCGCTGGGGTCGCCGTGACTGAGCGTCCGGCCGCACCGCGTCGCGCGGCGCACACCGTGGCTGCTGCGGCGGGGCTCCTCGCCGCCATCAC
Source organism: Actinomycetota bacterium (assembly GCA_052034115.1). GTDB lineage: Bacteria > Actinomycetota > Actinomycetes > Actinomycetales > Dermatophilaceae > Lutibacillus. The sequence continues at coordinate 9,479 of JBPOIZ010000083.1, forward strand.
GGTGGTGGCCCGGGTGGTCGGGTTCGGACGCTGGCTGGTGTTCTCCGGCACTGTCGGGACGACCTGCCTGGGCACGACCTACACCACCGCCAACACCGTCCCGAACGTCCTCTACGAGGTCACGGTGGGGGGCGCGCTGGCCGCGGTCACCGTGCCGCTGGTCGCCGCCGCCCTGGCCGACGGGCGGCGGGAGGACGCCGCGGCGATCGCCCGAGGGCTGCTCGGTTGGACGCTTGTGACCACCACGGTGCTTGCGGTCGCCATCGTCGGCTGGGCTGCTCCGATCGCGGCCTGGCTTCTGCCGGCGGACGCCGTCGGGTGCCCCGGCGCGCTCGACACCGGCGCCACGATGCTCCGGGTCTTCGCACCCCAGGTGGTCCTCTACGGGCTCGCCGTCGTCTGTTCCGGGGTGCTCGCCGCCCACCACCGCTTCGTCGCCGCGGCCGTGGCGCCGCTGCTCTCCAGCCTGGTCGTCATCGCGACCTATCTGATCTTCGGCCGGCTGGCACCCGACCCGACGGCGGCGAGCGAAGCGGCGGCGATCGTGCTCGCCGTCGGCACGACCCTGGGGGTGGTGGCGCTGAGTCTGCCGTTGGCCGTCGCCGCACTGCGCCTCGGCGTCGACCTGCGGCCCCGTCTCGCCTTCCCGACGGGCATCGCGACGCGGGCCCGGCGGCTCGCTGCGGCCGGCGGTGCGGCCCTGGTCGCTCAACAGCTGGCAGTGGTCGCGGCTGTCGTCGTGAGCAACCGCAGTGGTCCGGGGGTCCTTCCGGCATGGGGCTACGCCCAGGCGGTCTACCTGCTGCCGTACGCCGTGCTCGCTGTCCCCGTGGCGACGACGGTGTTCCCGGTCATCGCCGGTCGGCCGGTCGAGCCCGAGCACGCCACGACCGCGTTGGCGAGCGGTCTGCGTTCCGTGACCGCACTGGCGGCGCTCGGCGCGGCGCTGGTGGCCGGCACCGCGACCGCGGTCGGCCAGCTGTTCTCGACCATCGACGTCGGCGGTGAGCGCAGTGCCCTGGCGGCGATTCCCGGCACGCTGACCCTGCTCGCCCCCTCGGTCATCGGTCTGGCGCTGGTTCTGCTCGGCGGACGGGCTCTCGCCGTCCGCGGGCGCACCCGGGACCTGGCGATCGGTAGTGCCCTCGGGTGGGCGCTGGCCGCGGTCCTACCGCTGGCGGTGGTCCGCGGCGACGACTCGGCAGAACGGGCGATGGGGGTGCTGGCCGCCTCGCTCAGCGTGGGTCTCGGCTGCGCGGCCACCGTGCTCCTGCTGGCGGTGCACCGCGCCTGGACCGGCGCGGCGCTGACTGGCTGGGCACGAACCGCGTGCGGGTCGCTCGTCGGAGCGGCGGCGGCCGCAGTCCTGGGGCGGGTCGCTGCCGAAGCGGTCCGTCACCTGGGTGGCACGTCCTCCCTCTGGTCGGCTGTTCTGGCCGGCGTCGTGGGTGCCACCGTCGCCGTCGTCGCTTTCGGGGCAGTGGTGCGGCTGCTCGACCCCCGCGGCGCCGCGGCCGCCGCTGCGGTCGTCCGCCTTCCGGCTCGGGGCGGCCCGAGATGAGGATCGTCCTGGTGGTGGGCCCGAGCACAGGCGGGATCGGCACCCACGTCGGGTCGCTGGCCCACGACCTGCGTGCTCTCGGCCACGACGTGCGCCTGCTCGCGGACCCCGTCACGGCGCGCCGCTTCGCGTGGCCACAAGCGACCGTATGGCGGCCGCGGTCCCCAGCCACCTGGGCGAGGGCCCGGGCCCTGATCGCCGACGCGGACATCGTCCACGCGCACGGGCTGCACGGCGGCCTGATCGGGCCGGCCCTACCCAGCAGGACGCGTGTCGGCGCCGGCTCCCGGCCGGCCTTCGTCCTTTCCTTGCACAACGAGTTGCCCGGGGGCCGGGCGCACCGGGTGGCGTCGGTCGTCCTGCGGGGCCTGGCTCGGCGGGCGAGCCTGGTCACCGGGGCGAGCAACGACCTGGTCGAGATGGCCCGGCGGGCCGGCGCTCGTGACGCGCGACTGGCCCACGTCCCGTCGCCGCTCGTCGCATCGCTGCTGGCGACCCCGGTGCCCGACGAGGCGACCCGTCGTGAGGCGCGTCGTCGATGGGTGACGTGGGGTGCCCCGGTCGATCGCCCGCTCGTGCTGACCGTCGCGCGGATCGCCCCCCAGAAGCGCTTAGACCTACTGCTCGACGCTGCCCTCGCCGTCCACGCCGATGGGGTCGGCGCGACCTGGGCCGTCGTCGGTGACGGCGACCCGGCCCTGCTCAACATGCTCAGGGGGCACCCGGCGGTCGCCCGCGGTCTGGTCCACTTCGTCGGTGCGCAGCCGAACGTGTCGGGCTGGCTGACGGCGGCGTCGGTGTTTGCCCTGACGAGCAGCTGGGAAGCCCGCCCGCTCGTCGTCCAGGAGGCTATGGCTGCGGGAGTGCCCGTCGTCGCTGCGGCCGTGGGCGGCATACCGGATCTGCTGGCGGACGGCGGGGGGAAGCTCGTGTCTACCCCCGACGCCGCCTCGCTGGCGGCCGCCATACGGGACCTGCTCGTCGACGACGCAGAGCGAGAGCGGGTCGGGGCCCGGGGACGTGTGGCCGCCGACCGGTGGCTCGACACGCCCGGGACGGCGCGTCAATGGGCCCGCTGGTATGGCGACCTGCTCGGGGTGACATAGACTGGCCCCCCGTGGCGGAGACCAAGCACATCTTTGTGACCGGAGGCGTGGCCTCCTCGCTCGGCAAGGGCCTGACCGCCTCAAGCCTCGGACATCTGCTCCGGGCCCGTGGTCTGCGCGTGACGATGCAGAAGCTCGATCCCTACCTCAATGTGGACCCCGGGACGATGAACCCGTTCCAACACGGTGAGGTGTTCGTCACCGAGGACGGCGCAGAGACCGACCTCGACATCGGGCACTACGAGCGATTCCTCGACGTGAACCTGCAGGGCTCCGCCAACGTCACCACGGGACAGGTCTACAGCTCGGTCATCGCCCGCGAGCGGCGTGGTGAGTTCCTCGGCGACACCGTGCAGGTCATCCCGCACATCACCAACGAGATCAAGTCGCGGATGCGCGCCGAGGCCGACGCCCCGCATGGCGCCGCACCCGACGTCATCATCACCGAGATCGGTGGGACGGTCGGCGACATCGAGTCGCTGCCGTTCCTCGAAGCCGCCCGTCAGGTGCGTCACGATCTGGGCCGGGAGGCCGTCTTCTTCCTCCATGTCTCGCTGGTGCCCTACCTGGCACCGAGCGGGGAGCTGAAGACCAAGCCGACCCAGCACTCGGTCGCAGCACTGCGCCAGGTCGGCATCCAGCCGGACGCCATCGTCTGTCGCGCCGACCGGGAGATCCCTGACGGCGTCAAGCGCAAGATCTCCCTCATGTGCGATGTCGACACCGAGGCGGTCGTGGCCGCCGTCGATGCACCGAGCATCTACGACATCCCGAAGGTCTTGCACCGCGAGGGGCTGGACGCCTATGTCATCCGCCGCCTCGGCCTGAACTTCCGGGATGTCGACTGGGCCGCATGGGATCGCATGCTCCAACGCGTCCACGACCCCGAGCACACCGTGGAGATCGCCCTCGTCGGCAAGTACATCGACCTGCCGGACGCCTATCTGTCGGTGACCGAGGCCATGCGCGCCGGGGGTTTCCACCACGACGCCCGAGTGGTCGTCCGTTGGGTGGCCTCCGACACCTGCACCACTGCGGCCGGCGCCACCCGGGCCCTGACCGGCGTCGATGCGATCGTCGTCCCCGGCGGTTTCGGCGTGCGGGGCATCGAGGGCAAGCTCGGGGCGCTGCGGTGGGCCCGCGAGCGGCAGGTGCCGACCCTGGGCCTGTGCCTCGGTCTGCAGTGCATGGTCATCGAGTACGCACGGTCGGTGCTCGGCATCGCCGACGCCTCGTCCAGCGAGTTCGACCCGCAGACGGCGCACCCGGTGATCGCCACGATGGAGGAGCAGAAGGCCTACGTCGAGGGTGCCGGGAACCTCGGCGGGACGATGCGGCTGGGCACTTACCCGGCGGTCCTGCGGGATGGCTCCCTCGTCGCACGCACGTATGGCGCCACGGAGGTCAATGAACGTCACCGGCACCGCTACGAGGTCAACAACGCGTACCGCGAGCGTCTGGAGTCCGCCGGCCTGCAGTTCAGCGGGACCTCGCCGGACGGCACCCTCGTGGAGTTCGCCGAGCTACCCACCGACGTTCACCCGTACTACGTGTCGACCCAGGCCCACCCGGAGTTCCTGTCCCGTCCGGATCGGGCCCACCCGCTGTTCGCCGGACTCGTCGAGGCGGCCCTGGTCCGTCAGCGGTCCGAGCGCCTCGTCGAGGTCGAGCGCGAACCCGCACCGGCGTCCGCGTGAGCCTGTCGGCACGGGTCCTTCCGGGCAGCGCGCTGCGCGATGAGATGCAGAGCCGGCCGGTGCTCTCCACCCGAATCTCGCACCACGGCATGGTGTGGGATGCCCGGGTCGACGAGGTCGACCTCGGCTCCGGTGGGGTGGTCCATCGGGAATACGTGGAGCACCCTGGTGCGGCCCTGGTGCTGGCGCTGCGCCCCATCGACGGGGTCGATCATGTCTGTCTCATCAGGCAGTACCGGCACCCGGTGGGGGCGTATCTGTGGGAGTTGCCGGCCGGGCTGCTCGACGTGCCCGGGGAACCGCCCTGGCGGGCCGGTCAGCGCGAGCTCGCCGAGGAGGCCGGGTTGGCCGCGTCGACCTGGCACGTCCTCATCGACAACTACGCCTCCCCGGGCGGATACGGCGAGGCGTGTCGCATCTTCCTCGCCCGAGACCTGACCGATATCGCGCCGCCGGAAGGATTCGTCAGGCGTGCCGAGGAGGTCGACCTCGACGTGGTCTGGGTCGCACTGGAGGAGGCCTACACCGCCGTCCTCGACGGCCGGATCCACAGCCCCAGCTCGGTCATCGGAGTGATGGCCGGGTATGGCGCCCGCGCCGCCGGCTGGGCCACCTTGCGCCCGGCGGATGCCCCGTGGCCGGAGCATCCGGGCCGGCGGGACCGATCTGACCCCGCACACGAGCCAGCAACTCGGTCGAGCGGGGTGCCGCCGGTTCCGTAGGATGGGCGGGTTGCCCGTTCGACTCGAAGGAACCCCCGTGCTCCGCACCCACCAGGCCGGCACTTTGCGTGCCGAGCACACCGGAACGACCGTCGTCCTGACCGGCTGGGTGGCCAAGCGGCGCGATCACGGGGGAGTGGCCTTCCTCGACATCCGTGACGCCAGCGGCATCGTCCAGGTGGTGGCCCGCGACGAGGTGCTGACCGGTGCTGCCCACGAGCTGCGGAACGAGTTCTGCGTGGCCGTCACCGGTGAGGTGACCCGTCGGGCCGCCAAGGATGTCAACCCGGACCTGCCCACCGGCGAGATCGATGTCGTCGCGTCGACCATCGAGGTCCTCAACGCCAGCGCACCGCTGCCCTTCCAGATCGACGAGCGCGTCACGGTCGGAGAAGAGGTCCGGCTGCGGCACCGCTACCTCGACCTGCGGCGCCCCGGTGCCCATTCGGCCGGCGCGGCCATCCGCCTGCGCAGCAAGGTCAACGCGGCAGCCCGCGAGGTCCTCGCCGCACGCGACTTCGTCGAGATCGAGACCCCCACGCTGACCCGGTCCACTCCCGAAGGTGCTCGGGACTTCCTCGTCCCGGCGCGGCTCGCTCCAGGCTCCTGGTATGCCCTGCCACAGAGTCCCCAGCTGTTCAAGCAACTCCTCATGGTCTCCGGGATGGAGCGGTACTACCAGATCGCCCGGTGCTACCGCGATGAGGACTTCCGGGCCGATCGGCAGCCGGAGTTCACCCAGCTCGACATCGAGATGTCGTTCGTCGAGCAGGACGACATCATCGAACTCGCCGAGGCCGTCGTCGCGAACATCTGGCGCCTGATCGGCGTCGAGCTCGCCTTGCCCCTGCCCCGGATGACCTACGCCGAGGCCATGGCCCGCTACGGCTCGGACAAGCCCGACCTGCGGTTCGGTCTCGAGCTGACCGACTGCACCGCCTATTTCGCCCAGACCCCGTTCCGCGTCTTCCAGGCCGAGTATGTCGGTGCCGTCGTCATGCCCGGTGGGGGCTCGCAGCCGCGGCGCGCGTTCGACGCGTGGCAGGAGTGGGCCAAGCAGCGCGGCGCGAAGGGCCTGGCCTACGTCACGGTCGGTGCGGACGGCGAGCTCGGTGGCCCGGTCGCCAAGAACATCTCGGAGGCCGAGAAGGCCGGTCTGGCTGCGCACACCGGTGCCGCGCCGGGCGACTGCATCTTCTTCGCGGCCGGCCCGGCCAAGTCGGCGCGGTCCCTCTTGGGCGCAGCGCGGCTCGAAGTCGGGCGTCGGGTCGGGCTCATCGACGAGTCGGCGTGGTCGCTGCTCTGGGTCGTCGACGCCCCGCTCTTCGAGCCGGCCGGGGACGCCGTGGCCGCGGGAGACGTCGCCGTGGGAGCGGGTGCCTGGACCGCCGTACACCACGCGTTCACCTCGCCGAAGGCCGAGTTCCTCGACACCTTCGACACCGACCCGGGTCGGGCACTGGCCTACGCCTACGACATGGTGTGCAACGGCAACGAGATCGGCGGCGGGTCGATCCGTATCCACCGGCGCGACATCCAAGAACGCGTCTTCGCGGTGATGGGGCTGACCGAGGAACAGGCCCAGGACAAGTTCGGCTTCCTCCTGGACGCCTTTAAGTACGGCGCGCCGCCGCATGGCGGGATTGCGTTCGGCTGGGACCGCATCGTCGCGCTGCTCAGCGGGGCCGAGTCGATCCGGGACGTCATCGCGTTCCCGAAGTCAGGGGGCGGGTTCGACCCGCTGACCTCCGCCCCGGCGCCGATCACCCCGGAGCAGCGCAAGGAGGCCGGCGTCGACGCGGCACCGGTTCTCCGCGCCACCGTCTGACGACCTACCAGTCGACGGTTCGGGTTCGCCACGTCGCCCCGGACCGGTAGCCGAGCCGCAGGTAGATCCGGCGGGCGGCGTCGTTGTCGGCATAGAGCCCCAGGGTGCACACCCCGGCGCGGCGCACGGCGTCGGCGCTGAGGTATGCCGTGATGGCGCCCGCAAGCCCCCGGCCCCGGGCTGAGGCGGCGGTCGCGATGCCGGAGAGCAACGGGACGCCCGCTGCGCTGGGTTCGCTGCACCCCGTGGACGACAGGGCGCCGTCCGCGTCGAGCAACGCCACCCACGACTGCTCGGGTCGCTCGAACGGGGCGCCGTGGGTTCGCGGACTGTGCTCGGCGAGGAAGGCGACGAGGCGCTCGCGCCAGGACTCGTCGAGCACTGCGAAACCACGGGTCGGCACGGCCGGGGCTTCGGTGGTCCACATCCACTCCCAGTCGTTCCCCGTCTGGGTGACCGGCAGTCGAGCGGCGACCGCGGCGAAGACCGTGGGGTCGGCGCTGACGTGCCGGGGTCGATCGTCAGTGAGGGTATGGCGGGCCAGGTCGTCGTCGAGCACCGCCGCGATGCCCGGGGCCGGACCGAGAAACGACAGCCCGGGGACGCCGCTGGAGGACCGGCGGCGGTAACCCAGCGCGGCTCCGCCCGGGCCGCTGGCCACGAAGGCGGGGGTGATCAGCGCGCAGCCGGTGTCGTAGTGAATCGCCGGATGCCCGCCGGAGGCCTCGAGCAACCCGGCACCGTCGACGGCCTGGACGGCATACGAACTCATGTCATTCCGCGAGGGCGAACCGGTCGTGGAGCCGGCGCAGCGGTCGCGGTGCCCACCAGTTCCATCGGCCGAACAGGCTCATCGTTGCCGGAACGAGGAGCATGCGGACGAGGGTGGCGTCCAGCACGACGGCGACGGCCAGGGCGACGCCGGTCTCCTTGATGATGAGCATGTCCCCGGCGGCGAAGCCGGCGAACACGATGACGATGAGCAGGGCTGCCGAGGTGATGATGCGGCCCGAGCGCTGGAGCCCGTAGACCACCGCGTCGAGGTCGGAGGCGCCCTGCTCGTGCAACTCGATGATCCGGGAGAGAAGGAAGACCTCGTAGTCCATGGACAGCCCGAAGCCGAACGCGAGCACGAGGAACGGGATGGTGGACTCCACGCCCCCGGCCGACGTGAAGTGGAGCACACCGGAGGCGTGCCCGTCCTGGAACACCCACGCCAGGATGCCCAGGCTGGCTCCCAGCGACAGGACGTTGAACACCAGCGCCTTGAGGGGGAGCACCAACGAGCCGGACATGAGGAAGAGCAGCGCGATCGTCGCCCCGGCGACGAGGAGGAAGGCCGCCGGAGCCCGGGCCACCAGGGAGTCGACGAACTCGGTGAGGATCGCGCGCTGGCCGGTCACCCAGGACTCGAACGGTGGGCGATGCGCGTGGACATGGTCGACCAACTCGGTGTCGACGTCGTCGCGGGCGGTGCCATCGGTGCGCAACCCGATCTGGACCACACCGGGGGAGACCTCGGTCGGCGGATCCACGGACACCACCCCGGGGTAGGTCGCCGCGGTCTTCGCCCAGGTGGCCGCGGTGGTCAGGTCGGTCCGGCCTACCACGGTGACCTGCGGCGCGCGGGTGGTGGGGTAGTCCCGAGCCAACTCGTCGAAGAAGGACCGCTGGGGGGCCGACGTGGGCAGCAACTCGGTGCCGGAGCTGACCAGTCGGAGGTTGAGCGCGGGCAGGGCGAGCATCACCAAGATGGCGACCGTGCCGCCGACGACGAGCCACGGCCAGCGCTGCACCGCGCGGGCCAGCCGACTGAACGCGCCTTCGGCCGGGGCCAGTTCCAGACCGCCGCGCATGAGCCGCCGCGCTCCGAGGCGGCACAAGGCGGGCACCAGGGTGAGTGCCACGAGGAGGGCGACCACCACGACCGACACTGCGGCGCTCCCGATGGCCCGCATCAAGGTGGCTTCGAACACGAGCAGCCCGGCGAGCGAGATGCCGACGGTGACGGCGGAGAAGAGCACAGTGCGTCCCGCGGCAGCCACGGTCCGCGCGGTCGCTTCGAGGACCAACTCGTCGGAGAGCCGCCGGGAGGTGCGGGACTGGGCCAGATGCCGCACCTCTTCGCGGAACCGACTGACGACGAGCAGCCCGTAGTCGATGCACAGGCCGAGCCCGAGGACGGTGACGATGTTGACGACGGTCGCGTCGAGCTCCATGACGTGGCTGAACCCGACCAACGTGGCCAGCGCGCCGCCGATGGACGCGATCGCGCCGAGGACCGGCATTCCGGCCGCGACGAACCCACCGAAGACGACGATCATGACGATGAGGCTCAGCGGCAGGGCGAGGCCCTCGCCGCGCTCCATGTCGGTGCGCAGCTGCCCGATGACGGCGTCGACGAGCTCGGGCACGCTACCGGTCTGCACCCTGGCACCCTCGATCGCCCCGAGCTCGGTCCGGGCCGCAGCGCCTATCGCCGCGATGCCCGCGTCGCGCGCCGTCTCGCTGAGCCCACGCTCCAGGGTCACGGTGACGAGGAAGCCATCGCCCTCGGGCGTGCCCCCGGCGAGCATCGGGGCGGCGGCCGGCGAACGCACCCCGCCTGGAACGGCGAACGGTGCGACCACAGCGGCGACCGGGGCCTTCGCCTGCACCGCTGTGGCGAACCGATCGACAGCGGCGGCGGTGTCGGGGTCGTGGACGTCCACCCCGGACACGGTGACGAGCGCTGTCGCGCCGGTGTCGGCGCCGGTGAGCAGGTCGCGGCCGGTGAGCGCCTCTCCGGCGACGGTGGGCTCGCCCTGCTCCAGTTGGTCGAACAGCGGGGTGTTGCCGAACTTCCCGGTGGCCAGACCGAACGCGGCCATGGTCACCACGAGCCAGCCGAGGACGAGGAGTCGTGCATGGCTGCCGACGAACCGACCGAGTCGGTAGAGGCGGGTCCGAGTCAGCGCGGTGCCCGCCGATGGGGAGCTCATGGGGCAACTCTCGCACGCTCGGTGGTCCCCCTCGCGAGATACCCTCCGGCTATGCCAGGCGTGTGGGTGAGCCCGTGAACCAGACCCTGTTCGAGGCGGCAGGAAACGGCCGCGCCCTGCCGCCGCTGGCCGTCCGTATGCGGCCCCGGACGCTCGACGAGGTGCGTGGCCAGCGGGTGGCTCTGGCGCCTGGCGCCCCGCTGCGTCGGCTCGTGGACGGAAGCGGCGGACTCGCCGGGCCGGTCTCGGCGATCTTGTGGGGGCCTCCCGGCACTGGCAAGACCACGATCGCCCACTTGGTGGCCAGTGCCTCGGGCCGCCGGTTCGTCGAGCTCAGCGCGGTCACGGCCGGGGTCAAGGACGTTCGCGTCGTCATCGACGAGGCGATCCGGGTCAGGGAGATGTACGGACAGCAGACGGTGTTGTTCCTCGATGAGATCCACCGGTTCACCAAGGCGCAGCAGGATGCGCTGCTGCCGGCCGTGGAGAACCGCGTCGTCGTCCTCGTCGCGGCGACCACCGAGAACCCCTCGTTCAGTGTCATCTCGCCGCTGCTCTCCAGGTCGCTGCTCGTGCGGCTGGACTCGCTCACCGAGGAGGAGGTCGGGGCCCTGGTCGATGCCGCCGTGCTCGACGAGCGCGGTCTGGCCGGCGGTTTTGTCCTGGAACCGGCGGCCCGGGCCCACCTGGTGCGGATCGCCGGTGGTGATGCGCGCCGCGCGCTCACCGCACTCGAAGCCGCGGCTGGGGCGGCTGCAGACGGAGCGGCCGGGGACGGGGCGGCCGGGGACGGGGCGGCAGCGGATGTCCGCGAGGAGGAGGCCGTGGGTCGCCGTGGTGCGGACGCCGCGGGGCAACCCATCGGGGATACCGGAGCACGGCGCATCGGATTGGCGTCGGTCGAGCGGGCGATGGCCACGGCGGTCGTCCGGTACGACCGCACGGGTGACCAGCACTACGACGTCGCCAGCGCGCTGATCAAGTCGATGCGGGGCAGCGACGTCGACGCCGCTGTGCACTACCTCGCGCGGATGCTCGAAGCGGGGGAGGACCCTCGCTTCATCGCCCGTCGCATCGTCATTGCCGCCAGCGAGGACGTCGGTATGGCGGATCCCACCGCGCTGCAGACGGCGACGGCGGCCATGACCGCGGTGGCGAACATCGGGATGCCGGAGGCGCGGATCGTCCTGGCGCAGGCCGTTGTTCACGTCACGCTGGCTCCCAAGTCGAACGCCGCCTATCGGGCTGTCGATGCCGCCATCGCCGATCTACGCGCCGGACTCGGCGGCCCGGTCCCGGCGCACCTCCGCGGGAGCGGGTATGCCGGTGCGGCGAGGTTGGAGCATGGCGCGGGGTACGTCTATCCGCACGACCTGCCCGACGGCCTGGCCACCCAGCAGTACCTGCCCGACGACCTGGCGGCCACCGCCGACTACTACCACCCTCGAGCACACGGCTTCGAGGAACGCCTGGCGGCCCGATGGGCAGGCATCCGGCAGCGGCTGCGCGATCTGCCGAAACCGGGGTCGTAGCGGCCTCCTGCGACAGAAACCTGAGTCCAGGGACGCGCTGCCGGGAGGATCTGCGCCGACCCGGCAACGGGGCGGGAGCATCCACCGCCGGGCCAGACCGCTTATAACGATTTGTCATCACGCCAAGCCCGAACTATCCGCAAGAGAGCGATCCATGGCAGGGTGAAGCCACTTACGGTGCGGTGCTGCTGACCGCCCGCCTTTGACCGATCCCTCGGGGGAGACGCAAAAGCGGCAGCAGACACCCGTCGACGACTCTTGGAGGCACGGGTGAGCGCTGGTCCCACGCAGACGACGACCGAAACCGACGCTGCCGCGACTGCCAGCACCGCAACAGCTCAGGGCCTCGACGCCAAGGCCGGCCGGTCACCCTCGCAGGTGGCCTGGGACCGCCTCAAGAACGACAAGGTCGCCATCGTCTGCGCCGCGATCGTGCTGTTCTTCATTCTGGTGGCGATCTTCGCCGACGTGCTGGTGAAGATCGAGGGCGTCGACGCCTACGCGTACAACCCAGACCTCATCTCGGCTGAGACGACCTATCCGATCATTGGCGCGAACTCCGAGCACTGGTTCGGGGTCGAGCCCCGCACCGGCCGGGACCTGTTCGCCACGTGGGCCATCGGGGCCCGCCCTTCGATCATCATCGGGTTTGTCGCCGCTGGTATGTCGACCCTGCTCGGCATCGTCATGGGCCTGCTGGCCGGCTACCTCGGCGGGATCACCGACAAGGTGATCACCTGGATCATCGACTTCCTGCTGAGCCTGCCGCTCCTCCTGGTCGTCATCGCCCTCGTCCCGGTCGTCCAGCAACGGTTCACCCCGGTCGGTGAGGTGCTCTCGGCGGAGGAGAAGTCGCGGCTACGGTTCGTCGTGCTGATCGCCGTGCTGGTCTTCTTCGGCTGGATCACCCTGGCCCGGCTGATCCGCGGCGAGGTGTTCTCGCTTCGCGAGCGCGAGTTCGTCCAGGCCGCCAAACTCATCGGCGTGCCGACGCGGCAGATCCTCTTCAAGGAGATCCTGCCCAACCTGCTCGGCCCGATCATCGTCTCGGCCTCGATCGCCGTGCCCGCATACATCTCCACGGAGGCGGTTCTGTCCTATCTAGGGGCTGGGCTGGTCGAACCCACCCCGTCCTGGGGGCGAACGGTCTCGGACGCGCAGAACGCGTTCAAGATCTATCCGCTCTACCTCTGGCCCCCTGTGATCTCCATCGCGTTGCTCGTCCTGGCGCTCTCGCTGCTCGGGGACGCGATCCGGGACGCCTTCGACCCCAACACCCGACGGTGACCACCTCGTGGTGCCGTCCCTGATCTCCCGCCGGACCACGGCGGGTGCACCGAAGAAAGAGGAATCCAACATGCGCTGGACTCACGTCCTTGCCGTGGGGGCTGCGGTCTCCATCGGCCTGACGGCCGCCTGCGCCGCCCCCTCGACCGCTCCAAGCGGCAACTCGAGCGGGACTGGCGGAGGCGACACGCCGGGCACCGCATCGGCGGCGCTCGACCCCACCGCGAAGGGACCCGCACCCGAGGTTCCGGGGGCCAAGCCGGGTGGCACGCTCATCGTCGCCTACTCGTCGGCTCCCGCCGACCTCGACCCGAGCGCGCAGTTCTACCAGGACTCGAACGCCATCATGAGCCGGTTGATGCACCGGACGCTGACCGCGTTCGCGGAGCGCGACGGCAACCAGGTGCTCGTTCCGGACCTGGCCACCGACCTCGGGACGCCCTCGGCGGACGGTCTGACCTGGACCTTCACGCTCAAGGACGGCATCAAGTACTCCGACGGAACGCCGGTCACCGCCGACGACGTCGCGTACGCCGTGAAGCGCTCCTTCGCCTTCACCGACACCGGCCCGACCTACCAGGTCGAGTTCCTCAAGGGTGGCTCCAAGGCCGACGGTTCGCAGGACTACGCCGGTCCGTTCGCCGGCGGTGAGACCTTCGCCGGCGTCGAGGCCAAGGGCAACCAGGTCATCTTCCACCTGGCCAAGAAGTGGGAGACGCTGCCCTACTTCGCGTCCTTCACCCAGACCTCGCCGGTCCAGAAGGCCAAGGACCCCAAGGACCGCTCGTACGGTGACAAGGCCGCCACGACTGGCCCCTACATGATCAAGAGCTACACCCAGGGTTCCGAGTTGGTGCTGACGAAGAACCCCAACTGGGACAAGAACACCGACCCGACCCGTCACCAGTACATCGACGAGTACCAGTTCAAGTTCGGTCAGGACCTGCTGAAGGTCCAGAACGGCATCCTGGCCAGCAACGGCCCGGACGCCTACACCCTGAACTGGGACGGCGTGGACGCCTCGCTCATCGCGGACGTGCAGGCCAAGCCGGAGCAGTTGGTGACCGGTCCGTCCTCGTGCACCATCGCGGTCAACATGGACACCCGGAAGATCCCCATGGAGGTGCGCAAGGCCATCGCCACGGCGTACCCCTTCCAGGACCACATCAAGGCCGCCGGTCTGACCACCATGCAGTACTCGCCGGCCAGCACCCTGATCCCGCCGCAGATCCCCGGCCATCTCGACTACACGATCGAGGGCATCGACAGCAGCGGCAAGGGTGACCCGGCCAAGGCCAAGGAGATGCTCAAGGCCGCCGGCAAGGAGGGCTTCGAGCTCGTCTGGTACTACGTCGAGGACGACGAGTCCGGCATCGCCCAGAAGGTCAACCAGGTCCGCAAGAAGGCCATGGAAGCCGCTGGCTTCAAGGTCAAGGACATCGGCGCGCCGACCGACCAGTTCCGCGGCCTGCGCGGCGACCCGAAGGGCCCGCACAACATGCTGCAGAGCCCCGGTGGCTGGTGCTTCGACTGGCCGTCGGCCGACTCGATCTTCCCGCCCACCGTGTCCTCGCTCCAGCTCAAGGCCGGTGGCACCAACTGGGGCAACCTGCAGGACCCGAAGGTCGACGCCGAGCTCAACCGCATCAACGGTCTGCCCATCTCGGAGCAGGGCGCTGAGTGGGGCAAGTTCGACAAGTGGCTCATGGAGAACTACCTCCCGGCCATCCCGTTCTACTTCGACAAGTCGAACATCCTTTTCGGGACCAAGGTGAAGAACGTCATCAACGACCCGAACCACGGTATGCCGATCCTGGACGCCATCTGGATCGAGCAGTGACCGTAGCGGTCGTCTGACCCACCTTCGGTGGG
>JBPOIZ010000043.1:0-4590 GCA_052034115.1 Actinomycetota bacterium
AGCAAGAGCGGCGAGGTGCTCGTCGGCGAGATCGCCAAGCGCCAGGCCGTCACCAACGTCGAGCGCACCATCCGCTCGGTCAAGCGGCACATGGGCACCGACTGGAAGTCGGACGAGATCGACGGCAAGCGCTACACCGCGCAGGAGATCAGCGCCCGCATCCTCATGAAGCTCAAGCGCGACGCCGAGTCCTACCTCGGCGAGAGCGTCACCGACGCGGTCATCACCGTCCCGGCCTACTTCAACGACGCCGAGCGTCAGGCCACTAAGGAGGCCGGCGAGATCGCGGGTCTGAACGTCCTGCGGATCATCAACGAGCCCACGGCGGCCGCGCTGGCCTACGGTCTCGACAAGGGCAAGGAGGACGAGCTCATCCTCGTCTTCGACCTCGGCGGTGGCACCTTCGACGTCTCCCTCCTCGAGGTCGGCAAGGACCCCGAGGACGGCTTCAGCACCATCCAGGTGAAGTCCACGTCCGGCGACAACCGCCTCGGTGGCGACGACTGGGACGAGAGGGTCGTCAAGCACCTGCTGACCACGGTCAAGAACACCACCGGCATGGACCTGTCCAAGGACAAGATCGCCATGCAGCGGCTGCGGGACGCCGCCGAGCAGGCCAAAAAGGAGCTGTCCACCGCGACGAGCACCAACATCAACCTGCAGTACCTCTCGATGGGCGAGAACGGCCCGATCCACCTCGATGAGACCCTCAGCCGCGCCCAGTTCGAGCAGATGACCTCCGACCTGCTCGAGCGCTGCAAAGCACCGTTCCACAAGGCGATCGCCGACGCCGGCATCAAGCTCTCCGACATCGACCACATCGTTCTCGTCGGCGGCAGCACCCGTATGCCGGCCGTCACCGGGCTCGTCAAGGAGCTGACCGGCGGGCGCGAGCCCAACAAGGGCGTCAACCCGGACGAGGTCGTCGCGGTCGGCGCCAGCCTCCAGGCCGGTGTTCTCAAGGGTGAGCGCAAGGACGTCCTGCTCATCGACGTCACCCCGCTCAGCCTCGGCATCGAAACTCAGGGCGGGCGGTTCACCAAGCTCATCGAGCGCAACACCGCCATCCCGACGAAGCGCTCGGAGATCTTCACCACCGCCGACGACAACCAGCCGAGCGTGCTCATCCAGGTCTTCCAGGGCGAACGCGAGATCGCCCAGCACAACAAGGGCTTGGGCACCTTCGAGCTGACCGGCATCGCACCGGCGCCGCGTGGGATCCCGAAGATCGAGGTCACCTTCGACATCGACGCCAACGGCATCGTGCACGTCTCGGCCAAGGACATGGGCACCGGCAAGGAGCAGTCGATGACGATCTCTGGCGGGTCTGCGCTGCCGAAGGAGGAGATCGAGCGCATGGTCAAGGAGGCCGAGCAGCACGCCGAGGAGGACAAGAAGCGGGTCGAGGAGATTGAGACCCGGAACCAGGCCGAGCAGCTGGTCTACTCCACCGAGAAGTTCCTCGCCGACTCCGGCGACAAGGCCCCCGAGGCCGAGCGCAAGGAGGTCGAGGAGGCACTGGCCGACCTCAAGAGCGCCGTGGCCAAGGACTCCACCGCGAGCCTGGACGACATCAAGGCCAAGACCGCTCACCTCGGCGAGGTGTCGCAGAAGATGGGGCAGGCGATCTACGCGGCAGCGGCGGCTTCCGGCGAGCAGGCCCAGGCCGACGCCGGCACCGCCGACGGTTCGACGTTCAGCTCGTCCGGCGCCTCGACGGACGCGCAGGACGACATCGTCGACGCGGAGGTCGTCGACGACGAGGACGCGAAGTGATCCCACACGGTCAGCACGGGGAGGCGGGGCCCTACCACGGCCCCGCCCACCCGGGCGAGCGCACCTCCGCCGAGCCGGGGGGGTATGACGAGTTCGACCATGCGCCCACCGAGTCATCGGAGGGCTCATCGCAGGGCGAGGCGCCCTCCGACGCCTCGGCCGAGGGGGGTACCGGCATACCGGTCGTCTCGGATGGCACCGCCGGCGAGGGCGATGCGGCGGAGCCCGACCTGCCGGCCGCTGCCGGCCCGGTCGACGGCCGCCACCCTGACACCATCCTGGCGGCGGAGCGTCTGGTCGACCTCCAGCGGCTCCAGGCGGAGTACGTCAACTACACGAAGCGGGTCGACCGCGACCGGTCCGTGGCGCGCGAGCAGGGCATCAGCCACGTGCTGGAGTCGATGCTCCCGGTGCTCGACGAGATCCACCTCGCCCGCGAGCACGGCGATCTCACCGACGGCCCGGCGGCCACGATCGTCGACAAGCTCGACCTGGTGCTGGCCCGGCTCGGCATCGAACGGTTCGGCGCCAGCGGGGACGAGTTCGACCCCAACCACCACGAGGCCCTCATGCGGATCGAGGCCGACCTGCCGGAGGGCGCCACGACGACCACGGTCGTGCAGGTGCTCCAGCCGGGGTATCGGCTCGGCGAACGTGTGGTGCGCGCGGCTCGGGTCGCGGTCGCCGACCCGAGCTAGAACGACCCACCGGCTGCAGTGCCGGTGACGACGAGAAGGGAGGTGCGCCGAGATGGCGAGCCAAGACTGGCTGGAAAAGGACTTCTACGCGATCCTCGGCGTGCCGCAGGACGCCGACGAGGCGGCCATCAAGAAGGCCTACCGCAAGCTGGCCCGGAAGATGCACCCCGACCAGAACTCGGGGGACCCCAAGGCCGAGGAGCGGTTCAAGGAGGTCGGCGAGGCGTACTCCGTGCTCAACGACCCCGAGCAGCGGCGGCAGTACGACCAGATCCGGGCGATGACCCACGGCGGCGCCCGGTTCACTGCGGGGGCCCCGGGTGGTGGCGGCTTCGAGGACCTATTCTCCGGCCTGTTCAACGGCGGGGCGGGCAACGTGCGGTTCTCCACTGGCGGGGGCGGGGGGCAGCCCGACCTGCAGGACCTGCTCGGTGGCCTGTTCGGCGGCGGTGCGGGTCAGCCCGGCGGTTTCGGTCAGCAGGGCGGGTATGGCGCACCGCCCGGCGGTTTCGGTCCGGGGTTCCAGGGCGCGCCTCGCAAGGGCGCGGACCTGCAGGCGCGCACCACCTTGGCCTTCCGCGACGCGGTCGCGGGGACGACCGCGACGCTGCGCACCGAGGAGGGCGAGTCGATCACGACGCGCATCCCCGCTGGGGTCAAGGACGGGCAGCGGATCCGATTGCGCGGGAAGGGCGCGGCGAGCCCGCTCGGCGGGCCCCGGGGAGATCTCATCCTCACCGTCACGGTGGCACCTCACCCGGTCTTCAGCCGGGACGGCGACAACCTCGTCATCGACCTGCCCGTCACCTTTGCCGAGGCCGCCTTGGGCGCCACCGTCGCAGTCCCCACCCTGGACGGTGAGACGGTGCGGGTTCGTGTCCCGGCCGGCACCCCGAGCGGACGCACCCTGCGGGTGCGCGGCCGCGGAGTGCGCCACGGCGACCTGACCGGTGACCTCTTGGCGCGCGTCGAGGTTGTCGTGCCGCAGCGCCTCAGCGACGCGGCCAAGGCTGCTCTCGAGGCCCTGCGGGAGGACGAGGTCGGGTTCGACCCGCGGGCCGACCTGGCGGCGAAGGCGGCGTTGTGAGCGGCGCGGCGGGCCACGACGACGCCGCTGCCGTCTTCGTCATCTCTGTCGCTGCCCAACTTGCCGGCATGCACGCGCAGACGCTGCGTCAGTACGACCGGCTCGGCCTCGTCACACCTCAGCGCACCCGAGGCGGCGGCCGACGCTATTCCTCCCGAGACATCGCGCGCCTGCGCGAAGTGCAGCGACTCTCCCAGGGCGGGGTCAGCCTCGTCGGCATTCAGCGGATCCTCGAGCTGGAGGACCAGGTCAACACCTTGCAGACCCATCTGGCCGAGGCCGCCAGCCGGCTGGTGGCGGCCGAGCGGGCGCTGGGTTTGGGCGGGCGGGTCTTTGCCGCCGGTCGGCACGGGGACATCGTGGCCATGCGGCCCGGTGAGCGACCTCGTCGAGCCTTCGGCAGCTCCCAGGCCCTGGTGGTCTGGCGCCCTCAGGTGTGAACGCCTACCCCTGACCTGCATTTCACGTCCAGTTAAGCGTCTCGGGTCGACGGACGGCCCGAACCGTATGAGGATGGAAATGGCGGGGCTAGGGGACAGCCCCGCCCTCGGGGCCACACATTATGCGCCTGGATCTCTCGCCCTGGAGGGGTCGGGCTAGGGGATAACCCGACATGTCGGGATTTGTCACGCGCCAGCGCCGCCGGTCGCTGCGCCTTTTGCCTGGATTCGTCCTGATGGACGATGCGATGGTTTCGGGTGATCGTCGGCCGTATGGCCGCCGACGGCGCGTGGCCGCCATCTCCGCCCGCTCCAGTCTGGGTCGGTGCACTGTTGGTGCACGTCAGTGCCTTGGCAGGGGTCCTCGAGACCGTCGTGTCAGGTCGCTGGCCGCCCCTCGCCCGGGGCGCTTCGTGGCGTCCGTGGCGGACCGCCGTCCCGGAGATCGGCTGACCCGGGGGGTCGCCTTGGGTGAAATGAGGGGCATCTGATATGAAGAGATGGAGCGAGCTCGGGGGTCGAGTTCGATCTGGAGTGGGGTCCAGGTCTTTCGCGCATTCGCACCCGCGGTCCTGGCGGGTACTTTTGG
>JBPOIZ010000068.1:0-6637 GCA_052034115.1 Actinomycetota bacterium
CGGCGCACCGGCCGCTGGGATCCAGCAGGTCCGGTGCGCCGCGTCGGGTCCGCCATACCGAGTCGCTTCGTCAGCCGCGCGGAGTGAACCGCGGGAAGGCCGAGGCGCCGGCGTAGAGGGCCGCGTCGTCGAGCTCTTCCTCGATGCGCAGCAGCTGGTTGTACTTCGCGACCCGCTCCGAGCGCGCCGGCGCACCGGTCTTGATCTGGCCACAGTTGGTGGCGACCGCGAGGTCGGCGATCGTCACGTCCTCGGTCTCGCCCGACCGGTGGCTCATCATGCAGCGGTAGCCGCTGCGGTGCGCCAGGTCGACCGCGTCCAAGGTCTCGGTGAGCGACCCGATCTGGTTGACCTTGACGAGCAGGGCGTTGGCCGTGGCGGTGTCGATGCCGCGCTGGAGCCGCTCGGGGTTGGTGACGAATAGGTCGTCACCGACAAGCTGCACCCTGTCACCGAGGCGGTCGGTGATGGCCTTCCAGCCGTCCCAGTCCTCCTCGCTCATGGGGTCCTCGATGGACACCAGCGGGTAGGCGGCGACGAGCTCGGCGTAGTAGTCGGTCATCTCGGCGGCCGACTTCGCGGCGCCTTCGAACTGGTAGGCCCCGTCGGTGTAGAACTCGGTCGCCGCGACGTCCAGGGCCAAGGCGATGTCGGTGCCGGGCGTGTAACCCGCTGCCTGGATCGCCTCGAGGATCAGGTCGAGCGCCGCCCGGTTGGACTCCAGGTTCGGCGCGAAGCCGCCCTCGTCACCGAGCCCGGTCGCCAGGCCGCGGTCGTGCAGCACCTTCTTCAGCGAGTGGTAGACCTCGGCGCCCCAACGCAGCGCCTCGCGGAACGAGCCGGCCCCGATCGGGGCGATCATGAACTCCTGGATGTCGACGTTGGAGTCGGCGTGGCTGCCGCCATTGAGGATGTTCATCATCGGCACCGGCAGGACATGGGCGTTGGGGCCACCGACATACCGGAAGAGCGGCAAGCCGGCCGAGTCCGCGGCGGCCTTGGCCACCGCCAGCGACACGCCGAGGATGGCGTTCGCGCCGATCTTCTCCTTGGTGCTCGTACCGTCCAGGGCGATCATCGCCGCGTCGACGAGCCGCTGCTCGCTCGCCTCGAAGCCGAGCAACTCGGGAGCGATCTCCTCCATGACCGCCTCGACGGCCAGCTCGACGCCCTTGCCGAGGTAACGGCCCTTGTCGCCGTCGCGTCGCTCGCACGCCTCGAAAGCGCCGGTGGACGCGCCCGAGGGCACCGCCGCCCGGGCGATCGTGCCGTCGTCGAGGGCGACCTCCACCTCGACGGTCGGGTTGCCGCGCGAGTCGAGGATCTCGCGGGCGCCAAGTGCCTCAATGGTGGCCACAGTGCATCTCCTGAAGCTGGTGGTGAATGGTCGGACGGACGACGGCGCTGTCGCTCCGAGCCTAGTCCCTGGCGGCCGGTCCGGCCCGGCGCCATACCGGCCCGCCCTACCTCATCGCGGCCGGGAGCGGCTAGTCCGAGACGGTGCGTAGCGTCGCACGCAGGGCGGCGTCGGCGCTGACGCCCCGACCGGCGAGCTCCGCGACGAGCCGCAACACCGCCGCACCGTCGTCGTCCCCCGCCAGTGCGGCATCGATCTGCTCCTGGGCTCCGCGCTTGGCCGCCCGAGACAGGGCCTTCTCGGCCCGGGCCAGCGTCGACATCGATGGGGGAACGCCGTCGAGCAGTCCGGTGCGCTCGGGCTTCTCCTGCGCCTTGATGGCATCCCAGCGATGCTCGACCTCGGTGGCGGTGGCGGCATCCCCGTCACCGAAGACGTGCGGGTGACGCCGGACGAGCTTGGCCACCAAGGCCGCAGCGACCTCGTCGATGGAGAACGGTTCCTCGGGATGCTCTTCGGCCACCCGGGCGTGGAAGGCCACTTGGAGCAGGACGTCGCCGAGTTCTTCGAGCAGGTGGGTGCGATCGCCGCTCTCCATCGCCTCGACCGCTTCGTGCGCCTCCTCCAGCAGGTATGGCGCCAGCGACGCATGCGTCTGCTCGGCGTCCCACGGGCAGCCGCCCGGGGAGCGGAGGCGGTCCATGACCGCCACGACATCGAGCAGCGCCGCGCCGGGAACGTCGTACGAGCCGAGGACCAGCTCGACCTCGGGCGGTTCGTCCGGCATCGGCCGGGACACCTCGGCTGCGATGCCGTCGGTCAGGCCAGGGTCGCCGTCGCTGCTGAGGACCCACACCACCGCCCGCTCGCGGGCCGTGTCCACCAGGTGCCGGGCCAGGGCGCCCGGGTCGGCGATGTCGCTGGCGCGCACCTCGACCCCGGCCTCGCGCAGGGCTTCGACCTGCGCGTCGTCGTCGCGGCCGAGGATCTCCGTGGCGTCCTCCAGCGCCTGCCAGGCCGGGCGAGTCAGAATCCCCGGCGCGACCCGGGGGGAGGTGACGAGGAGGACGAGCCGCCGCTGCGTCACTGGTCGGCGGCGTCGACAGCCGGCGCCTGGATCCAGTTCGGCACGGCTGCAGCCAGACCCTGCGTCGCGGAGAACACGCCATACCGCGGGTTGACCGTGACGCCCTTGGCCACCACCGCATCGAGGACGCCGGCGCGATCCTCGGCCGGCATCGAGCCCAGCGCGCTGTTGGCCGCCCACACCGTGCGGGTCGACGCGCTCAGGCTCTGCGCCGTCGGGAGGTCCTGCAGGGCTGCCTCCAGCTGCTCCACCGACGTGGCGTACTCGTAGGTCGGCTTCCACGACCCTGTCGTGGCCGCTGCCGCCAGGATGTCGTCGGAAACGATCATGACCGTCAGCACCGCCTGCGGGGTGGCCTGGACGCCCGCCTTGTTGAGCTGGCCGGTGACCTCCATGAGGGTTTCCTCGGTGATGACGCGGTCCCCGACCACCGCTGCCGTGCCCGGGCTGGCCGAACAGCCACCCATCCCGACCACCGCGAGCAGGGCGACACCGAGCGTCGCCAGCACGGACCGCCGACGAGCGGGTGCGGTGGGCTGTCCAGCAGTGGTCACGTGACGACCTCTCCTCATGGTGCGCCGGTGCCGGCGCCGACCGGTAGGACGACGGCTCGCAGCAGGCCCGCGGCCCACTCCAAGACTGCCGTATCCCTCAGCGGTTGACCACCGACCCGAGCGGTACGCGGAGCCGGCACGATGATCGTACGCAACGCGGGCTTGACGACCGAACCGGGATAGAGCCGCAGGAGCCGCAGCTGCTGGCTCTCGGCGAGCTCGATGGGGGCGAATCTGATCGCGCTGCCCTGGGCCGAGACGTCCGCCACACCCGCGCGCCGGGCGATGGTGCGCAGCCTGGCCACCTCGAGCAGCACCTGGGCCGGCGGCGGCGGCGGTCCATAGCGGTCGGCCATCTCCTCGGCGATCTCCCGGAGCTGTTCCTCGTCGGTGACCGACGCCAACTTCCGATACATCTCCAGGCGCAGCCGCTCGCCGACATCCTTGGGGTAACCGACGCCGGGAACGTAGTCGTGCGGCAGGTGCGCATCGACGGGCAGGTCGATCTTGACCTCGACCGGCTCGGTGTCGGACTCCCCGCGGAAGGACGCGACCGCCTCACCGACGAGACGGACATACAAGTCGAAGCCCACCCCGGCGATGTGCCCGGACTGCTCGCCCCCGAGCAGGTTCCCGGCTCCGCGGATCTCCAGGTCCTTCATGGCCACCGCCATACCGGCACCGAGGTCGGTGTTCCCGGCAATGGTCTCCAGCCTGTCGTGCGCGGTCTCGGTGAGCGGGCGCTCCGGGGGGTAGAGGAAGTAGGCGTAGGCCCGTTCTCGGCCGCGACCCACCCGGCCGCGGAGCTGATGGAGCTGGGACAGACCCAGCTGATCGGCGCGGTCCAGGACGAGGGTGTTGGCGTTGGAGATGTCCAGGCCGGTCTCGACGATCGTCGTGCAGACCAGGACGTCGAACTTGCGGTCCCAGAAGTCGAGGACGACCTGTTCGAGGCGGTGCTCGCCCATCTTGCCGTGGGCGGTGGCGATGCGGGCTTCGGGCACGAGCTCCCGCAACCGCGACGCAACCTTCTCGATGGTGGCCACCTTGTTGTGGACGAAGAAGACCTGGCCCTCGCGCATCAGCTCACGCCGGATCGCCGCAGTGATCTGCCGCTCGTCGTAGGGGCCGACCACCGTGAGCACCGGGTGCCGCTCCTCCGGCGGGGTGGCCAACGTCGACATCTCCCGGATGCCAGTGATCGCCATCTCCAACGTGCGCGGAATCGGCGTCGCAGACATCGACAGCACGTCGACCGCGGTGCGCAGCGCCTTGAGGGCCTCCTTGTGCTCGACCCCGAACCGCTGCTCCTCATCGACGACGACCAGGCCGAGGTCCTTGAAGTGCACCCCCTTCTGGAGCAGCCGATGCGTGCCGATGACAACGTCGACGGTGCCCTCCGCCAGCCCGTCGAGCACCGCCTTGGCCTCCGCATCGCTCTGGAACCGGCTCAGCGCCTTGACGACGACCGGGAACCCGGCGTACCGCTCCGAGAAGGTCTGGTGGTGCTGCTGGACGAGCAGCGTGGTGGGCACCAGGACGGCAACCTGTTTGCCGTCCTGGACCGCCTTGAACGCTGCCCGGACGGCGATCTCGGTCTTGCCGTATCCGACGTCGCCGCAGATCAGCCGGTCCATCGGGACCTCGCGCTCCATGTCGGCCTTGACCTCGTCGATCGTCGTCAACTGGTCCGGGGTCTCGACATACGCGAAGGCGTCCTCGAGCTCACGCTGCCACGGGGTGTCCGGTGCGAAGGCGTGACCGCGGGTGGCCATCCGGGCGCTGTAGAGCTTGATGAGATCGGCGGCGATCTGTCGCACGTGCTTGCGGGCACGGGCCTTGGTCTGCTGCCAGTCCGAGCCACCGAGCTTGTTCAACGTCGGGGCCTCTCCCCCGACGTACTTCGTCACCTGGTCCAACTGGTCGGTCGGCACGTAGAGCCGGTCGCCGGGGTGGCCGCGTTTGCTCGGCGCGTATTCGATGACGACGTACTCCCGAGTAGCCCCGGCCACGGTTCGCTGCATCATCTCGACGAACCGGCCGACGCCGTGCTGCTCGTGGACGACGAGGTCGCCGGTGCGCAGCTGCAAAGGATCGACCTGCCCGCGCCGCCGCGAGGGCATCCGCCGCATGTCCTTGGTGCCCTGGGTCACCGATCCGGTCAGGTCGGTTTGGGTGACCACTGCAAGCTGGGCCCCCGGAAGCACGAAACCCCGGCCGAGCGAGCCGCTGGTCGCCGTGACCAGGCCGGTCGCCAGGTCGGTCAGCGCGCCTTCGACCCGCGCCGGTATGTCGTGGTCGCGCAGCATCTCGGCGACGCGGGTGGCCAGACCAGGGCCTTCGGTGACGACAACCGTGGTCGAACCCGCACCGACATACCCGCCGATGGCCGCGACGGCCCGGTCGGTGTCACCGCGGAACGCCTCGACCTCCTGGCCGGGCACGTGGACGCTGATCCGCCCCTCGTCGGCGGCCAGCTCCTCGTCGGGGGTGAAGCCGGACAGCTCCCACCATGGCAGGTCGAGGTCTCGGGCCTGCGCGCGCAGCTCGGCCAGCGTCGCGTACGACCCACGGCCGAGGACGGCTCGAAGGTCGATCGGCACGGCGTTGCCCGCCGCGGCGTTGGCCCAGCTGGCCTCGAGGAACTCGGCGCTGGTCGCCACCAGGTCATGGGCGCGGGTGCGCGCCCGCTCTGGATCGTTGAGCACGATGAGCGATCCACCCGGCAGGACGTCCAGGACACCCACCATGTCCTCGACGAGCACCGGCGACAGGGATTCCATGCCCTCCACGGCGATGCCCTCGGACATCTTGAGCAGCAGGTCGGCGACACCGGGCAGGTCGGCGGCACGGCGGGCGGCGGCCGCGCGCACCTGCTCGCTGAGCAGCAGCTCGCGGCAGGGCGGCGCCCACAACCCGTGCTCGGCAACCTCGAGACTGCGCTGGTCGGCGACTTTGAACCAGCGGATCTCCTCGACCGTGTCGCCCCACATCTCGACCCGAAGCGGGTGCTCCTCGGTCGGCGGGAAGACATCGAGAATGCCGCCGCGGACGGCGAACTCACCGCGGCGTTCCACCAGATCGGTGCGCACGTAGGCGGCCCGGGCCAACCCGTCGACCAGCTGCTCGAGCGATCGCTCGTCGCCGGCTCTGGCCTGGACCGGGGCCAGCTCCCCCAGGCCGGCCGCGAACGGCTGCAGCACCGCCCGGATCGGGGCGACCAGAACGCCGATCGCGCCGTATGCCGGGTCAGCCGGATCCGGGTGAGCCAGACGGCGCAGGGCGGCCAACCGCCGCCCGACGGTGTCGCTGCGGGGGCTGAGCCGTTCGTGCGGCAAGGTCTCCCAGCTGGGGAAGACCGCCACCGAGTCGGGTGCCAGCAGACAGCGCAGCGCAGCGGCGGCCTCGTCGGCCTCGCGGTTGGTCGAGGTGATCAGCAGAACGACCGGCGAGGCCCCCACCTCGGGCGAGCGCCGTGCGGATGCCAGCTCGGTGGCCAACGCCGCCACGAACGGAGCCCGCGCTCCGGGAGTGAGCGCGACATCGACGTCGTCGGTGCGAGCCGCCAGATGCTCGAGCAGGGCCCCGATCGCGGGGTCGCGACGCACAGCGGTGACGAGAGCGGACAGGCGCACGGGA
>JBPOIZ010000090.1:0-3403 GCA_052034115.1 Actinomycetota bacterium
GTGGCGAACCACGAGGCGCGGGTGGTCGCGCACAACCTGGCCGTCGACCTAGGCCGGGTCGGCGGGCCGCTGCTGGAGGCCGACCACCGATACGTGCCGCACGCGGTCTTCACCCACCCTCAGGTCGCCTCGTTCGGGCCGACCGGACGCGAGCTCGCGGCACGGGGCGTCCCGCACGTCGGCGCGACGCAACGGTATGCCGACGTCGCGTATGGCTGGGCGATGGAGGACGACGAGGGCTTCCTCACCGTCTATGCCAACCCGATGACCGGTCGGGTCATCTCGGCGCACTGCATCGGACACCAGGCCAGCCTGCTCATCCAGCCGCTGGTCATGGCGGCCTCCTTCGGCCTCGACGCGCGAGACGTGGCCCGCGGACAGTACTGGCCACACCCAGCCCTGACCGAGGTCGTCGAGAACGCCCTCCTCGCCCTCCCGCTGGACCGCTGACGTGTCACGTCGCGATCGACTACTCGCGCTGGTCGTCGTCGTCACCTGGGGATTCAACTTCCCGGCGACGGCCTACGCCCTGCAGCACTTCCCGCCGCTCATGCTCGCCTCCCTGCGCTATGTCCTGATCGCCCTACCGGCGCTGCTCTTCGTGCCGCGCCCGCAGGTGCCGATGAAGTGGGTCCTCGCCGCAGGGCTCGGCTTCGGCGTGACCCAGTTCGGCGCGCTCTACCTGGCCATGCACGTCGGGATGCCGCCCGGTCTGGCGTCGGTCGTGCTGCAGTGCTCCGCCCCGTTCACCGTCGTGCTCGCGGCCGTCCTCTTCCACGAACGGCTCTCCGCCCGTCGGGTCGCCGGGATCAGCGTCGCCGTGCTCGGCCTGGGGGTCATCGGCTGGTCGCGGGCCGAGGTGGGAGCGCTCGTCCCGGTGCTGCTGACGATCCTTGGCGGCTTCGGCTGGGCCTGCGGGAACATCGTGACGCGGGCCGCCCGGCCGCCCATCCCGTTCCACTTCATGCTGTGGATCTCGGTCGTGCCGCCGATCCCACTGGGTATCGCGTCACTCGTCGTGGAGGGCTGGGATGCCGACCGCGAGTCGCTCACGACGATGTTTTCCGTGGCCGCCCTGCCCTCACTCGGTGGACTGCTCTACATCGTGCTGGCCGCGACGCTGCTCGGCTATGGGCTGTGGATGGCGCTGCTGACCCGCCATCCGGCGAGCCAGGTCGCCCCGTGGTCGATGCTCGTGCCGGTCGTCGGCATGCTCTCGTCGTGGGCCGCGTTCGGGGAGCGACCCGCGGGCGCCTCGCTCGTCGGGGCCCTGCTCGTCATCGCCGGCATCGGCCTGGCGACGATCACCCTGACCCAACGGGAGGTCGTCCGCCCGCTCCAGGCGGCAGGCGGGACGGGTGATGGGGGATAGCCGCTCCCGAGCTCGATGCGTGTCGACCGCTGGATCGGCCTTGACCGAGCGGACGACAGGCTGGCTCAGGGCCGCGTGACGTCCCAGACGTGGTGCTCGATGTCATGCACGAAGTAGGGGGCGAGGGTGGCGATGGTGAAGACCGACCCGTTGCTGCGCACCCCGCGGTGTTGCCACACCGTCGGCGGCACGGCATCGAAGGCCGCAGCCGTCGCGGCGGCCTGTTCGGCATACTCCTGCGCCACGACGGTCGGGTCCTGCGCCCAGTAGCGGGCTTCAACGGCCGTCGCGTCCTGGTCCCAGTTCGAGAACCTGGCCCCGTCGGTCGCCACCATGAGCGCGAGCCGCTCCCGGAACAGGCGGCACACGTCTCGGACATGGCAGGCGTACTCGGTCGGTGACCAGACCTGTGGGGCCGGCCGCTCGCGGGCGTCCGGGGCCGCGAGACGTGTCCGCCACACCGGGACGGACGCCCGCAGCCGCGCCCCAACCTCGGGGACACTCACCTCCGGGCTGAACCCGCACTCCGGACAGCCGGTCGTGAGCACGTAGGTCCAGTCCTTGTCCTCCGGCGCGATGTCCGCGGGTGGTCGGGTGGCGGCCGGCTCGGGGCCCTGCACGGCAGGCGTGGTCGTCATACCGCGGATCGTTCCACACCCCTGCGTCGCCAGCGCGTGGGTTTGGCAGTGGGGGAGGTCAGGCCAGGGTCTGGGTCACGCGGGAGATGCCACCGCCGTGCTCGACCCGCGCCTGGGCGCCGTTGACGAGCACGAGGTATGGCGGCACGTGCCCGCATTCGACATCGGCGATGATGGGCACCCCGAGGGGCGCGAGAGCGTCGAGGGCGGCCTCGTGCTGGCTCAGGCTGGGCAGGTCCGACCCGTGCGTGCGCCCGACGAGCACCGCCACCGCCTGGTCGAAGAAGCCCGCCAGCCGCATGCCGTGCAGGTTCCGGCAGATCGTCGCGGCGTCGTCCCCGGCCGCTTCGACGTAGGCGATGACGCCGTCCGGCGCCTCGCGGTCCGCCCACGCGGAGACATTCCCGTATGGCGTGCCGGCCACATTGCACAGGGTCTCGATGCACCCGCCGAGGAGCCGACCGGACACGTCCACCGGGCCGGAGCCGTCGAGTCGCACCCAGCCGCCGACCTGCTCCAGGTGCATCTGCCTGACGCCGGGCGAGGATGCATAGTCCACGAATCCCTCGACGCGGACCCACCCGTGCGACTGCTGCACCAGCGTCGCGCCCGGCGCAGCGGCCACCACGTCGAGCCACGAGAGCAACCCCGGTGCGGTCACGTAGGGCGTGTCCATGAGGTTGTTGCCGTGCACCGTCGCCACCCCGGACAGCAGGGTCAACGGGGTGATGAGCGTGGCGATGTCGGAGAACCCGACCATCCAGGTCGGTTCGGCGGCTGCGATCGCGGGCCAGTCGAGCAACGGCAGCAGATCGATGGCGGTCTCGCCGCCCCACGGCGGCACGACGGCGCGGATCGACGGGTCGAGCAGCATCGCCATCAGCTCGGCCGCCCGTTGTGGCGCCGGTGCGCTGACGTGGCCCGCGCCGTCCAGGCATGCCCCGACGGCGACGTCATATCCGTGGCTGCGGACGACGTCGAGCGCCACGTCCAGCCGCGGCCTATGCCGCGCCTCGACCCCGCTGGACGGTGAGGTGACGCCGATCCGGTCGCCAGGTCGCAACGGCGCGGGGAAGCGGGGCATGTCTCATGGTCGCACCTGCCGGACCGTGCCCCGGGGCGGGAGGATGGGGCGACGGGAAGGAGGCCCGATGTCGCCAGTCACCCCGCACGGGCCGGCGCTGACCCCAGAGCAGGTGTGGCGCGCTGTGGAGAAGGCCTCGTATGCCGTGGTCTGCCACCTCACGCCCCGCGGCGAGCCGCGATCGACCGGTGTGCTCTACCATGCCCAGAACCGCAGACTCTACGTCGTCGTCGGCAAGGACAGCTTCAAGGCTCGGCACATCGCCGCGGACGGCCGGGTCTCGGTGACCGTCAGCGTGCGCAAGGGCGG
>JBPOIZ010000056.1:0-10554 GCA_052034115.1 Actinomycetota bacterium
AGCGTCGCGCCAAGGGCGAGGAGGCCCCGGCCCCCTCCGAGGAGGTCGCGCTCCTCACCGAGATCCGCGACTCGCTGCGAGCTCGCTGACCTCCGCCGCCGTCGGCAGGGGACGCACCGACGGCGCCTGAGCACCATCACCTGGACGGGGTGGGAGCCATCGGCTCCCACCCCGTTCACTCCCAGTGCGGTGGCCGTTGCGCGTGGAACCACGCGTCCCGGTCGACCTCGGCCTCGCCCCAGCCGGCGTCGGTGTCATCGGTCGAGGAGCCACCGAAACCAGTCGAGGGGTGCACCTCGGTCGGCCCGGTCGCGGGCCGCACCGCCCGGCGGGAGCGCCGCCGCCGGGTTCCCTTGGCCCTGAGGTCATCGTCGGAGGAGTCCAGCTGCTCCTCAGGCCTCACGTCGGTGTCCTCACCAGGGCACCCTCATCCGTCGGATCCTGAGCCGACGTCCGCGGCAGCTTCGGGCACCACCGCAGCACTGCTGTGTGATCCTTCGGCTGCCGTCCCGTTCGCTGGCTCGACGCCGACCGCGACCGCCTCGACCGTCTGGTCATCCGGGACGGCACCACTCAACGCCGCAGGGTCGACCAACTCGCTCGGAGCCGGCGGTATGACGGTGCGTGCCGCAGCCAACACCCGTGACACGTCCCGAGCGGGATCCCGGAACAGATCCGTCGCCCACACCTGCACCGGTCGCCACCCGCGCCGCTCGAGCGCCTCCGCGCGCAGGCGGTCTCGACCTCGCACGCACCGCCGCGCGGCATACACCGGGTCGTCCCCCTCGACGAGGACGGGCTGAGCGCCGGGCAGGTCGACGGCCTGCACCCGCAGCGCCGACCGACCCGAGGACCGCTGGGCGACCACCTCGAGGCCGGCGTCCGTGAGCCGCCGGGCGATCTCGTCGAGCAGTCCATCGTCCGGCTCTGGGTGGACGTCAGCGGGGTCGCTGGCGCACGCAGCCGCCTGAACCAGCACCTCCTGCAGCAGCGCGGAGCCCGGGGTGGTGAGGCGCTGCGGATCGAGGTCCTGACCGGTGAGCGAGGACACGATGACCACCTCTTCGCGAGCCCGGGTCAGCGCGGCGACGAGAGCCAACTCCCCGGATCGGCCCGACAGGGCAGGGAAGCGATGGATGACCCGCCCATGCATGGTCCGTCCGTAGCCGACCGTGACGATCACCGCGTCGCGTCGTAGTCCCGCGCAGCAGCGAGCAACGCTGACCACGACGGGTAGCCCGCCGCACCGGCGCCCGAGCAGACCGGCCGTGGCCAACGCAGCAGCCACCCGGTCCGCGTGGGACTGGCTCAGGGCGATGACGGCCACCGACCGATCCGGGTGGTCCCGGACGTGGTCACGCACCCGGTCGACGACTTCGGCCACCTCGGCATCGGTGGACTCGATGACCGCCTCCGGGCCCGGCACGACATACGCGGTGCCGTCGACCCGGACGAAACTCACCGGGGTCACCGACTCGGGCCGAGCGAAGGTCTGCAGGTCCGGGGTGCGCCACGACGGCGGGAGAACCGTGAGCAACGCTCCGTCGCCCATCCCGTAGGCCGTGCCGAGCCGCCGCTGCGGGAGGGCGCTCAAGGCGGCGGCGAGCGAGATCGCGGCGGAGCCCTGGGGCTCGGGCGGCGCTGCCGTCGTCGACACCGCGAAACCGATCGGAGGTGGTGCGGTCGGGTCGGCGACCGCAACGATCTGGTCCGCCCGGCTGAGCCCGGCCAGGCAGCGCGCCGCGGTGGTGGCGTCCGCCGCGAGGACGACCACGCAGTCGAACCATCGGCCCGGTGGCAGCACAGTCGCCACGCTCAGGGGGCTCATCGCCCAGACCGGGGCGATGCTCAGCAGACCCGGGCCTGCCGCTGAGAGCACCTCGGCGAGCGCCCGAGGCGAGGCGAAGGCCGCTGCGAGCACCGCGACGACCGGCCCGTCGGCCCGCAGTGCGTGCTCGGCCACGGCCCGGCGCACGCGCGCCGCCCCGGCACCGATGTGCGCCCGGTCGGCGTCGCGGTAGGCGTCCAGGGTTGCGTGCAGTGCCGCGCCGTCGTGTCCGCCGTAGGCACGGTCGACGGCGGCGACATACCCGGCCAGCGAGGACCACCAGACGTGGTCGACCTCGATCGGGATCTGGTCCGGGTCCACGCCCCGGGAGGCGAGGTCGCTGACCAGGTCACCGAGGCCAGCCGCACGCAGCGCGGTCACGGCACCGACGACCTCGGGCAGGACCGCCACCTGCTCCGGGGTGTCAGCCAGCCAGCGCAGCAGCTCGGTCAGGTCCTCGAAAGGCAGGGCCGCCAGATCAGGGGCGGCAGGCGTCGTCGCGAGGACACCGGTGAGCCAGTCCAGATCCGGGGCGACCGAGGCCAACGCGTTGGCCGCGTGCTCCACCCGCGTCGAGGGCCGCGGCCGGGCACCTGGTCCGACCAGCGCCCGCCAGGCCGCACGTTGTTCATGCGCGGCCTGCAGCGATCCGCGAAGGTCGGCCGGTGGCGGTCCGGGGCGCAGCAGGCTGCGCGTCTGCCGGCGCACTCGGGTGCGGGTGGCCCAGGACATCGACGACGACTCGTCCGCCGCCTCGATCTGCTCGCTCAGGTCGTCGGCGAAGATCTCCGGGCGGAAGACCTCGAGGGTCTGCTGGACCCCTCGGAGCGCGGCGACGCTCCGACGCCAGTCGTCCACACAGGTGCCAGCCGGCAGGTGCGCCTCGGCGACGACGTCGTCGATGGCCACCGCAGCGCGCTCCAGGTCACCGTGAACCAACCGTTCGATGATGGCCTGCGCCCGCTCGACCTCTGCCGCGGTCGCCACCGTGGCGCCATACCAGGGGTTGGGTTCGGCACTGGACCACCCGCCGGCCCGGGCAGCCCCGACCAGCTGTTCGGCCACACCGGCCAGATCCTCTCGACGCAGGGTCGCCAGGGTCGTGGCGTCGAACCGGACCCGCGACGTCGGCGGGTCCGAGCGAGCAGCCAACGCGGCGACGGCCCGCTCGATCTCATAGGCCGACACGCCCCACGGCTCGCGGGGCTGGTGCATCGTGGCGACGTGGTCGAGCAGCCGGCCACGGGCGGCGCGCACGGTGTCGAGGTCGGCCACCGAGGTGTTGGTGCGGGCGGTCGGGCTCGCCGCGTCGGGGCCGATCTCGGCCGACGAGGATCGACCGAACAGCCGACGCCCGGCCGGCCGAGGGGACCCGTCTGGCCCCGTCGGCGCCGCAATGGTCCGGTCGATGCGTCGCTGTTCCAGAGTCAGGGCCAGCTGGGCCACCGGTGCGCCGCGGTCGATCCCCTCGTCGTCGATGTGCAGGACGAGGTCGCGCAGTCCGACCGTCGCCAACCGCTCGATCACGTCGGTCAGTTCCCGGCGCGGTTCGGCCAGCAGCAGGGTCCGACGCCCGGCCGCCGCCAGCGCCGCCAGCAGATTGGCCACCGTCTGGGTCGCCCCGGTCCCCGGCCGAGCCTGGATCACCAGGCTGGCGCCGTGCCGCGCGGCGTCGATCGCCGCACTCTGGTCGGCATCCGCGTCGAGGACCAGCACCTCGTGGGCCGGGTCGGGGTTGTCCGTCCAGGTCGGGATCCTGGCTGCGGCCGCGGAGGCCGCGTCGGGGTCACCGGCTGCGGCGGCGACCGGCTCGCTGGTCAGCAGGATGGACCGCTGGGTGGCCAGATCGGTCACCGCGGCCATCTTGGCGTGCGGGAAGGTGCTGATGACCTGCCGCTGGGTCACGTCCCAGCCGGGCACCGCCGCGCAGGCGCGGTCCAGTTCTGCGTATGCCGGGCCGGCGTCGACGACACCCCCGTCCAGGGCGCGCCGCTCGATCCCCGCCGCGTCGAGGGTGATCCCGTGGACGGCGCGGAGGTATTCCAGGAGCACCTTGTTGACCTCGACGCTCGGGCCGAGGTCCAAAGCCAGGTCGGCGTGCCCGTCCGCGGGAGCCGCAAGGTCGACGGTGTGGTCGTCGTGCCCGACCGGGGTCAACGTCACCCGCCGCAGCAGCACCGGGGTGCCGGGCTGACGCTGACCCTCGGGGACGGTCCAGGTCGCCATACCGACGCCGAGGAACGCGGTGACCAGGCCGTGGTCATCGTGCAGTCGCCCCGCGTGCTCCCGGATCGAGTGGCCGATGCGGCGCGCCTCGGCATACGCGCTCGGCTCGCGGAACAGGTCGGACAGGCGGGTCCTGGCACCGGAAAGGAACCGGGCGACCCCGCCGGGGTGGGCTCTGGTCAGGTCAACGGTGAGCGGACCGTCGCGGTGCCACAGCAGGGCGTTGGGCCCGCCGAGGGCGGCGAGCTCGCCCTGCCAGACCGGGATGGTCTGCGTGACGCGTTCCGCCCGGGTGGGCGCGTCCGACGGCTGCTCGCTCACCCTCGCAGGCTAGCCGTTCCCGCTGGGCCGAGCCGCCCCGGCCCGCCGACGGTATGGCGGCCGACCGTCTCCCGCGGCCGGTAGCGGGGGCCGCGCTTTTCGCAGCCGGTGACGGGGCCCGCGCTCTCCCTCGGCCGGTATGGCGGCCGGTGCTGTCCCCCCGCCGGACTACGCAGCGGTGAAGACGAGAAAGGCGGCGCCGTGCGGGTCGAGGTCGAGGCTGAGTGATCGCACCGCGTCGACGACACCCACCACCTGCTGCGACAACGCATCCCAGGCCTGCCAGCCCGGCTCGAGCCGCTCGGAACTGATCCGGGTCGACACCGGTTCCTGGGCGAAGTTGAGCACCGTCGCCTGGGCCAGGGGCACCCCTGGCGGCTCCCAGCCCGGCTGCGGCTGGCGCAGGTCCTGGTGGACCATGACCAGCACCCCCGGGTGGGCCGTCGGGGGCAGGTCCGCCTGGGTGGCCGTGGCGATCCCCGACGCCTCGCGCAAGGCGAGCACCGCCGCCAACCGGGAGGCGAACGACATCGGGTCGTCCAGCTGATAGGGCAGCGAGCCGTACAGCGACCGGGCCCGCGGCATACCGGCTGCGGACTGGGCGACGTCGGGGCGGCGGTCCATGAGGTCGTAGGCGCCGCGGTGCAGCCAGCGGGTGTCGCCGGTCGCCAGCAGGTGCGGGATCTGTTCGTCGTCCAGGGTGAGGGCACCCATGAGGTCCCAGCCGGAGAGCGCGAAGACGCCGGGCTGGAAGGCGTTGAACATCGCCAGCAGGAGGTGAGCGCGGGTGATCCGCTGGACCACCTCGGGGTCCAGGTCGGCCAGCGAGGTCACGCCCAGCGAGGCCGCGATGACGGTCGCCGTCGTCGAGGCGATCCCGTTCGTCGTGAAGACCCGGTTGTAGGGCGCACGCTCCCCCGTCAGCGCCGCGCTGAGCTCGGAGCGCACATGCTCGGCGAGCGCGGCTCCGGTGACCTCGACTCCTTGGTAGGGGAACAGCGTGTCCCGGTGCAGCGTCTCGAAATGGACCAGCTCGTAGGTGAGCTCGTCGTGGTTTTGCAGGGCGTGCACCAACGAGATGGGCTGGACCCCGAGGTCACGCGAGATGGTCAGGGTCAGCCGCAAGAACTCGGCGTTCTGGGTCGCGAGCGCGTGGTGGTACGCCGGCCGGTTGACGAAGTCGTAGGACAGGTCCGGGCCGGCCTTGGCAGCCTGCGCGATGTCGTCGACGGTGAGGTTGAGCTCCTGGAAGGTGAAGCCCCCGACTTTGCGGACCATCGAGCCGATGAGCTGGTTGGCCGCCTGCGAGAGCGGGTGTCCCTCGGACCAGGCCGGGGATCCCTCGACGCTCTTCTCCACGCCGAGGAAGCCGTTCGCATCGAGGCGCAGCCCACCCGAGCCGAGGTCGGTCAGCGAGTGCAGGGCGTCGGCGATGACCAGGCGCATCCCGGCGAAGGATGGGTCCAGCCAGTTGATCGAGGGCTGGCCCTGCTTGAAGTAGTGCAGGTAGACCCACCGACGGGTGACGTCGTCGAATCCGACGACCTCCCGGGTCGCCGACCAGTTCGTCTCCTTGATGCCCGGCATCTTGAAGATCACCCGCTGGAGCCGCCCGATGATGTAGCCGGCGCGCTCCATCGCCTCCTCGGCCGCCACGTCGAGATTCGCCGAGTCCCGCCCCGGGGGCACGTCGGGCAGCAGGTGCCAGTGCTCGGGCCGGATCTCCACCATGTGGTAGATGCCCGGGTAGTCGTCGACGTTCATCTCGGCCAGCCGGAAGTCGGCGCCCTTGCCGGTGTGTCCCGGGACGATGTCGTCGAGGATCGTGCCGCCATGTCGGGCGGCCACCTCGCACATCTGGCGGAACTCCTCCTCGGTGCCGAAGGCGGAGTCGATCTGGGTGCTGATCCGGTCGAAGTGGCCGTCCACGCTCGGGGTGGGGTCCCAACCGTTGAGGCCGCCGGCTCGCTTGACCGGTCCGGTGTGCACGGCGCGGATGCCGATGCGCGCGAAGGCCGCCCAGAGCTGGGGGTCGGCCAGGGTGCCGAGGAACGAGGTCCCCGGAGCAGTGATGGTCGACAACGGGTATGCCGTGAACCAGACGGGGGCCATCTCGACCGCCGCCGCGGGGTTGGGCCGGGCGAAGGGGTTCTGCCACATGCTGCCCTGGCCGGTGAACTGCCGGGCCATCTGCCGGGCATCGTTGAGCATCGACTCGCGCAACAACCAACTGACGTAGTGCGGGTTGGTGCCGACCGGCTCACCGATCCGCTGCCACAGCGGTGGCGCACCCTGGCCACGCAGGCGGGCCCGGGGACGCAGCGCCCGTGGTCGAGCGGCGTAGAACTGCCCGGCGTAGGTAATCTCCGAGGCTTCGTGTTCGATCGGCTGGTCGTCCGACCCGGTGCTCACGTCACTGCTCACCTCACTGCTCACCCGCTCATCAAAGCAGCAGGTAACACGTTTGATCTATGCGGGGTCAGACCGTGGTCCTCGGGCCTAACGGCTCGTCGCGAGGTCATCCCCCGCCGTAACGCGGGCACCGGAACACACCATATGAGTCCGCGCAGCGCGCGTTCAGCACGAGCGGAACCGAAGCCCGGTGACTTGGTGTGTCGGTGTGCCCGGGTGGGCAGTCAGGACGGCGTGTCAGACTCGGGCAGATGCGGGGACCATCCGGAGGGACCGACCTCACCACCGACGAGCGTCGAGCAGTGACCGGGTATGCCGTGGCGTGCGCCGAGCCCGCCCATGTCCTCTTCGCCAGGGATCGGCCCGACGACCCTCGCCCGCGCGCCGCGCTGGACGCCGCGCGCACCTTCGCCGACGGCGCACCGAGGACCG
The DNA here is from genome assembly GCA_052034115.1 of Actinomycetota bacterium. Classification (GTDB taxonomy): domain Bacteria; phylum Actinomycetota; class Actinomycetes; order Actinomycetales; family Dermatophilaceae; genus Lutibacillus. The sequence continues at coordinate 7,220 of JBPOIZ010000056.1, forward strand.
GCCTGCACCGCACCGCCGCCGGTGCCCGCAGTGCGGCTCGCGAGGCCTCCACCCCGGCGGCCCGACATGCCGCGCTCGCCGCCGGTGACGCGGCCGGTGCGGCATACCTGCGGCCGCTGGCGACGGCGACCCAGCTGCGGCACATCCTCGGCGCGGCGGTGCACGCCGCCCGGGCCGCCGAGCTCGCCCGCGGTGAGGACCCCGTGGTTGCCGAGTACGTCCTCACCGCAGCCGCGAAGCGTGCCACCCCCGCCGTGATGGGGGTGCTTGATCGTTATCCGCGAGCGCCGCGTGGACGGACCCGCATCGCAGTGCTCCTGGCCCGTCTCGACGCGTTGCTGCGCGATCCCCCGCCACCGACCCGCGTGGTCGATGACCTTGGGCCGTTCTTCCACGGCACCCGGGCCGACGTGCGCCCCGGTGACCTGCTCACGCCGGGCTGGCGCTCCAACTACGGCACTCGGCGGGTGGCCAAGCACATCTACCTCACCGCCAGCTCGGAGGGCGCCCCCTTGGCGGCGGCGCTGGCATTCGGCGACGGGCCGCCGCGGGTCTACCGCGTCGAGCCGCTCGGGCCGATCGAGGACGACCCGAACGTCACGGACAAGCGGTTCCCCGGCAACCCGACCCGCTCCTATCGCACGACCGAGCCGCTGCGGGTGGTCGAGGAGGTCACCGGGTGGCAACCCCCTCCGCCGGAGCTGCTGGCCCGGATGCGCGCCGGCATGGCCGAGCTCGCCGAACTCGGCATCGAGGCGATGGACGACTGACCGCCGTCGCGGACGTGGGGGGTCCACGGCGTATGGCTGGCCGCGTTAGGCACTGCTGAGGCTGCACCTGGGCACCCGCCGATTTGGGCAAAGCGGACACGGGCCGGCTATCGGGCCAGTACGGTCCTCGTCATGGTTTCGCTCCGGAGCGTCACTATCGCCGTGTTGGGGCTCGCTGGCCTCCTCCTGGGTGGCACCGCCGGGGCCGCCGAGGACGACGCACCGGCGGTTGCCCCGGCCACGATTGCCTTCCAGACACGATCAACCGCCTTCATCGAGTTCGGCCAGGACGCGTTGGAAGCCAGCGGGTCGATGGTGCTCTCCAACCGCAGCCCGGTGAGCGTCGTGGCGGTCTGGGCATCCGGAACGGCGATCGAGGTGCACACTGAGGCGACAGAGCTGGGCACCGTCGGCCAGCAGGTGGCCATGACGCTCACGACGACTCCCCGCGACGGCCCCGGGGGCACGCTCGTCATCTCTACACCCGAGGCGCAGGTGACGGCCCCGTTCACGGTGTCCCGCAGCGTGGGCGTGCTCGGTGCCATCAAGCCCGCGATCGGGGGCCTGCTGATCATGGGGCTGCTCTTGTGGGTCCTGGGGCGGGTCAAGCACGTGACGTGGTCCGCTCCCGTCGCCCTGCCGGCCGAGTGGAAGCTCTCGGAGAGCTATGGGGCCAATCTCATCGCAGTGGGGGCCATCAGCGCCTCGGTGGTTGCCGCCAGCTCCTCGGTCAGGGAGCTTTACCCGCAGCTGGCCGTCGGACAGCTGGCGATCATCAATGTCGCACTGGCCGGGGTGGCCACGCTGGCCCCGCTCGTGTTCGCGGCTACCCGCACGAACAACGGCGACGCGCGGCTGTGGGGGCTGTTCCTCGCGGCCTGGCTCATCGGCGGTTGCGCCCTGGCTCAAGTGCTGGTCGTCGGCCTGTTCCTCAACCGCGCCGGGGCCTCCGACTTCGCGGTGACCCCCGCCCTCGGTGTCGCCGGCTTCGTCATCGGCTGGTACGTATGGCGCCAGGTGGGCCGCCTCGTCGCGGCGTCGGCGCCCGGGGCCGGTCCGACGACGGCGCTGATCTGAGCGTCGCCGGCAAGCCGCCCGGTCACCGCTGCGGTATGCCGGCGACCCCGGCCGCAGGCTGTCAGGTCACCGCTGCGGTATGCCGGCCGCCACATCCGCCGGCAGGGCAGAAGCCGCCGCGCCCCGCAGGATGCCGAAGCAGTCAGCGGTGGTCAGGATGGGAGTCGCCGACTCAGCGGCGCTGCCCCGCCATACCCCGTCGGCACCGACATACAGGGTCTGCGCCGAGACCCCCTCGACGACGAAATAGCGGAAGCCGAGGCCCTCCGGAGCGCCGCCAGCGCCGCCAGCGCCGGCCGCGGCGTCCCCGACGCAGGCGCCCAGCTGGGCGCTCTGCTCCGGCGTCAGGAGGAAGGTCGGATCGGCGCGACCCGAGAACATCGACACGGTCACCCGCGCCGGCCCGGCATTGGCGGCGGCGGACGATGCTTCGGCGGCACACCCCACGCACGCTGCGGCGACGGACGCCGCGATCGACAGGGCGGCCAGGGTCCGGGACATCAGGTCTTCCCCCATCGAGTCATCACCTGCTTCCCCCCATTGAACCATCGGCTGCTTGCACCGCACAGACCCCATTGTGCCGCTCCGCCTTGCGTGGCGCCCGGTGGCGGCACGTCCGCCCACCCAGAGCTGGTTATGCCCCCTGTCGAGGGCGAGACGCCGTCGTGAGAGGGGGCATAACCACCCTGAGGCTGTCGAAGGTCGCCTCGCTGCCCGCCATCGATGATCGCCGTGCTGCACGGCACTCGCGTCCTGCGGGGGCCCGGCATGGTCATCCGCTTCGCGGCCAATGCCCTCTCGCGAGCTGTTCGGCGGCTCGCTCATAGGTGATGGCGCTGGTGGCGAGGGCGATGACCAGGTCGTAGGCGTCATGGTCAGGGGCCTCAGGGTGGCGTTGAGTCCGTAGAACACGATGGTCGCCAACCAGCCGATCCGCGTGTTCCCATCGACGAGGGCGGTCGAGTCGAGCAGCCCGCTGTCCCGGATCGGGCCCACGCCGAGATCCTCGATCAGGCCGAGCACATCGTCGTTGCTGGGCGTGACGAGCCCCGCGCGGGCCGCGGACCCTAGGGGCATTCGGGCCTTGTCGCTGACAGAGCGGTTCCGTTGTGGCTCACCGTGATCGGTGAGTCCATGGTCAGTGCCCCGGTGTGCTCCGTGGTTCTCCGGGGGACGAGATCGGGGACGAGATTGGGGACGAGATTGGGGACGAGATTGGGGACGATGACAGGGACGCGGCCGGGGCGCAGTTGATGCGACGCCCTCCTCGTTGAATTACCGTAACGTGCAAAGTATATTGCAGGTTATGCAATCTCCTAGCCCGCCGCTGCTGCCGCTGCTGCGGTCCGCCCTGCAGGGGCAGATCCTCGCCCTCATCCTGCTGAACCCGGAACAGGAGTGGTCGCTGACCGATCTCGCGTCGCGGGTCGGCACCGCCGTCTCGACGGCCCAGCGTGAGGTGTCCCGCGCCGAGGACGCCGGCGTCGT
>JBPOIZ010000020.1:0-4815 GCA_052034115.1 Actinomycetota bacterium
GCGGCCGCCAACCACGGCCACCGTGTCCTGTTCGCGACCGCGACCGAGTGGGTCACCCGGCTCACCGACGCCCACCGCACCGGACGGCTCCCGCACGAGCTCACCAGGCTGCGCCGCTACGGGCTGATCATCATCGACGAGGTCGGCTACCTGCCCTTCGAACAAGACGCCGCGAACCTCTTCTTCCAGCTCGTGTCCAGCCGCTACGAGCACGCCTCCCTCATCCTGACCTCCAACCTGCCGTTCAGCGGCTGGGGCCGCCGCGATGATCGACCGGGTCGTGCACCACGCCGACGTCCTCACCCTCAAGGGCGCCTCCTACCGGCTCCGCAACCGCGGGATCGACACCCTGCCCAGCATCAAGACCCAAGACACGGCAGACCAAGCAACATGAACCGGTGGCCTCGTTTTCGAGCGTCGGATCGGCCTCAGTTTCAAGCGTTGCCGACAGTCCTGCTTCGCGTGTACGCCTCGTGCATCGGTGGCCAGGACCAGGTCGCTCGGGACAAGGTCCAAGGCGCGTTGACTCAGCGACTCCGCGGCGGAGGTCCACAGCGACCCAGGTGCGAGGCCCCAACGTCAGCGCTATTTCGGCACGAACAGCCGCAGGACGCCGTCACCAGCCAGCGCCAGCCGGACACCGCCGGATCCACGCGAAAGGGCCTCGGACCGGCATACGCGCTGGTCAGAGGCCCTTCGGTGCACTGGGTGGCAGGTCAAGGATTCGAACCTTGGAAGCTTTCGCGACGGATTTACAGTCCGCTCCCATTGGCCACTCGGGCAACCTGCCTGGTGCGCGGAACACCATACCAAGGCTCGCGTCGCCATACCGAATCGGTTCGCTGTGACTGGGCACGCACCCACCGCGCAGCGAGCCTCGCACCCCCACGTGGCATCGTGGGGAGCATGACCGACGGCGCCTTCCGCTCCCCTCTCCCGGTCGCGGACCCGGTCGCCCTCGCCGCGGAGGAGCGCGCGTATGCCGCCCTCGCCGACGCGGTGCGGGACCTGATCGACCTGACCGTTCGCACGACCGTCGGGCCTGACGACGCCGCCACAGCCACGCGCGCCGTCAGAACCCTGACCGCCACGCTCGCCGGCTCGGCGCACCCCGGGCCGCTCGGCCTGGTCACCTGCTCGGACGGACGTCTGCGCGACCCGGGCAACCCCGCCGTCGGCAGCCGCAACCCCATCGCCCCGCCGCTGGTCATCGAGAAGGACCGCGACGCCGGTCGAGCGTGGACCACCTTCACCCTCGGCGCGGCCTACGAAGGCCCGCCCGGCCACGTGCACGGCGGCATCATCGCGATGGTCCTAGACCAGATGCTCGGCACCATCCCGGCCGTCATCGGCAAGCCCGGCTTCACCGCCTCCCTGACCACCCACTATCGCCGTCCCACCCCGCTCGGCCCGCTACGCGCCGAGGCCTGGGTCGAATCGGTCGACGGGCGCAAGGTGACCGCACGCGGCCACCTCCTCGACCCGACCGGCAGGATGACCGCCGAGGCCGAGGGGCTCTTCGTCATGCCGGAATGGGTGGCCCGCAGCCTCAACCTGCCCATGGGCGACGCCGGTGACTTCGACCCTCCGGGCCCGATCGACGCCCCGGCCTGACCTCCGCGTCAGACGCCAGCGCCTGACCGCCGCGCGCGAACTCAGCTCCCGCTACCGGGGCGGGTGCAGCACCGCGAAGGCATCGGTCACTTCGAGCTCAGGCCGCCGGAAGCGGTAGAGCGCCGCCGGTCGGCCCCCGCTGCGTCCCGCCGGCGCCCGCTCCCCCGTCGCGACGATCTGGCCGCGCCGGGTCAGCACCCGGTGCAGATTCGTCGCATCGACGTCGTGCCCGAGGGCCGCGCGATAGTGCTCGGCCAGCTCGGAGAGCACGAAGACCGGCGGGACCAGGGCGAATCCCAGATTGGTATACGACAGCTTCGAGCGCAGCCGACGTCGCCCCGCCGCGACGATCCGCGCGTGGTCGTAGGCCAGCGTCGGCAAGGCGTCGACGGGGTGCCACGCGGTGTCCGCCGGCAGCGCCGGCTCCACATCGCTCGGCACCAACCCCAGGTATGTCGTGGCAACCACTCGCTGGCCGGGCACCCGATCCGGGTCACCGAGACTCTCCAGCTGCTCCAGGTGACTCAGGCCCCGCACGTCGACCTTCTCGGCCAGCTGGCGGCGGATGGACGCGTCGAGGCTCTCGTCGGGCTCCAGCCGTCCACCCGGCAGCGCCCACCGCCCGCGCTGCGGACCCATCGCGTGGCGCCATACGAGCGCGTGCAGGTCACCCTCACGCACCTGCAGGACCACGGCGAGCACCTCGTGCCCCGCCTGAGCCGTCTCGGCCACCGCAGCCTCCGCCTCCGCGCCACCGGCGACAGTGGCCGGGGAATGCGGGAGCATGGCGCCGATGCTACAGTGGCGCAGCGGTTATCGACTAGTAGGCGAAAACCTCGTCTCGGGGATAGCCGGCGCACGAGCGAAGGGACACGACGGTGCGGCTCGACGACGACACCTGGGCAGCGGAGGTGCGGCGCCTGGCCGCTGAACGCGACGCCATCATCCTGGCGCACAACTACCAGGAGCCGCAGATCCAGGACGTGGCCGACCACGTCGGTGACTCGCTCTACCTCTCCCGCGTCGCAGCCAGCGCCCCGCAGAGCGAGATCGTCTTCTGCGGCGTCCACTTCATGGCCGAGACGGCCAAGCTGCTCTCCCCCGACAAGCGCGTGCTTCTGCCTGACGCCGAGGCCGGCTGCTCGCTGGCAGACACCATCACCGCCGACCAGCTCCGCGCGTGGAAGGCCGAGCACCCCGGCGCTGCGGTGGTCGCCTACGTCAACACCACGGCCGCGGTGAAGGCCGAGACCGACGTGTGCTGCACCAGCTCCAACGCCGCCGACGTCATCCGCACCATTCCGGCTGACCAGGACATCCTCTTCCTGCCCGACCGCCACCTCGGGGAGCACGTGCGACGGATGACCGGCCGCGACAACATCCACCTGTGGCAGGGACAGTGCCACGTCCACGAGGGCATCAGCCCGACCAAGCTTCTCGGAGCGCTGGCGGACAACCCGGACGCCGACGTCCTCGTCCATCCCGAGTGCGCGTGCGCCAACACCGCCTTGTCCCTCGTCGGCTCGGGCCAGATCGACGCGGACCGGGTCCGCATCACCTCCACCGGCGGGATGACGAAGATCGCCGGCGGCCGGCCCGGCGCGAGCACCGTGCTCGTGGCCACCGAGATCGGCATGCTCCACCAGCTCCGCAAGCTCAGCCCGCAGACCGACTGGGAGCCGGTCGACGACGACGCCATCTGCCCCTACATGAAGTTGACGACCGCCGAGGCCCTCCTCCACTCGCTGCGCACCGGCACCGTGGAGATCGACGTCGACCCGGTCATCGCCGCCAAGGCCCGCGCCAGCGTCGAGAAGATGATCGCCATCGGCCAGCCGTCCCGGGGTGGCGAGTGAGCCAGCGCCCGCAGATCGTCGAACGGCTCGCCTGCGGACCGGTCGAGTTCGTCACCACGACCGACGTCCTCGTCGTCGGCACCGGCGTCGGTGGGCTCTCCCTGGCGACGGCCCTCTCCGGGCACGGACTGCACATCGAGGTCGTCACCAAGGAGCACCTCGGCGACGGCAGCACCCGCTGGGCTCAGGGCGGCGTGGCCACCGCCGGCGGGCCGGGTGACGACCCCGAGCAACACCTCCACGACACCCTCGTCGCCGGCGCCGGGCTCTGCGACGTCGACGCCGTCCGCATCCTGTGCACCGAAGGTCCCGCCGCGGTCGACTACCTCGTCGAGCATGGCACCGCCTTCGACCGCGGCGCCGACGGCTCGCTGAGCTACACCCTCGAAGGCGGTCACTCGCGCCCGCGCATCGTCCACGCGGGCGGCGACGCGACCGGGCTGGAGATCCAGGTCTCCTTGGAGGAGTCGGCCGGGCAGGCCACCGACCTGCACGTCTTCGAGCGCACCTTCCTCCTGGACCTGCTCCGGGCCGCGGACGGCACCATCGTCGGCGCCCGCGTCTCCCGCTGGACCGGCGAACGGGCCATCATCGGTGAGATCCGGGCCCGCGCCACCGTGCTCGCCACCGGCGGGTTCGGCCAGGTCTTCGCCAAGACCTCCAACCCCGCTGTGGCCACCGGCGACGGCCTGGCTGCGGCTATCCGCGCGGGTGCCGAGGTCGCCGACATCGAGTTCGTCCAGTTCCACCCGACCGTGCTCGCCATACCGTCGGTCTCCGACGCGGCCGGGCGCGCGCCGCTGGTGTCCGAAGCCGTTCGGGGCGAGGGTGCCGTGCTCATCGACGCCGACGGCAACCGGGTCATGGCCGGCAAACACCCCCGGGAGGACCTCGCCCCCCGGGACGTCGTCGCCGCGACGATGGCCGCCCGGATGGCCGAGCTCGGCGTCGACCACCTCTACCTCGATGCCCGCCACCTCGGGGAGCAGACCCTGCTGCGCCGCTTCCCGACGATCGTCGCCAGCTGCCGCGAGGCCGGCGTCGACCCGGTCACCGCCCCCATCCCGGTCGCCCCGGCGGCCCACTATGCGTGCGGCGGGGTCCGCTCGGACATGGACGGACGCACGTCGCTGCCCGGCCTGTATGTCGTCGGCGAGGTCGCCTGCACGGGCGTCCACGGGGCCAACCGGTTGGCCTCCAACTCGCTGCTCGAAGCCACCGTCGTGGCCCGCCGGCTCGCCGAGCTGCTCCTCGCCGGCCTCCCCCCGCGGCAGGACCCTGCCGACGACGATCGACCGGCGCGCATCGTCGACCCGGCCCGTCGCCCCGAGCTCACCGCGGCGAT
>JBPOIZ010000077.1:0-14951 GCA_052034115.1 Actinomycetota bacterium
GCTCAGGACCCGGTCCGCGACCGGGTCCTGAGCGAGGTGCAGGTCTGGCCTCATACCCGCACAGCCTAGGCCGCGACCTCGTCCTTGCGGGGCCGCCCCCGCGGCCGCTTGCGCGGGACGACGACGCCGGCGATGAACAACTCGCCGCCCCAGACACCCCACGGCTCGGCCCGATCGCGGGCCCCGGCGAGGCAGGCCATCCGCGCCGGGCAGGTCCGGCACAATGCCTTGGCGAACTCGACGTCGGCGGGGCTCTCGGCGAACCAGAGCTCTGGGTCAGAGCTACGGCACGGGATCTCGACGCCCCTGTGCTGCGCGACGACCTGTAGGTCGATCAGGTCGCTGAGCTGCATCGTCGTACCTCCTCGTGATCGACGGGCCAGTGGTGGTGGCCCTGATTGGACTGCGCTCCCGTGGTCCAGGAGCGGTCTGGCTCGGTGGTGCGTGGTGGGCTGGTGGCCCCAGGAGAAACACGAAGGCCGCGGATCCCGGGTGGGTTCCGCGGCCTGGTAGTCAGTGCCAACTCGTCTCATGGGTCTAGACGGGCGGGCTCCAGGTGCGGAACGGCGAGGTGCCGAGGGTGATGGCGACGCCACCGACAGCGGACACACCCGTCCCCTTGGCATCGGTCATGGCCGGCGAGGAAGTGCCGTGGGAGGTGCCGCACGGCGCGCCGACATAGCCGATGCTCCACGTGGTGTTGGTGATCTCCATGTCGACGCCTCCTTCCCAGATGTCCCCGCAATCACGAGGCTGCGGCGCAAGTGCCGCGGGGCTCAGGTTACGCCGCTGCGCGGCGAGTGCCAAACGATTTATCGAGAAGGGGTCCCGGCCGCGGCAATCGGATCGTCGCCGGCCAGCACCGACAGGACCGCCGGACCGTAGGCGGCGAGCTTGCGAGGGCCGACGCCGGAGACCTCGGCCAATGCTCCGGAGGTGGCGGGCCGCCGCTCTGCGATAGCGGTCAACGTCGCGTCGGTGAACACCACATAGGCCGGCACCTTCTGGCTCCGGGCCACCTCGCCGCGCCAGGCGCGCAACGCCTCGAAGGTCGCCTCGTCATACGTCGCAGGGCAGCTCTCGCAGCGCCCGACCTTGCGCTGCGCGGCGGTGGTCAGCTCGGTGCCGCACCCCGAGCAGGTCCGAACCACCACCGTGCGACCGTTGCCCGATCCGCCCCGCTCCCGACGTTTGGGGGTGCTGCGGGCACCCTCCCCGAGGATCGCGGCCGCTCCGTCGAGGAATCGGCTCGGCCGCCGCGAGGGTGCTGCGCCGGGGGTGCGCGCCCTGGCCCAGGTCAGCCGCAGCTGGCGGCGCGCCCGGGTGATTCCGACGTAGAGGAGGCGTCGTTCCTCGGCGATCGCCTCCGGCCCCTCGGCCATCGTCACCGGGATGAAGCCGTCGCTGCACCCCACCAGGTAGACGACGTCCCACTCGAGCCCCTTGGCAGCGTGCAGCGACGCCAAGGTCACCCCGTCGACTGCCGGCGCGTGCTGTGCCGCAGCCCGCTCGTCGAGGTCCCGGACCAGATCGGCCAACCGGGCCTGCGGGAGCGTGGCAAGAAGGTCTTCGGCAAGACCGACAAGAGCCCGCAGCGACTCCCACCGCTCGCGGACCGCGCCGCTCGTCGCGACCGGCTCGGAGGTCCATCCGGTGGCCGCGATGACGTCACGAACCAGGTCGGGCAACGGGATCGACCCGTCGTCGCCGCGGGCGGCCCCGCGCAACAGCAGCACGGCGTCGCGCACCTCACGACGGGCGAAGAACCGTTCCCCGCCGCGCACGAGGTAGGGGACCCCGGCGGTTGCCAGCGCGGCTTCGTAGGCCTGCGACTGCGCATTGGTGCGGAAGAGGATGGCCACCTCACCGGCCGCGGTCTGGCCCGAGGCCACGAGCGCCGCGATCTGCTCGGCCACCCCCTGCGCTTCCGCGGGGTCGTCGGGATAGGCGGTCAACGTCGGGGCGGGCCCCCCGGCCACCTGCGCCTGGAGCTGGCCGTTGCCGACGATGGTGTTGGCGAGCGCGACCACCTGCGGTGTCGATCGGTAGTTGCGCACCAGACGCACCGTGCGTGCCTGGGGGAACCGGCGTCCGAAGGTGAGCAGGTGTCGCGGCGTGGCCCCGGTGAAGGAGTAGATCGTCTGGTCCGGATCGCCGACCACACACAGGTCGCCGCGCTCGCCCAGCCATAGATCGAGCAGCCGCTGCTGGACCCCGTTGACGTCCTGATACTCGTCGACGACGAAATGGCGGTACTGCCCGCGCACCACCCGGGCGATGTCGTCGCGCTCGGCGAGGATGCCGGCCGTCACGAGCAGGACGTCCTCGAAGTCGATGACCCCGCGGGCGGTCTTGACGTCCTCGTAGGCCTGGAGCAGCCCCGCGACCGCCGTCGGGTCCATGCCTGCCGGCGAGCGCCCCTCCCGCCGGGCCACCGGCACATAGCTACCCGCCGTGAGCAGGTTGACCTTGGCCCACTCGACTTCGGCGGCGAGATCCCGCACCGTCGTGCGGTCGACGTCGATGCGCAGCCGGGCGGCGGCTTCGGCGACCACCGGAGCCTTGTGCGGCAGCACTTCCGGGGCCGCGCCGCCGATGGCCTGGGGCCAGAAGTAGTGCAGTTGCCGCAGCGCGGCCGCGTGGAAGGTGCGCGCCTGCACGCCGGGGACGCCGAGGGCGCGCAGCCGGGTGCGCATCTCACCGGCCGCGCGCGCCGTGAAGGTCAGGGCCAGGACGCGCGGCGCGGCATACGCGCCGGAGAGCACGCCATACGCGATCCGGTGAGTGATGGCGCGGGTCTTGCCGGTGCCGGCGCCGGCCAGCACGCACATCGGCCCCAGCGGCGACGAGGCGACCTCGCGCTGCTCGGGGTCGAGCGCAGCGAGGATCTCGTCCGGAGTCGGCACCATCCGATCGTAGGTGCACCTGCCGACACGGGGGCGGCGAGGCACCGGGGAAGAATCGACCTGGGGTGCGCTGTTGGGGTCGGTATGACGACCGACGCCGCACTGGCCTACCGTCCCGAGCCGGGCACGCTGACGATGTTCACGACGACCTGGTGCGGTTACTGCCGGATCCTGAAGTCGGGGTTGGACCGGGCCGGCATCGGCTACCGCGAGGTCAACATCGAGAAGGACCCGCAGGCGGTCGGCGTCGTCATGTCGGTCAACCAGGGCAACCAGACGGTGCCGACGGTGATCTTCCCGGATGGCACGACGGCGACGAACCCGTCGGTGGCGACCGTCAAGACCCGCCTGGGCTGACCGAGCAGGTGACCGGGGCGGGCCCGACTACCACGCGGTGTCCGGGAAGGTCTGCCCGAACCAGCGCTCGATGAGCCGCCGAGCGATCGAGATCCCGGACGGCGCGAGGATCTCACCGGCGGCGAGGGCGCTGCGGTACTCGTCGCGGCCGAACCACCGGGCCTCGGCGACCTCGTGCGGGTCGAGCGTCAGGGTGGGATCGTCCGCCACGCAGGTGTAGCCGACCATGAGCGAGGCCGGGAACGGCCAGGGCTGGTTGCCGAGATAGCGGATGTCGCGCACGGCCACCCCCACCTCCTCGCGGACCTCTCGGGCCACGGCCGCCTCGAACGTCTCCCCGGGCTCGACGAAGCCGGCCAGCACGGAGAATCGGCGGTCCGGCCACGCCGGATTGCGGGCGAGCAGCAGTCGGTCGGCGCCGTCGAGCACCGACATGATCACCGCCGGGTGGCTGGCCGGGAAGTGCTCGCTGCCGTCCTGCGGGCAGCGCCGAACCCAGCCGGCCTGCGTCACCTCGGTCGCTGCACCGCACCGAGGGCAGTGCGGGTGGGTGGCGTGCCACTGGGCCAAGGCCACCGCGGTGGCGAAGATCGACGCGTCGGACGGATCCAGGTGCGCGCCGACCTGGCGCAGGCTGCGCCACCGAGTGCCCGGAGCGGCCGCATCGACCGGCGACGTCGCCGCAGGGCGGTCCAGGCGGGCGAGCACGGACCGGCCCTGCCGATCCTCACCGAGGTATGCCGTCAACGCGGCGATGTCCCCGGGCACCGCCGGCCGACGCACCAGGGCGATCCGGGACCGCTCGCCCTGCACCGCCATACAGTCACCGGCCACCTCGACGACCTGCGTGCCTGGATCCGCGACGAGGTCGGCGATCACCCCGGGGAGGCTGCGCCGCTGAGCCTGCCGGTCCAGCCCGCCCGCACCGAACAGCACGCCGGAGAGGGCCGGGACGTCGCCGCTGGAGGACACGAGCGTCAGCGTAGGGCCCCGGTCGCGCCCCGTCGCCGTCGGACGCCCTACGGTGGGACCGTGACACGGAGCCCGATCGTCCTCGCTGCGCTCGCGACGGCAGCCGTGCCGGGCCTGGACCCCACCAGCACCTGGGGGCCGGACGGCGACCCAGGGCACCGCTACGACCTCGGCTTCTGCCGCGACTCCCGGGACAAGACCTGGGTGGTGCGCTCACCGCGCACCGCGGCGGACGGCGCGCAACTGGACGCCAGTGCGACGCTGCTGCGCCTCATCGGCCGGCGGCTGCCCTTCAAGGTCCCCGCGCCGGCCGGCTTCGCCACGATTCCGCAGGGCCGGGCGATGGTCTACCCGGCGCTGCCCGGTCAGCCGCTCGAGGTCAGCGGGCTGCCGCACGGGCTCGGCTTGGCGCACACCATCGGTCGGGCACTGGCCGCCATACACAACCTGGATCGCGCCATCTTCGACGAGGCCGGCGTGCCCAGTGACGACGCCGAAGAGTGCCGGCGACGGCGCCTGGCCGAGCTCGACCGTGCCGCCGCCACCGGACATGTGCCCAGCGGCCTGCTGGCCCGGTGGGAGCGGGCCCTGGAGGACGTCTCGATCTGGCGGTTCGCAGCCACCCCGGTGCACGGCTCCCTCGCCGGACATCGGATCCTGGTCTCCTTCAGTGACGACACCGATGCGGCGACCGGCTCGGTCACCGGGATCACCGGCTGGGAGTCCGCCCACATCGGGGATCCCGCCGACGACTTCGCGGCGTTCGCAGCCTGCGACCTCGAGGTTCTCGACGAGCTCAAGGACGGCTACCGCAGCGCGTTGGTCGAGCGAGCCGATCCGCACCTGCTCCTGCGCGCCCAGCTCGCCGCGGAGTTGACACTGCTGCGCCGGTTGCTGGCCTCGACCGGGTCCGGCGAACGAGAACTCACGGCCTGGAACGCCGCCGCGCTGCGGCGCCTCGACCAGCGCCTGGCCGCCACCTCGGACGACCCCTTGTCGCGCCACGTCTACCGCGATGGCGACATCGAGCCGTGGGAGCAGGCCACCGACGTCGAGGCCGACGCGCCGGTGGCGGCGACGCAGCGCCGCGTCGGCGCCGACGCCCCGACCACCTGGGACGACGGCGATCTCGGGCCGGGCGATGGTGACGGCTGGGACGAGGTGGCCGACGAGGTGCCCGACGAGGTGCCCGACGCGGTGCCCGACGAGGTCGGCGCGGCCGGTGACCCACCCGACGGCACCGAGTCGGAACACCCGGGCCGGTAGGCCGCGGCCGGGCGAGCGCCGGCACCACCTCGTGGCCGGTCATCCGGTCGCGGCTCACGTCTCCCGCGCGGTCGGCCCGTCGTCGAGGACCGGTATGTCGGCCAGCAGCCCCTCGATCTGGGCCACCCAGGGCACCCGAACCGGGACCGTGGTGCCGGTCGCTGCGTAGTAGAACGCCGCCCCCACCTGCTCCGCGGGCACGTCGTGCAGTGAGGCGTAGGCGGCGGCATACATCCCGAGTTGGAGCGCAGCGACGTCAGCGGCCCGCCCGGTCGGTCGCGGGCCGGTCTTCCAGTCCACCAGCGTGACGCCCCCGTCGGCCCTCGGGAACACCGCGTCGATCCGGCCGCGCACCGCGACGCCCGCGAGCACCATCTCGACCGCGGTCTCGACCGCGATCGGGCGCTGGTCGGCCCAGCTGCTGGCCAGGAACAGGTCCTGCATCCGCCCGAGGTCCGCAGCGGACTCGGCGGGCTCATCGGACGATCCGGGGAACTCGTCGAGGTCGAGCAGGGCGCCGGCACCGAAGTGGCCCTCCACCCAGGCGTGAAAGGCCGTCCCTCGGCGGGCCGCGATCGCAGCGGGGGCGGGCATCGGCCGCCTCAGCCGACGCGCGAACCGCACCGGGTCATCGGCCAAGGACACCAGCGCGGACGCGGACAGGTGCGACGGCAGCGTGGCGGTGCGCGCGGCGCCTCGGGTGCGCTCCTCGGCGTCCAGCAGCAGGGCCACCCGGTCCCACCGGGGATCTGCGGGCATCCCGGAGCCTGCGGAAGTCGCCGGGTCCGGGTCGTCGAGACGGGCCGAGACCGCGGCGGCCGCCGACGCCTCGCCGGATCGCTCGGTGCCCGGGTGGGCCGGTGGCCAGCGGGTCGCGACCGCGGCGAGGAGTCGAGGGTTGTCCGGCATACCCGCGGAGCCGTCCGGCATCGGTGCCCACCGGTCGACATCCACGACCCCTGACGACACCAGCTCCTCGAGCATGCCGGAGGTGACCCGAGGGGCCTTGGGATCGCCCCACACCGCGGCAGTGAGCAGGGCCTCCCGCCGGGCCCGGGTCACCGCGACATACAGGAGTCGGCGCTCCTCCGCTGCCTCGTGGGCGCCGCCGGCCGACCGGAAATCCTCGTAGGTGGCGGCCAGCTCGGACCAGTCCGGGGCATCATGGCGCAGCACCGGCAGCCCGTCGGCATCCCCGCGCAGTCGGTAGGGCACCCCCGACGCGCCGACCGTCCAGCCTCCGTCACGTGGCGCGTCGACGGCCCATCGATCGGCCCGCCAGGTGACCCTCGGCGGGTGCGCCCAGGCCGGGAACCCTCCCTCGACGAGGCCCGGTATGGCGACCACATCCCACTCCAGACCCTTGGCGGCATGCACGGTCAGGACCTGGACGGCATCGCGGGAGGTCTCGATGGCCGGCGCCTCCAGACCCCGCTCGTGCTCGACCGCGGCGGCCAGCCAGGCGAGGAAACCGCCTAGCGTCGGGCGGTCGGCGCTGGCCGAGAAGGTCACCGCGGCATCGGTGAACGCGTCGAGATGGGCCCGGGCGCTTGACGGGGTGTGCTCCGGCCGGACCGCGACCTCGACGTCCAGATGCAGGGCCCGCTCGGCCTCTCCCACCAGGTCGGGAAGGGCCAGACCGGTGAGCCGCCGAAGTCGCCGGACCAGCGCCGCGAACGCGGCGAGCCGGGAGCGGGCGGTGGCGCTGACCTGCTGACCGGTGGCGCTCCGCCAGCCGTAGGGCGGCAGGTCGTCCAGGGCGTCAGCCAGCGCCATACCGGCCTCCGGATCGACCCGGCGCGGCGCGGGAGAGGCCGGATCGTCGGCGGCCTGCGCCGCGCGGCGTTCGAGTTCCCGGGCCCAGGCAGCCAGGCCGTCCAGGTCCGCGGCGCCCAGGAAGACCGGGGGCCCGGTGAGCAGCCGGGCCAGGTGATCACCGCGCGTCGGGTCGTGCACGACCCACAGCAGCGCCATGAGGTCGGCGACCTCCGCAGTGAGCAGCAGGCCACCAAGGCCCACCACTTCGACCGGGAGCCCGGCCTCCTGCAGCGCCTCGACGACCAGAGCGAACTGCGAGCGCTTGCGGCAGATGACCGCAGCCGAGGCACCGGTGCGCCGGCCCGATGGGCTCGCCCACCGCTGCGCGATCCAGCCGGCAACGCCCCGGGCCTCGTCCTCGACGGTGTCGTACCGGGCCGCGTGGGCCTGGCCGGGCCCGGCACCGGGCCGGGCCGCCAGAGCGGCGACCTGCACCGCGGCGCCGGCCCGCAGCGGCCCGGCGACGACGTTGGCGACGGCCAGGATCGCCGCGTCGTTGCGCCAGCTGGTGCGCAGCGGCAGGACCTGCGCGGGGCCGGCCCGGTCGGCGAACTCTCGGGAAAACCGGCCTAGGGTCGTCGCGCTGGCTCCGCGCCAGCCGTAGATCGACTGGTGGGGGTCGCCGACGGCAGTCACCGAGATGGCGCCGTCCTCGCTGCCGGCGAACAGGGACCGCAGCAGGACCAGCTGCGCCTCGGAGGTGTCCTGGAACTCGTCCAGGAGCACCGCCCGGTAACGTCGCCGCTCGCCGCGCCCGACCAGCGGCACCCCCGAGGCGAGCCGCGCGGCCAACGCCATCTGGTCGGCGAAGTCGAGGCAGTCCCGCCCGGCCTTGACCTCCGCGTAGGTCTGCAGCATCGGCACCAACGCCTGGCGAGCCCGCAACGTCGACATGACCTCGCGCAGCGGGTGCTTCTGGCGACGACCCGCCCCTGCGGGCACCGCCGCCAAGGCCCGCACCGTCGCGGTCAGCTCGCTGCTCAGCTCAGCCGGAGTGCGCAGATGCTCGGCGAGCTCCCCCGCGAGGTCCACGAGCGCGGCAGTCACCGTCGACTCGGCCCACTCGACGTCCGCCATCGGCCCGTCATACCGTCCGACGACCTCTGCGGCGAGCTGCCAGGCGGCCGCCTCGGTGAGCAGTCTGGCCTGCGGTTCGACGCCGAGGCGCAGCCCGTGCTCGCGGACGATCCGGCCGGCATACGCGTGGTAGGTCGACACGGTCGCCGTGCCTCCGAGCACTTCGGCGCCGGTGCCGTCGTCCACCGGGGGGTGCCACAGCCCGGCGGCCCGAAGCCCACGAAGGCGCCGGGCGATGCGCTCGGAAAGCTCGCTGGCGGCTTTGCGGGTGAAGGTCAGGCCCAGCACCTCGTCGGGAGCCACCAGCCCGTTGGCCACGAGCCACACGACCCGACCGGCCATGGTCTCGGTCTTGCCCGACCCGGCACCGGCCACGACGAGGGTGGGTCGCGTCGACGCCTCGATGACGGCCACCTGTTCCGCGGTCGGCGGCGGCGTGCCGAGGGCAGCCGCGATGTCGGCCGCACGCAAGGTCACAACCG
Source organism: Actinomycetota bacterium (assembly GCA_052034115.1). Lineage (GTDB taxonomy): Bacteria > Actinomycetota > Actinomycetes > Actinomycetales > Dermatophilaceae > Lutibacillus. Next base: position 8,879 of record JBPOIZ010000077.1, read on the forward strand.
TCCCCCTTCGGGCTGGAGCGGGCAACTGGTGCGCACGGGGCAGCGTCGGCAGCCAGGACTGCGGGTCGCCACCATCTGGGCGGCGGCCATCCCGTCCGCGGCATCCGCCAGCAGCGCGGCCGCCCACTGCGGGTCGTCCGGGTCGTCCGCCAGGGGCGGCTGGTGTTGGACCGACGCGCTGTGGCCCGCGGCCTTGCCGAGCTGGACGAGCGCGGCGCCGGCGCAGGTCCGGCCGGCATCTGCGAAACCACCGGCATCGACGGCCACCTGGTAGACACCCAACTGTGCCTGCCGACCCAGCTCGGCGGCCGACGGCTTGCTCGACCCGGTCTTCAGGTCGACCACCCGGACCGCGCCGTCGGAGCTTCGCCGTTCCAGCCGGTCGACCCGGCCGGTGACGATGGCCCGGCCGACCTCGGCACGCAGGTCCACCTCGGTGGCCGCGGTCTGCCAACCGTCCGCGGCCAGGCCGCCGAGGTAGGCCGCAAGTCGGGCGACCATGCGAGCGGCCTGGGCGTGCTGCGCCTGGCCGGCCCAGGAGTTCGGCAGGCCCAGCTGCGGCCAGCGCTCCTCCAGGGCAGCGGCATAGGTCTGTTCGTCGGCGTGGCCCAGCTCATGGGCGAGGGCGTGAACCAGCGAACCGATCGTGGCCGAACCGATCGCCGGCCCGCGAGCCCCCCGGGTCGTCAGCAACCAGCGCAGACCGCACTCGCCGAAGTCACCGACCTGCGACGGCGACACCCGCACCGGTTCGCCGTCGGGCACGAGGGGCCGGTTATCGCTGGGCCCCAGGCGCGACCACCACGCCGACGGATCGGCGCCTGGTATCCCCCGGCGGGCCAGTTCGGCAAGGATCGCCGCGGCGGCGGCGTCCTGCCCCGCCGAGGCGACCAGGTCGCGTCGCAGCCGAGCCACGGCTGCCGGAAGGCTGAGGACGGCACCTGGCTCGGTGAAGGCCCGTTGGCCGTCGTCGTCGAGCGGTCCGGCCCCGGCGAGCGGGTCGACGATGTCGAGGAAGACCGAAGGCTGCTCGTCCTCGCTGCGGACCGCGGTCACCAGCAGCCGCTCACTGGCCCGGGAGACCGCGACATGAAACAAGCGGGTCTCGTCATACCGGACCGCGGCCGACGCGGCGCGGTGGCCGCCCTCGCGCCCGGCCAGCAGATCGACCAGCGCCTCCGAGCCGAGGAGTGTGCCGCGCAGCCGCAGATCCGGCCAACTACCCTCCTGGACCGACGCCACGACGACATACCGCCACTGGCGTCCGGCCGCCTCGACGGGAGTGGCCAACTCCACCGAGTCACCCGACGGCGCCCGCGCCACGAGCGAGTCGGAGCCGACATCCTGGCCGAGCACGTGGTCGAGGAAGGTGCGCACCCCGGCTCCCGGCAGGCGCTCGGCGAAGTCGGCCGCCGCCTGGAACACCGCCAGGACGGCGTCGAGGTCCCGGTCGGCCCGGACGCCGGCGGATCCGCCGCCGAGGGCCAGCCGCTCCCAGGACGAAGCGAGGTCGAGGCCGTCCCACACCGCCCAGAGGGCCTCGTCGGGCGCACCGACCCGGCCCTCCGCGACACACCGAGCCAAGAAGGCCATACCGCTGGCCAGGGCGTTCTGCAGGCGCCGCAGGCCGGCGCCGTCGGGCCCGAGCGCGACGGTCCTCTGCGGATCGAGGATGCCAAGGGTCAGCAGCTCGTCGCTGCTGCGCGAACCTGCGCACGAGCGATCCTCGGCGCGCAGCCCGCGACGCAGGCGGCGCACGGCGGCCGGGTCGGTTGCGCCGATCGGTGAGGCCAGCAGGTCGAGCACGGTCTCGACGGGTGGCGGCCAGGTCGGGTCATCGTGGCGGCGGGCCGCCAGGTGGAGCAGCTGCGTCAGGGCTCGCACCGCCGGTTCGTCCTTCAGATGCACCGCCGCCGAGGCGGCTGCGACCGGGATACCGGCGCCGGCCAAGGCCCGCCGCAGGGCGCCCATCCGGGCCCGGCCGCGCACGACCACAGCCATGTCGGACCACCGCAGCCCGGCAATCAGGTGCTCGGCCCGCAGCCTCTCGCAGATGAGCGCTGCCTCTTGCGCCTGCGCCCGCACCATGGCGACCTCGACCGCCGGGCCCCGTGCCGCCGACTCGGCCGGCAGGCCCGCATCGACGGCCGGGGCGGCCCGGCGTTGGGCGCCCCCACCCAGGGCCCCGATGCGCCGCGCCACCGCCGCGGTCACTGCGGCCAGCTCCGGCGGTTGCCGGTGCCCGCGGCCCAGGACGACCGTGGGTCCGGCCCCCAGCGCCGTCCAGCCCTGCGCGAGGAACCGCGGATCGGCGCCCCGGAAGGTCTGGACGGCGCTGTCCGGGTCACCGAGGATGACGACCCGGCCGACGAGGCCCGCCATCACCTGGAGCAGCCGGGCCGCCGCGATCGTCAACTCGTGGGCGTCGTCGACGACGACGAGGTCGAGCCCCAGTCGTTGCCCGGCGCCCGGGTCGTCCTCGAGGAGATCCGCGGCGGCGGTGAGCACCCAGGCCGGGTCAAAGCCCCCAGGCCGGGACAGTGCTGTCACCTGGTCGTACTCGTCGAGCACCTGCGCCGCCGCGACCCACTCCGGGCGTTCGTGCTCGACACCCAGCGCCGCCAACCCCTGTGCCGTCAACCCGTGCTCCACCGCACGCATGAGCAGGTCGCGCAGCTCGCCGCGGAAGCCGACGGTGGTCAGCGCGGCGCGCAGCTCGGCGGGCCAGGTCGGACCGCGCTGGTCGCCGCGCCGGTGACCGTCGAGCAGCTCGCGCAGCACGGCGTCCTGCTCGGCTCCGGTGATGAGTCGAGGCGCCGGAGCGCCCTCGATCGCGGCCTCCCGGCGCAGGATGGCGAAGCCCAACGCTTGGTGGGTCCGGGCCAGCGGCTCGGTGGTGACGGTGCCGAGCCGGGCCGTGACCGCGTCACGCAGCCGCGCGGCCGCGGCTCGCGACGACGTGAGCAGCAGGCACCGCTCCGCTCGGGCCTGCCCGTGCTCAACCGACCGGGCCACGATCTCCATGGCCACCGTCGTCTTACCCGTGCCCGGCGCCCCCAGCACCCGTAGCAGGGGCCCGGCCGACCTCACCGCGGCCTCCTGGTCACGATCGAGAACGACCGGTATGGCGGCCGGCGCCGCCTGACGGCGCAACTCGACGGCAGCCGGCTCGGAGCGTCGCGGCTGCGTCGTCACCGGTGCCGTCATAGTCGCGATCCCACCATGGGACACCGACACCGACACCGACGGCACTGGTGCTGGCGCTGGCGGTGGCGGTGACGCAGCTGAGGTCTCAGCGCGACCGCCAGGCGACGACCCCGCCACGCAGCGAGCGGGCATCGATCCCGGCAGCACGGGCGAGGAGCGCTGCTTCGAGGGACCGCAACCCGCTGTGACACACCATGACGATCGACCGGTCAGCCGGCCACTGCGCCTGGAACGCCGCACCGGAGCGGAAGTCCTCGAGTGGGATGGGCAGCGCGTCCGGCCCAGGCAGGGCGGCCCGCTCAGCCGCGGGTCGCACATCGATGATGAGCGGGGCGGCCACCGCGGCCAGCTCCTCGAGCAGATCCGCGACGTCGACCTCCACCCGAGACGGCTCGGAGGTCGGCGCACCCGACCCGCCCGACCTGCTGGGGTCGGCGAGCGCGCTCGGATCGGCCTCGTGGGCCGGCTGGCCCGGCACCACGAGCGGTCGTCCGCCGCACGTGGCGCAGTCCGGGTTCGCGCGCAGCGGCAGCGTGTCGAAGGTGCCCGCAGCCGCATCGTGGAGCAGCAGTCGCCCGACGAGGGGGTCGCCGGCTCCGGTGAGGAGCAACAACGCCTGGGTGGCCATGAGCGAGCCGATGACACCGCAGAGCGCACCGAGCACGCCGGCCTCGACGCACGAAGCCACCGAGCCCTCCGGCGGCGGCTGCGGGAAGACGCACCGGTAGCACGGCCCGCGCCCGGCCCACCACACGCTGAGCTGCCCCGCCATCGCGAGGATCGACCCCCACACGAGCGGGACGCCGGCCGCCACGCAGGCGTCGTTGACGGCATACCGGGTGGCGAAGTTGTCCGATCCGTCGATGACGAGGTGGTGGCCCGCGACGAGTGCCGGACCGGAGTCGGCAGTGAACCGACCCGAGACGAGGCGCAGGTTCGTGCCGGCGCCGAGCCGGGCGACCGCGTCTCGTGCCGACTCCACCTTGCCGCGCCCCACGTCGGCACGCCCGTGCAGGACCTGCCGCTGCAGGTTCGACTCGTCGACGACGTCGTCGTCCACGACGGTGAGGTGGCCGACGCCGGCGGCGGCCAGGTAGGTGATGACGGGGGACCCCAGACCGCCGGCACCGACCACCAGCACGCGGGCGGCGCCCAGCCGACGTTGTCCGACCTCCCCGACCTCGGGCAGCACGAGGTGTCGCATGAGTCGCCGGGTCTGCGCCGCCGACAGCGCCGTACCCGGCGCCACGAGGGGTGGATAGCGCATGAGAGCGAGGGTACCCAGCCCTAGGATGGTCCCGGCTGCGGATGGCGGCCGGGAACCGACCGGACGGGGTGTTGATGGCCAGCGTGAGCGTGTCGCGAGTCGCCGCGGATGACGATGCCAGCCGCCGGGGTCAACGGCTGCCGCGCTCGGAGCGCCGGGCCCAGCTCCTCGACGCCGCACAGGCCGTGTTCGTCGAGTCCGGCTATCACGCGGCGGTCATGGACGAGATCGCCGATCGCGCCGGGGTCTCCAAGCCGGTTCTCTACCAGCACTTCCCGAGCAAACTCGAGCTCTATCTCGCGCTGCTGGACACCTTCACCGAGGAGCTCCTCGTGCTCCTGCGCGACGCGCTGGCGGCCACGGCCGACAACAAGGCGAGGGTCATGGCGTGTGTCGCGGCCTACTTCGAGTATGTCGCCCAGGAGGGCGAGTCGTTCCGGCTGCTCTTCGAGTCCGATCTGCGCAGCGAGCCCGAGGTGAGCACTCGCCTGGAGGACTTCTCGCTGGCCTGTGCGACGGCGATGGCCGACGCCATCGGCGCGGACACCGGTCTGAGCGCTGAGGATGCCCGGCTGCTCGGTATGGCGTTGACGGGGATGGCGCAGGTCGCCGCCCGTGACTGGCTCGCCCAGGGAGTGCCGGTGCCCCGCGAGGAGGCGGCCCGGGTCGTCGGTCAGCTCGCCTGGCGTGGCCTGGGTGGGTTCCCGCTGCGCCACGCCGAGAGCTCCCCCGCGCACTGAGCGGCCCGCACCGGCATACCCTCGGCATACATCGACGAAAGGAACGGGTCAGTGGAGGTCAGGATCGGCGTGCAGAACGTCGCCCGGGAAATCACCTTCGAGTCAGCGCAAAGCGCTCAGGAGGTGCAAGAGGCCGTGGCGTCAGCGCTGTCCCTGGGCCAGTCAGTGTCCCTGACCGACGACAAGGGCCGCATCGTGCTCGTCCCCGCGGACGCCCTGGGTTACGTCCACATCGGCGAGCAGAGCAAGGGCCGGGTCGGCTTCGGCACCGTCTGATCGGTCGCGGCGCCCCGCCGACGAGACCGGCTCACGACGGCGTGGCGACTGGCGGAATGACCGCCGGACACCGAGAGTTGTTGCGTATGGCGCCCAACGTCGGGCGCCAGACCGGCCTGCAACAGGTCGCTGACCAGCACGGACCGTTCATGGGCACCAGCCCAGAAGGAGTTAGGACACCCATATGGGCACCATCATCGGCACCATCGTCTTCGGCGCGGTCGTCGGCTTCCTCGCCCGCCTCGCGCTGCCGGGCAAGCAGAACATCAGCGCCCTCATGACCGTGATCATCGGCGTCGTCGGCGCACTCGTCGGCTACTGGATTGCCGGGCTTCTCGGCGTCGACGACACCGACCGCATCGACTGGATCCGCCTCCTCATCAGCGTCGCCGTCGCCGCTGCAGGCGTCGTCGGCTACACCGCCGTCGCGGGCAAGAAGTGATCGACACCCCCTAACGCACCACGAGGGGCCCGGGCGGTTAGGGCGGGCCCCTCCGCGTTGGCGACCAACAGGCCCCGGGGGGGCAGGGGGACAGGGCGGGGCGCCCCCTCCGCACCGGGGGGGCCGCGGGGGGCCGGGGAA
>JBPOIZ010000025.1:0-20673 GCA_052034115.1 Actinomycetota bacterium
TGGGCGGCATACCCGTGTGCATGATCGGGCTGTCGTCACGGAACCTGCCCCGCAAGGGGTTCGTCCCGGCCGACGGCCCGCCGGCGTGGACGTCGGGCACGCTGTTCCCGCAGGCCTCGCGCAAGACGGCCCGCGCGGTCAACGCGGCGAGCGGCAACCGTCCGCTCGTCGTGCTGGCCAACCTGTCCGGCTTCGACGGCTCGCCGGAGTCGATGCGCAAGTGGCAGCTGGAGTACGGCGCCGAGATCGGCCGGGCCGTGACGAACTTCCAGGGGCCCATCGTCTTCGTCGTCGTCTCGCGCTACCACGGTGGGGCCTTCGTCGTGTTCTCCAAGGCGCTGACCGAGACGATGGAGATCGCCGCTGTCGAAGGGTCGTATGCCTCGGTCATCGGCGGTGCGCCGGCGGCCGCGACGGTGTTCGCCCGTGAGGTCAAGCAGCGCACCGAGAAGGACGCTCGGGTCGTCGAGGCCCGCGGCGCCGCGGCCGCAGCCAAGGGGCCGGACGCCGGCCCGCTGCGGGCCACGGCAGCTCGGACGACCGACGCAGTGCGCTCGCAGAAGCTCGGCGAGGTGGCGGACGAGTTCGACGCCATCCACACCATCGAGCGGGCACTTCGCGTCGGGTCGGTCGACCGGATCATCAAGGCCGAGGACCTGCGCCCCTATGTCGTCGACGCGCTCGAGCGGGGCATGGCGAAGGTGGAAGGCGGCTCGGGCTAGGGCCTCGCGCAACCCCAGGCGCCCCGGTGGCGTCTGGGGTGGTGAAGGTCGGGGCAGGTCGTCGGTAGCCGTCGGTGCGGCGTTGCTGCCTCGGCGGCTGGCTAGGGGATGGTCACGGTCTGTCGTGCGCGCGCCACTGGCCGGCCGTTGCGAACGAGCTGAGTGCCGTCGTAGAACCGGGTCGTCGAGGTCCCGTAGGCGTCGGTCACGGTGAGCCTGACGGTGTAGGCGCCGGGTGCGGCATACGTGTGTTTGGCAGTGGGGACCGACCGAGTGACGCCGGAGCCATCGCCGAACTGCCAGGCCCAGCGCACGATGGGAGCGCTCGTGCCGTAGGACGACGAACCGTCGAAGGTCGTCACGTTCCCTGCCGCTGCGGGGATCGCAGTGAACGCCGCCACCGGCGACTGCGCCGGGCTGATCATCAACTCGATAGGCGCCGCCTGCAGGACCTGGCCGGCGTCGACGGTGGTCGCCGTGCCGGTGTCCCGGTCCACGCGCATGAGGCGATGCGGGCGCTCCGCGCCGACATAGGCGGTGCTGCCGTCGGGCGTCACCGCGAGGGTCTCGACGCGCCCGGTGACGCGGATGTCCACGCCACGTTGCAGGTCGGCGGTGCGCAGCGTGACGATGGCTCCGGTGGTGATGTCGGGGGACCCGATCGCCCAGAGGTCGCCGAGGGTGGAGACCACCATGTCCGGTTCGATGTACCGCCGCCCGGGCCCAAAGAGGGGGGCCGACCGGGTCACCCGTCGGGTGGCCAGGTCGAGGACCCAGAGCCATGTTGTCGTGGCATCAGCAGCGGGCGTGCCGGCGATGAACAGTTCGGTTCCCGTGGGGGACATCGCCAGGGTCATGCACTCTCCGGGGAGGGTGATGAGCGTGGACCCGGTCGGGTTGGCCGTGCGGATCTCCCTGAGCTCGCCTCCCCCGCAGAAGAACGCGGACACTGCGTCCGGAGTCAGGACGATGTCGGTCGTGTTCCCTAACCAGTTCACGCCGATCGCCGACCCTTGTGCAGTGCCACGCGGCTTCAGCCAGGACACCCAGCCCGAGTCGTCCCGATTGTCGGCCGAGTACCACAGGGTCCGTCCGTCGGCGGTCAGGGTGCCCTGGTCCATGTCGCCGGCGATAAAGGCCTCCCGGATCACCGCACCGGTGGCGGCGTCGAAGACGCGCAGGTCGTTGGCGAGTGCGGTGATGACGGTGCCATCGGGCGACGGGATCATCTCGTGACTGCTGCCGGCAAAGGGCGGAAGCACGGTCATGGTGTCGAGGGAAATGCGCACGAGACTGGGTGTCGAACGCACCGCGGCGTAGAGGATGACCGGGGACGACCAACTGCTGGCGGCCGCGGCCGTCGGGGGCGCCGCCGCGACCCCGGCTGTCAGTCCTGTTGTGCCGCAGGCAAACCCGGCTGCTGCGACCGTGGCTGCCATTCTCCAAGCCCGTCGGCGCCTCATGACCTCACCCCTGTCTTTGCGGTCGTTCGCAGGGTACCGCGCGGGCGCGGCGGTGACGAGCGGTCGGCGTCAGGTCGTCGGGCGATGCAGCCACGAGTGCGTCGGTATGGCGGCCGTCAGGGCGACGCCGCCCGGCATCAGCTCCGGCGGCTCGTGCGGCCGGCGGTAGGCGATGGTGAGCAGGAAGGCCCCATCGCGGCGCCACCATCCGGGGAACACCGTGCCGTCCCGGTGGACCACGCGCATCGGTCCCCAGCCGTCGGGGCGTACCTCGTGGTCGATGGTGACCTCGACCGTCCTGGTGTCGGCGCGCAGCCCCACCCGCAGCACCTTCAGTGCGGCTTCTTTGGCCGACCAGAGCAGGTTTGCCGCCGCATCCCAACCGTCCGGGCCGTGGGCCTCCCGCCGGGCTCCGACATACGCCTGTTCCGGCTCGGTGAGGAAGTCGGTGACGAAGCCGGTGGTCCGCGGTTCGACGATCTCCAGGTCGATCCCGAGGGTGCCGGAGGCCTGCGTGCCCGGTGGGCTGACGAGGGCAACCGCGACTCCGGCCCGGTCGGACAACGAGATGTCCAGCGCCGCCGGCCGCCCGTCGATCTGCACGTAGGGTGCGCCGGACCAGTGGTTGAGCAACTCCACGGACGCGAGCAGGTCCGGATCTGCCGAGACACCCAACGCGGCGGTCGTGGCGCGCTTGCCGGCCCAGCGGCGCAGGAGATACTCGGTGCGCCTTTTGGTGAACCGGATCGTCTCCAGCCGTTCGGCCTCGCGCGCCGACAGCCACCGGTCTCCCGCGGGCACGCTCACCTCGTCGACTCCCAGCCAGCGCATCCGCCCATTGTGCTGTGTGCTCCCCACCACGTCGACCGCCGGCTGCGGCGGGACACCATGCGGCCCGCAGTGCGGCCCGCGCTGACCACCTGGCGCATCGTGGGCCGGTGAGCGGGCCGACCTCTGGACATCGGGCTCGGATGACGGCATCGTCTGTGCGGCCACTGCGAGAGGACGACCGTGACGACGACACAGGCTTCGAACCAGCCGTCGGGGCATCCGACCGGGCCGCGCGTCGCCGCCTTCTTCGATCTGGACGGGACGCTGATCCCCGGGTCCGCCAACATCCCGCTCGCCAAGGCGGCGTTCAAGCACGGCTTGATGCCGAAGCGAGACCTGGTGGTCGACCTCGTGCGCGGGCTGTCCTTCCTCCTCGTCGGCGCCAGCGACGAGCGGTCCGCCACCGTGCGCGACAGCATCCTGCGCCGCGTCGCCGGACACAAGGCATCCGAGGTGGCCACGCTCGCCGACGACTTCCTCGACGACCTGGTGGCCACGGTGCGCCCGGACATGGGCGCGACGCTCAAGCGCCACGCGGCGGGCGGACACGACACCGTGCTCATCTCGGCCAGCCCCACCGAGATCGTCCAGCGGTTCGCGGCGGCAGTGGGCATGTCGTATGGCGCCGGCACCTCCTCGGCCGTCGACGACGAGGGTCGCTACACCGGTGAGCTGGCTGGCCCGTTCTGCTATAAGGAGGGCAAGGCCGAGGTGGTGCGCGAACTGGCCGCGGCCCACGGCTACGTCCTGGCGGACAGTTTTGCCTACTCCGACTCGATCAGCGACCTGCCGATGCTGTCGATCGTCGGCCATCCCGTCGCGGTCAACCCCGACCCGGAACTGCGCCGGCTCGCGCTCGAGCAGGGGTGGCTGCTCGTCGAGCACGGCAAGCTCCGTGGTCGAGTGGCCTCGGCCATCGACTCGGCCCGAGCCACCGGCCGCGGGATCGCCGCAGCGGCGCGCTCGTCATGGCGCGGGGTGACCCGATCAGGCCAGGCAACCTCGACCGCTGGCACCCGGGCGAAGGACCCTGCCGAGCTGGAGAGCTGAGCTCAGCTCGACGGCGACACATCGGTCACCAGGTGCTCGATGCGCTCCAGCGTGCGCTCCATCGCTGTCCTGGTCGAACCGGCCATGAGCAGTCGCACGAACGGCCGGCTCAACGCTGCCTCGGCGGAGATGTCCCACGTCTCGGTGACCCGGGTCCCGTCCGGCACCGGCTCGAGGACGTAGCGCCATACCCGGCCGGTGACGATCTTGGACAGCGGCTCGGCGGCCAGGGTCTGCCAGGCGATGAGCCGCCCCTCGTCGAACTCGACGACGACATTGCGGGTCGAGTAGCCGATCCCCATCTTCATCGACATGCCGAAAACCGACCCGAGCTTCAGCCGCCCGGACGGCCTACCGGTCACGCCGCGGACCGTCCCTGAGCCGTCGATGTCGGTATGGCGATCCGGGTCCGCCAGCAGGTCGAAGATCTCGGCGGCGGGGGCCGGGATGATCCGGGTCACGCTGACCTGGTCGGCCATGGTCACTCTCCTTTGAGGTCACGCTCGGTCAGCGAGCGCAGGACATCCATCGGTGTGAGGTCTTCGTAGAGCAGTCGGTAGACGGCCTGGCTGATCGGCATGTCGACCCCGACGAGATCGGCCAGCCGGTGGACGCTCTTGGCGTTGAGCACTCCCTCGGCGACCTGTCCGAGCTCGCTTTGGATCTGGTCGAGGGGCTTGCCCTGCCCCAGCCCGAAACCGACTCGGTAGTTGCGGGACTTCACCGAGGAGCAGGTGAGCAGGAGGTCTCCGATCCCGGCCAAGCCGGACAGGGTCTGCGGGTTCGCGCCCCGCTTGACCCCCAGGCGGGTGATCTCGGCGAGCCCGCGGGTGATCAGCGCCGCACGGGCGTTGGCGTCAAAGCCCATGCCGTCGGCCAGCCCGGTGGCGATGGCGACGACGTTCTTCGTGCAGCCACCGATCTCCACGCCGATGACGTCGGGGGAGGTGTAGGGACGGAAATACGAGGTGTGGAAGGCTTCCTGCACCATCCGGGCCACCCGACCCCAGTGCGCCGCGACCGTCACGGCGGTCTGCATCTGGGTGGCCACCTCGATGGCGAACGACGGGCCGGACAGGAAGGCCAGATACGGGTGGAGCTCGAGGGGTAGGACGTCCTCGAGCACCTCGCTCATCGTCATGAGTGTGTCCACCTCGATGCCCTTGGTCACCGAGCAGATCGGCACGTTCTTGGGCAGGTGGTCCCGGGCCTGCTCGGCGACCGCACGCATGGCGTGCGACGGGACGGCGAGCACGACCAGGTCGCAGTCCCGCAGGGCGGCCACCATGTCGCGTTCGGGCACCAGGGAGTCCGGGAGCCTGATCCCGGGCAGATACCGGGCGTTCTCGTGCCCGGCACCGATGGAGTCCAAGGGGGTCGGGTCGATGTCCCAGATGCGGACGTGGAACCCCTTCCTGGCCAACAGCGCGGCCAACGCCGTGCCCCAGGATCCGGCACCGATGACCGATGCGTGCATGCGCTCGCCTCTCCGGCGGGTGCAGCGCTCCGCCGACCCAGAATCTAGCGTGCGGCAGGTCACCATGCACCGGTTGGTAGCCCGCAGGATTCCAGGTGCCGGGAGAGTGGGACGATGGGAGCGACCCCAGGGCTCGGGATGGACCGAAGGGCCCTTGCGACAGCTCGGGACGGGCGAGGAGGTTCTCCATCGTGACTGCCGATGCATTCGTGTATGACGCGCTGCGTACCCCGCGCGGCCGCGGGAAGAGCAGCGGCGCCTTGCACGAGGTCAAACCCGTGGACCTCGTCGTCGGGTTGCTGGGTGAACTGGGTCGGCGCAACCCCACGCTGGATCCGCGGCGCATCGTCGACATCGTCCTGGGCTGTGAGACACCCGTCGGCGACCAAGGTGGCGACATCGCTAAGACCGCGGCGCTCGCTGCGGGGCTGCCCGAAACCGTGGCGGGGGTCCAACTCAACCGGTTCTGCGCCTCGGGACTGGAGGCGGTCAACCAGGCCGCGGCGCGGGTCCGCTCGGGGTTCGAGCACCTCATCGTGGCTGGTGGCGTCGAATCGATGTCCAGGGTGCCCATGTTCGCCGACGGTGGTGCCTGGGCCGCCGATCCCGCGACGGCGCTGGCCACCGACTTCGTCCCGCAGGGCATCGGTGCCGACCTCATCGCGACCCTGGACGGTTTCACCCGCACCGATGTCGACACCTTCGCGGTCCGTTCGCAGACCCTGGCGGGGCAGGCGTGGGTGCGTGGCGCGTTCGCCGGCTCGGTGGTGCCGGTGCGAGACCGCAACGGGCTGCTGATCCTCGACCGGGACGAGCACCTGCGACCCGGCACGACGGTGGAGTCCTTGGCCGGGCTCCCGGCATCGTTCGCCGGCATCGGGGCGATGGGTGGCTTCGATGCGGTGGCCCTGGAGAAGTACCACTGGGTCGAGGCCATCGACCACGTGCACCACGCCGGCAACTCCTCGGGCATCGTCGATGGTGCGGCCTTGGTGCTCATCGGCAGCGCGGAGGTCGGCACGGAGCTCGGTCTGACCCCGCGAGGGCGCATCGTCGCAGCGGCCGTCAGTGGGTCCGAGCCGACGATCATGCTCACCGGGCCGGCCCCGGCCACTCGCAAGGCGCTCGCCGTCGCCGGCCTCGGCGTCGCCGACATCGACCTGTGGGAGATCAACGAGGCCTTCGCTGCCGTGGTGCTTCACGCTGTCGCTGATCTCGGCATCGATCTGGACCGGGTCAACGTCAACGGCGGCGCCATCGCGCTCGGCCATCCGCTCGGTGCCACCGGGGCCATGCTGCTGGGCACGGTCCTGGACGAGTTGGAGGCGCGAAACGGCCGGTATGGCGTGGTCACCCTGTGCGTCGGTGGCGGCATGGGTATCGCCACGGTCATCGAGCGGGTGACGTCGTGAAGCGCGAGCGCCATACCCCGCCTGCGGTGCGCTACGAGCGCTCCCGGTCGGGCATCGTCACGCTGACCTTCGATGACCCCGATCGAAGCGTCAACACCATGACCCGGGCCTACGTCGAGGCCATGGGCGCCGCCGTGGATCGCCTCGAGTCGGAGATCGGGGAGGTGGTCGGGGTCATCTTGGCCAGCGCGAAGAAAACCTTCTTCGCCGGTGCCGACCTCGACCTGGTGCTCACCGCCGGCCCCGGCGACGAGGCCGCCGTTTTCGAGCTGGTCGAGACGATCAAGGCCCAGCTGCGGCGGCTCGAACGATGCGGTCGACCGGTGGTGGCCGCGATCAACGGTTCGGCCCTCGGCGGGGGTCTCGAGGTCGCCCTCGCCGCGCACCGACGGATCGCCCTGGACAGTGACGCCATCGAGCTGGGGCTGCCCGAAGTGAGCCTCGGGCTGCTTCCTGCCGGTGGTGGCACGACCCGTCTGGTCCGCATGCTCGGGCTGCAGACCGCGTTGACCCAGTGGCTGCTGCAGGGTCAACAGCGCACCCCGCGTGAAGCGCTGGCCGCGGGGGTCGTCGACGACGTGGTGCCGAGCCGTAAGGAACTGCGCCGCGCGGCCCGGTCGTGGATCCTTGCGCACCGCACGGACCCAGATGCCGCCCTGCAGCCGTGGGACCGCAAGGGCTACCGCATGCCCGGCGGCACCCCAGCGTCACCCGGCCTAGCGGCCCACCTGCCCGCCTTCCCGGCGACCTTGCGCGCCCAACTCAAGGGCGCGCCCTATCCTGCGCCACGGGCCATCCTCGCCGCTGCCGTCGAGGGCGCCCAGGTCGATGTCGACACGGCATCGCGGATCGAGTCGCGCTACTTCGTCGATCTGGTGACCGGTCCGATCAGCAAGGCGATGATCCGCACCTTCTTCGTCGAACTGCCCGGGCTGGCCAACGGAGCGCAGCGGCCCAGAGGCGTGGCCCGCCATACCCCGGCCAAGGTCGCCGTGCTGGGGGCCGGGATGATGGGCGCCGGCATCGCCTACGAATGCGCCAAAGCGGGCCTGACCGTCGTGCTCAAGGATGTCACCGTGGCAGCCGCGCAGCGGGGGAAGGACCATGCGGCGCAGGTGCTGGATGCGGCGGTGCGCCGGGGTCGCCGAACGGGCGCGGAGCGGGATCTCATCCTGGAACGGATCACCCCCACCGCGACGCCCGCCGAGTTGTCGGGTGCCGACCTGGTCATCGAGGCGGTCTTCGAGGACGCGGTGCTCAAGGCCCGCGTCCTGGCCGAGGCCGACGCGATGGCCGCCCCGGGTGCCCTCATCGCCTCGAACACCTCGACCTTGCCGATCAGCGAGTTGGCCGTGGCCGCCAGCCGGCCCTCGCGGGTCGTGGGACTGCACTTCTTCTCGCCGGTGCACCGGATGCGCCTGGTCGAAGTGGTCCGCGGCGACCGCACCAGCGCGAAGTCGCTGGCGCAGGCGATCGATGTCGTCCTGGCTCTGGGCAAGGTGCCGATCGTCGTGCGTGACGGGCGCGGCTTCTACACCTCCAGGGTGTTCGGCTCATTGCTCGCCGAGGCGGTGCTGCTCCTCGAGGAGGGGATCGCGCCGACAACGGTCGAGCGGGCCGCCACCATGGCCGGGTTCCCGGCCGCACCCTTGCAGATGTATGACGAGGTGTCGTTGACGCTGACCCAACACATCAGGGCCGAGGCACAAGCCGCCGCGGTCCGCGAGGGGCGGCGAACGGGTCCTCCGCCAGGCGCCAGGACTGTCGACGCCCTCGTGGCCGCCGGACGGTCGGGCCGGGCCGTCGGCGCCGGCTTCTACGACTACGCCGGCCACGAGCGCACGCGCATCTGGCCTGGTCTGGTCGACCTCGTGGGTGTCGAGCCGGCCACCGCTGCCCTGCCCGACATCCAGGACCGCTACCTCTTCATCATGGCGTTGGAGACGGCCCGCTGTGTCGAGGAGGGCATCCTCGACTCGGCCCCAGCGGCCAATGTCGGCTCGGTCCTGGGCATCGGTTACCCCGCCTGGACGGGCGGGACGGTCGCCTTCATGGACGGCTATGCCGGTGGGTTGGCCGGCTTCATCGCGCGTGCCGACGAGCTCGCGTCGACCTACGGGAGCCGGTTCCGGCCGAGCGCCTGGCTCCGTGCCCGGGCCGAGGAAGGACGGGTGGTCTAGATGAGCGGGCCGCTGACCGGGCTGAAGATCGTCTCGATCGCCGTGAACCTGCCCGGGCCGGTCGCGGCCTCGCGGTTCGCCGAACTCGGCGCGACGGTGACCAAGGTCGAGCCACCGACCGGTGACTTCCTGGCCTTCGCAGCGCCGGACTACTACGCCGAGCTCGTCCGGCTGCAGCGGGTGAGCACCTTGGACCTGAAGTCGGCGGACGGCCAGCGGCAGTTCGATGTCCTGCTCAGCGACGCCGACCTGCTCATCTCATCGAACCGGTCCCACGCGCTGGCCCGCCTGGGCCTGGACTGGCCGCACCTTCATGAGCGGCACCCGCTGCTGTGCCATCTAGCCATCGTCGGCCACCAGGCTCCCGACGATGACCGGCCCGGCCATGACCTGACGTACCAGGCCGAGAACGGCCTGGTCCAACCCGGAGCCCTGCCGGTGGTGCTCATCGCCGATCTCCTCGGTGCCGAACGAGCGGTGACCGAAGGTCTCGCCCTGATTCGGCAGCGCGCCGCCACTGGCCGTGCGGAGTTCCGTCAGGTGTCCCTGGCGCGCGCCGCAGGTGCGGCCGCCCGCCCGCTGCACCACCGGCTCACCGGCGTTGGGGCGCCACTCGGCGGTTCGCTGCCCGGGTATGCCGTGTATGCCGCCAGCGACGGCCACGTGGCGCTGGCGGCGCTGGAGCCGCACTTCCTCGCCGAGGTCGTGCGGCTGCTCAGTGTGGAGCCCAGTCGACCGGCACTCGCGGCGGTCTTCGCCACCCGGTCGGCTGCGCAGTGGCAGAAGTGGGCGCAGGACAACGGCATACCGTTGGTCGCGCTGTCCTGATCACGAGTGCGCTCCCGTGGGTCCGGAGGCGATGCAGGCGGTCCCGATGCGCCGGAAGCCGACTCGCTCATACACCCGGGCCACGTCATCGTTCTGGGCCGACAGGAAGACCGTGTCGATGCCGCTGGCCAGCGCGTCGGCGGCGAGGGTGGCGGCGATTCGCGCACCGGCCCCACGGCGCCTGGCCGACGGGACGACGGCGATGCCCACGAGCTCGGTGGCTGATCCCCGAGGGAGGTGCGTGCCGCCGCCGACGGCCGACCCGGCGGCGTCGAACGCGCCGGCCATGACGGCCCAGCCCTGAGCGATCCGGTCGCGCTGTCGGGTCACCTCCGGCTGTTTGCCATCGCGTTCGACCCCCGCGAATCCGGCGGACACCGCATCGACGACGTCGGCGAGCGTCGGGTCCGCCGCCGCGACGATCGCCACGGACAGATCGCTCTCGACCAGGTCGAGGCGGTTCAGGACGAGGAGCGGGCAGTGGCTGGTGGTCCAACCGGCCGCCTCTACAACATCGCACAACGACGGCGTCGACTCGTGCACCCATTCGATCGCGGGCGGCACGTCGAGGGCACGTTGCTCCGACACGAGGCGGTCCAGATCGGCGTCGATGATGGGCGGGCAGCCGGGCGTCGGCCGCGCGTAGTAGGGCCAGGCAACCCCGGGCCTGGCCACGAACAGCGTGAACGGCCCGACGGTCCGCGCGTCGGCGTCGACGCGCGGCGAGGTGTCGTAGTGGCGCTCGATGACAGCCAACGGGGAGGGCATCCCCCGGAGGCTAGACCATCTTCACCACGATGTCGTGGAGCGTGTCGCCGGCGTGCGCCACCCGGTCGGCGGCATTCGCGAGGTGACGGTAGAGCTCCCGGCGCTTGAAGATCTCCATGACCTGGCGCAGCGCCTGTGGGCCGGTGTGTCCTTCCAGGTTCTCCATCTCGGCCACGTGGCCCTCGACGTCGAACAAGGATGCGAGCGCGCTGCGGTAGGCCTTCTCGGTGTTGCGTTCGGCCTTGCGGGCCGCCTGGGCGTACGGCTCGGCCGCTCCCGGGTTGGTGCCCAGCTGGGCATAGCCGTCGCGCAGGGCCTCGGTGCCCTCGCGCAGGAAGGTGACCATCTCGGCGCTCGACGCGTCGGGCCCGATGCCGAGCGTCTCCATCTCGCGCACCGACGTCTTGGCGTAGTTGATGATGTGGTCGATCGACGCGATCGCCCGGTAGATCTCCTCGCGGTCCATGGGGGTGGAGAACGCCTGGTTGAGCACGTCGAGGTTGCGGTCCTTGAGGGTGTCCGCCTCGTGCTCGAGCTCGCGGACCCGGGTCGCCAGGGCTGCGTCACCGGTCTGCATGTACTTCTCGAAGGTCTGCAAGGCCTCCACGGCGATGTTGCACTGGTCGCTGAGCAGCGCGAAGAAGTCGGGGGTCTTGGGGAAGACCCGTGCGACGAGCTTGCTGACTGCCGAGTTTGACCCTGACATTCGTTTCCTCCGTTGTCAGTGGCCGGGGGTGCCGGCCCATGGATGGGGTGAGCCGGAGTTACCGGACGAAGATCGTGCTGATGAAGTAGGCGATGATTCCGACGATGGCAGCGCCGGGGATGGTGATGAACCAGGTGGTGACGATCTCGTAGGCCTTCATCCACCGGACCGCGTGGACCCGCTCCGAGGAACCGATGCCCATGATCGAGGAGCTGACGACGTGGGTGGTCGACACCGGGGCACCGAGCACCGAGGCTGCGTAGATGACCGACGCGGATGTCAGCTGGGCGTCGAGTGCGTGCAGCGGGCGCACCTTGTAGATGCCGAAGCCCACGGTGCGCACGATACGCCAGCCGCCGGAGAGGATGCCGAGGGTGATGGCGGTGGCGCAGCTCAGGATCACCCAGAAGGGCACCGCGAACTCGGTGATCTGGCCGCTGATGACCAGCACGAGGGTGATGATGCCCATCGACTTCTAGGCGTCGTTGGCGCCATGCGAGAAGGCCAGGAATGCCGAGGTGACCCACTGTGCGCGCCGCAGGTTGGTGTTGACCTTGGGCTTGGCGCCGCGAAGCAGGAAGCGCATCAACCGGTGGATGCCGAAGCCGACGAGGAAGCCGATGATCGGCGAGACGATCAGACCGATGAGCACTTTGGTCACGCCAGTGACGTGGCCGTGGAGAAGCTCACCGAAGCCCCAGACGACGTAGCTGGGGCCGGCCGCCACGACGACGGCGCCGATCAGCCCGCCGACCAGGGCGTGCGAGGAACTCGACGGGATGCCGAACCACCAGGTGCCCAGGTTCCACACGATGGCGCCGATGATCCCGCAGAAGATGACCGTGACGGCCTTCTCGGCCGGCAGTGGGGACACGTCGACGAACTTGCCGATCGTGTTGGCTACGGCCGTCCCACCGAGAATGGGTCCCAGGAACTCGAACGTCGCGACGATAACGACAGCCTGGATCGGGGTCATGGCGCGGGAGGCGATGACGGTCGCGACGATGTTCGAGGCGTCGTGGAACCCATTCGTGTAGTCGAAGAGGATGACCAGGGCGATGGCGACGGTGGACAGGACGACGAGGGCTTCCATCCGGGTTCCTTCTCCATCGGGGGCGGTGGACGACTCATGTTTCCCGGCCGTCCACACTGGCGGTGGCTGCCGTTCACATGCAGCCGCCCCCACCTTGGCGTGCTTCGTGCGCGACTTCAAGGGCTGGGAGGTCACAACCGGGCCCAAGTTGCGGTTTGATTGCGCCGTGGGCAGCCTGCGCCGCATCAAGATGGCCGTCGCCGGTATGGCGTTGGTCACGCTCTTCGGCACGCTCGGCTACATCATGTTGGGGTTCACCCCCCTGGAGGCGCTCTACCAGACCGTCACCACCCTCGCCACGGTGGGGTTCCGCGAGGTGCGCGAGCTGGACACCGTGGGACAGATCTTCACCATGGTCCTCATCGCGCTCGGTGTGGGCATGGTCCTGTACAACCTCGGCGTCGTGTTCGAGGCGCTCACCGAAGGCCATCTACGAGCACATCTGGAAAGGCGCCGCATGGACAGGCGGATCGCGGGGATGAGTGGTCACGTCATCGTCGCCGGCCATGGTCGGGTCGGTCGCTCCGCCAAGGACCACCTGCTGGCCACCGGACATGACGTCGTCGTTGTCGACCATGAGGCGGAGCGCGTCGAGCACCTCGACCTGCCGTATGTCGTCGGTGACGTCACCAAGGACGCGGTTCTCCGCCAAGCCGGCATCGAGCGTGCCCGGGCTCTGGTCGCCTGCCTCGAGACAGACGCGGACACGGTGTATGTGGTCCTGTCCGCCCGGGCGCTGTGCCCCGATCTGGTCATCGTCGCCCGAGCCCGGACCGCGGACTCCAAGGCCAAGCTCGTCCTGGCCGGCGCCACGCGCGCGGTCAACCCGCAGATGATCGGCGGCCGGCGGTTGGCTGCCTTCGCGCTGCAGCCAGACGTGGCCGAGTTCATGGATGTCGTCATGCACGACGAGGAGTTGGACTTCCGGATCCAGCAGGTCAAGGTCCGCGCGAGCTCCGAGCTGGCCGGCAAGACGCTCGGTGAGCTCCGCCTGACCGAGCGGACCGGAGCGTTGCTGCTCGCCATCCGGGCTGGGAAGCGCCAGCCGTTCACGCCTGCCCCGCCGCCGGAGTCGATGGTCAACGTCGGCACCGTACTCATCGCCTTCGGGAACATCGACCACATCGAGGCGCTCAAGGCGCTCGCCCGCTGAGGCCCGTCGCGTGCGGATCCTCTTCCCGAGGAGCCCGGCGCCGCCGCGATGCGTCAGAGCTGCCCTTCGCTGCGGGCTGCCGCGTCCTCGCGGCGCACGCGTGACGCCATACGGCTCAACCCTTCTGGTGTGATGCCAAGGTGCAGGGCGAGGTCCTTCTGCGGGACCCGCCGCACCAGGTGAGGCTCCTCGCGGAGCATCTGCCGATAGCGCTGCTCGGCGGTCATGGTGAGGAACTCACGCTGCCGCCGCTCCTTGGCGTAGGAGAACCCGGCGGTGGCCGTCAGCACCACGTGGGCCCACTCGAGGTGTTGCACGGCGAGTCGCTCGACAGCCCGGTAGTCGATCTGTTCCAGCTCCGAATGTTCGATCGCGGTCACCTGGTGCGTCGTCAGGCCGTCGACGACGTCGCGCCAATGCTCCGGCCGCGTTGCCGCCCCGGCCTGGGCGAGCCGCAGCAGCCAGATGGGACGGATCGCCGGGAGGCTGGTGACGAACTCCTGCTCCTGGCCGAAGGACATGATCCACGGTTGACCAGTCGGACCGAAGACGCCGACCCGTACCAGTCCGCGCCGCACGTAGTAGAGGTAGGGGTGAACGATGCCGACGGGGAAGACGGTCTCGCCGGCCCGAACGGTGACCTTGCGCACGTGCGGCTCGAGGCTCTGCCAACCCGGGAGGGCGGTCCCGATCGCCGCTTCGAGCTGCTCGACCAGGCGACGGATGCCGCCCGAAGGCCGGCCAGTCACTGGACCACGCTCCAGGGCCACCCGGTCCCCCTCCCCTGACGGCAAATGTCGGACAAAGACCCTGATCCGGACAATTCCAGCTCCGAATGGCGCGGTCCGCTGACGGTCATCAAGCCCCCGACGCCCGCAATTGTCAAGTGCCTATCGCGCCACCGAGCGGGGTGGGCGCTGGCGATGAGCACCTTGCCCCGGGGGGCGGCAAGAAGGCGAACCGACGGGCACTTCACCGTTTTGCTGCGACAGTTGGCCTAAGTGTGTAACATTCTGCGGGTGGTGGCGATATAGCTGCCGACGCCCACCCCAGCGGACGTCGCTGCTTGCCACGAGAACTCCATAGAGACCCGGCGGCACCGCACCCCTTCGCCCCACACGAAGGTGGTGTCGTTGATGATCGGAGGCGCGGACGCGCCCTCGCATTCGGGACACCCCACCCGCGCGAGGAACGACCCCCGAAACCGTCCTACTCCGTTGTGGTGAGGAGCAGTGCGTCTCAGTTCAGCGCCATGGCGGGCTCACCGTTGACCAGCCCGCTGCCCGCGCCCGTGCACGTGCCGCCGCGGACCGTCCCGCCGTTCCAGGCCTGCCGCACGCAGCTGCGGATCGCCAGCTCACCCCAGTAGTTAGGGTGCAGGCTCTCCTGGATGTAGTAGTCGCTGGTCGCCGTCGAGACGGTCCGGATCTGGTCGATCCATTCGGTCTGGTCGACCGCACCGGCACTTTGCCACGAGGACAGACCCTTCTCCTCGAGCAGCCCTACCGTGTTCTCGCAGAGCCGGTGGCCGTGGAGGGCCGAGGCGAGGTTGAGCACCTTCACGCCGGAGACGCCGGACGCGCTGACGGCACCGGTCACGGCACCGTTGATCGTCGGAAGCGCGGTGGCGTTGGCCCAGTCGGCGTCTTTGTTCCAAAAGCCGCAGCCTCCGGTGTTCTGCCGGGTGTATCCGGACTGGCTGTATCGGAAACCGGCGCCGTTCGGGATCGGGGACGGGTAGGTCTGGACCACCATCGTCCAGGACGAGTCGGCATACCCGGCGTTGCGCATCGCCTGGCGCACGTTGGTCAGGGCTGTGGCGATTTTGGACCGGACCGAGGCGACGTTCGACGAGGTGAAGTTGGCCTTCACCGAGGAGTCGTCGTAGCAGTAGTCCGGCCACCATGACGGGGACAGCAGGAAGTCGGAGACGCAGCTTTGAATGATGTCGGCGAACTTGAAGTCGTTTCCGCCGATGCTGACCACGACCATCGATACGTTGTGGGTCGTGGCGAACGACTGGAGCATCAGCGCCTGGCCCTGCTTGGTCGAGCCGCCGTTGTAGAAGTCCAGGCCTGGCTTGAAGTTGCCGCTCGAGTCGGTGAACGTTGCGGTCTTGGCCCCGGAACACGCGAGGTTGGCGCTGGCGACGCCGCCGCCGATATGGATTTCTGCGGCTCCGGAGCGGTGGCAGCGGGTGATCTGTTCGGCGGTGTGCGAGGCATTGTCGAAATAGGCCGTCGGGCCGAGGGCATCGATCTTCGACGAACTGCCGTTGGTGTTGCCGGCCCAGCGTCCGGCCTCGCCGGAGATGTAGGAGTCACCGACCGAGACCACCGTCGGGGTGCCGACGCCGGGCCCGTCGGCATGGGCCGGTATGGCGGTCATCAGACCGCCGGCGGCAACGAGGGGGATGAGCGCAACCGATGCACGGATGCGTGACGACATAGTCACAGTTCGAGCTCCATTCGTCAGGCGGGGACCTGCGGGTCGGCCCTCGGGTGACCGGCCCGCCGCTCACTGTGACACATCCCATACGAATGCAACAGGGGTTCATTGCCCTCGCCCCCGCCCCGCCCGAGTGTTTCCCCGCAGCAGTCCTCGCTCGACGCATTCTGGGGTCGCAGGGGGCCCGGAGGGGCGCAGTAATCCGCCGCTCGCCGCGATCTGGGGGCGCCGCTGGCCAGGCCGGGGCGCCGCAGGCCAGGCCGGGGCGCCACCGGTCCGGCGTCAGGGCGTCGGCATCGGCTCGCCAATGCGCCAGTGGCACAAAGAGCCATCGTTGCCGCGCCATACCGCGGTGGCCAGACCCGAGTTGGAGAGCAGCTTCTGGCAGCCGGGGCACGGCGGGTGTGTGACGGCGATCCA
This sequence comes from Actinomycetota bacterium, assembly GCA_052034115.1. GTDB lineage: Bacteria > Actinomycetota > Actinomycetes > Actinomycetales > Dermatophilaceae > Lutibacillus. Next base: position 16,552 of record JBPOIZ010000025.1, read on the forward strand.
CCCGCCCCGCCGCCGGACCGGGTCAGCGAAAAGCAGCGCGTTGGACTCGGCGTGGATCGAGATGCAGAACCCCGGCGACGTCGGGTCCTCATAGGGGGCATCCGGCGGCAGTTCGTCGTGGCGCAAGGCTCCGCGCGGACAGCCACCCTCGAGGCAGCCGACCCGACCCGCCGGGGCGCCGTTGTAGCCGGTCGACAAGATGCGGTTCGCGTCGTCGAAGATCACCGCGCCGACGCGCCGCCGCGTGCAGTCGGCCCGCTGCGCCACCGCTTCGGCAATCCCCACGCCCCAGTCCTGCCAGCCGGGTCGGGTCGTGAACGCCGCGATCGTCATACCGACACCGTATGCCGGTGCGGCAGTCGATGGAGAGCCACATCTGGGAGACTGGTCCCCGCGTGCTCCAGCAGCGCCCTGACCAGCAGGAAGGCGATCGCCGTGGACTTCTATTCGGCATACCGGCATGGGTTCGCCCGAGTGGCTGCCTGCACCGTGCCGGTCGCCTTGGCCGACCCGGCGACGAATGCCGCCCGGATCGCCGATGAGGTGCGCGCCTGCCACGACGACGGGGTCGCCGTTTCCCTGTTCCCAGAGCTGTCGCTGTGCGGCTACGCCCTCGATGACCTGCTGCTTCAGGACCCGCTCCTCGACGCGGTCGACGCTGCCGTGGTCGCGTTGGCCGCCGCTACGGCGGACCTGCGTCCGCTCGTCGTCGTCGGCGCCCCGCTGCGGCACGGCAGTCGGCTCTATAACTGTGCGGTCCTGATCCACCGCGGGGTTGTCCTCGCGGTCGTGCCCAAGGTGCACCTGCCGAACTACCGCGAGTTCTACGAGAAGCGCCACTTCGCCAGTGGCGAGGGCACCGAGGGCGAGCACCTCCACCGGCCGGGTTGGCCGCTTCGCGATGGGGCCGAGGATGTCCCGTTCGGCCCGGACCTGCTCCTCGAAGCGGCCGACATCGCCGGTCTGACCGTGCACGTCGAGGTCTGTGAGGACCTGTGGGTGCCGGTCCCGCCGAGTCACCTGGCGGCGCTCGCCGGCGCGACGGTGCTGCTCAACCTGTCCGCCTCGCCGATCACGGTGGCCAGGGCCGAGGACCGCCACCTGCTCGCCCGCGCGGCTTCGGCGCGGTGCAACGCGGCCTATCTGTATGCCGCGGCGATGTCTGGGGAGTCGACGACCGACCTGTCCTGGGACGGTATGACGATGGCCTACGAGCTGGGCTCGTTGTTGGGGCAAGGGGAGCGTTTTCCGCACGAGGCCCAGCGCACCGTCGTCGACGTCGACCTCGACCGGCTCCGCCAGGAGCGGCAACGGCAGGGGTCCTTCGACGACAACCGCCGCGCCCTCGGTGCTGGTCGACAGTGGCGGGTCGTGGAGTTCGTCGTCGACCCGCCGCACGGCGACATCGGGCTGCGGCGGCCGGTCGACCGGTTCCCCTTCGTGCCGGACGATCCGTCCCGGCTGGCTCAGGACTGCTACGAGGCCTACAACATCCAGGTCAGCGGTCTGGAGCAGCGGCTGCGCGCCATCGGCCAGCCGAAGGTTGTTATCGGCGTCTCCGGCGGGCTCGACTCGACGCATGCGCTCATTTGCGCGGCCAAGGCGATGGACCGGCTCGGGCGGCCGCGCACCGACATCCTGGCTTTCACCATGCCCGGGTTTGCGACGAGCGAGCACACCAAGGGTAATGCCACTGCCCTGGCCATCGCCCTCGGCGTGTCCTTCGAGGTGCTGGACATCCGGCCTGCTGCGGAGCAGATGCTTACCGACCTCGGACATCCTTTTGCGGATGATCAGCCGGTATATGACGTGACGTTCGAGAACGTCCAGGCCGGTCTGCGCACCGACTATCTCTTCCGGCTCGCCAACCATCGCGGCGGGATCGTCCTGGGCACCGGGGACCTGTCCGAGCTGGCCCTCGGCTGGTGCACGTATGGCGTGGGCGACCAGATGAGCCACTATGCGGTGAACACCGGTGTCCCCAAGACGCTGATGCAGCACCTGATCCGGTGGGTCATCGCGTCCGGGCAGTTCGACGGTGGCGTCAACGCCACGCTCCAGGCGGTGCTCGACACCGAGATCACGCCCGAGTTGGTGCCGACGGTCGAGGGGCAGGCGCCGCAGTCCACCGAGGCGACCATCGGGCCCTACGCCCTGCAGGACTTCACCCTCTACTACGTCCTGCGGCACGGTTTCCGGCCGAGCAAGATCGCCTTCCTCGCCTGGCACGCGTGGCACGACCCGGCCACCGGTCAGTGGCCGCCGGGCTACCCAGCCGATGGCCGACCGGCATACGGGCTGGGGGAGGTGCGGCGCTGGCTGGAGGTCTTCGTGCGGCGGTTCTTCGGGTTCAGCCAGTTCAAGCGCTCGGCGCTGCCCAACGGGCCGAAGGTCGTCGCCGGTGGGTCGCTGTCGCCTCGGGGCGACTGGCGCATGCCGTCGGACACGGCCGCCACGACCTGGCTCGACGAGCTGCACCGCGGGGTGCCGGATGCCTGACCGCCACCACCACGACCGCCCCGACCACCATGATCACCACGACCACCAGGGCGGGACTCACGACCACCCGGTCGGTAGTCCGGCGTCCTTCGACGAGCGGGCCGCCACGTGGGAGGACTCCTCGGATCATGTCCAGCGAGCCGCTGAGGTCGGCGCTGTGGTCCGCGCTGCGGTGCCGATCCAGCCCACGTGGCGAGTCATGGATTTCGGGGCCGGCACCGGTTTGCTGGGCCGTGCCCTGGCGTCGGCGGTCGCGGAGGTCGACCTCGTCGACATGTCCGCGGGAATGGTCGAGGAGGCCCGCAGGATCGTCTCCCGGGATCCCGCCCTCAGCGGAAGGGTGCGGGCACACCACGTCGATGTGCTCACCGATCCCTGTCCAGGGGCGCCTTTCGACCTCATTGTCAGCCTGCTCGCGCTGCACCATGTCGACGACGTCCCGGAGTTGCTCCGCGCCTTGGCCGGCCTTCTCGTCCCGGGGGGTTGGCTCGCGGTCGCCGACCTCGATGCTGAGGACGGGTCGTTCCACGGCGAGGCCTTCGAGGGGCACCGCGGCTTCGACCGCGATGTCCTCGGCAGCTGGCTCACGCAGGCCGGGTTCGGCGAGGTGTGCTTCGCCACCGCCGCCCACGTCGACCACGACACCGACGCAGGCAAGCAGGCCTACCCGGTGTTCCTCGCCACTGCGCGGCGGGTCGGCGACCTCGACGGGTGGCCGGCACCCTCGACGGGTAGTGCCGCGTCGACCTGCCTGGCGGTCTACGCGGCACCGTCATGTCTGCGCCGATGAACGGCGGTGCGACCTGGCAGGATCTGGTGGGTGGCGACGAGACATCACGATCTGCTCATCATCGGGACGGGGTCGGGCAACACGATCCTCACCGAGGCTCTGGCCGGTCTCGACGTCGCGATCGCCGAGGAGGGTGCCTTCGGAGGCACCTGCCTCAATGTCGGCTGCATCCCCACGAAGATGTTCGTCTATCCCGCCGACGTCTCGGCCGAGGCCAGATCAGCGGGACGGCTCGGCGTCGCGGCACAGGTTGGCCCGGTGCCCTGGGCGCAGGTGCGGGATCGGGTGTTCGGTCGGATCGACCCCATCGCAGCCAGCGGCCGGGACTACCGAGCGGCTCAGGACGGCGTGACCGTCTACCCCGAGCGGGTCCAGTTCGTCGCGCCACGCACGGTGCGCACCGGGTCGGGGACGACCCTTAGCGCGGACCGGGTGGTGGTCGCTGCCGGTGGCCGACCCCGCGGCCTGGCCGTCGCCGGCCTGCAGGAAGCCGATCCGACGCGCGGCGTGCACACCTCGGACACCGTCATGCGGATGGAGTCGGTGCCGGCCCGGGTTGCCGTCGTCGGTGGCGGCTACATCGCCGCCGAGTTCGCCCACGTCCTGGCGTCCTACGGCGCGCGGGTGGTGTGGATCCACCGGGGTTCGCGGCTCCTCGACCGAGAGGAGAGCGCCGTGGCCGAGCGCTTCACCGCGCTCGCGGGCGGCCGGTTCGACGTGCGGCTCGGGACAGTGGTCACCTCCGCGAGGCACGACAACGGGGTATGGCGGCTGCGGCTGGGTGACGCCGACGGATCGGAGGCCGGCGACCTGCACGATGCCGACCCGTCGCC
>JBPOIZ010000111.1:0-10050 GCA_052034115.1 Actinomycetota bacterium
TCATGTCGTGGGAGGGCCACAACTACGAGGACGCGATCATCCTCAGCCAGCGGCTCGTCCAGGACGACGTCCTCTCCTCGATCCACATCGAGGAGCACGAGGTCGACGCCCGCGACACCAAGCTCGGCCCTGAGGAGATCACCCGGGACATCCCCAACGTCTCCGAGGACGTCCTGGCCGACCTCGACGACCGCGGCATCATCCGCATCGGCGCCGAGGTGCGCGACGGCGACCTGCTCGTCGGCAAGGTCACCCCCAAGGGGGAGACCGAGCTGACCCCCGAGGAGCGGTTGCTGCGCGCCATCTTCGGCGAGAAGGCCCGTGAGGTCCGTGACACCTCGCTGAAGGTGCCGCACGGCGAGACCGGCACGGTCATCGGCGTCAAGGTCTTCGACAAGGACGAAGGCGACGACCTTCCGCCCGGTGTCAACCAGCTGGTGCGGGTCTATGTCGCGAACAAGCGCAAGATCACCGACGGGGACAAGCTCGCCGGGCGTCATGGCAACAAGGGAGTCATCGCCAAGATCCTGCCCGTCGAGGACATGCCGTTCCTCGAGGACGGCACGGCCGTCGACGTCGTGCTCAACCCTCTCGGCGTCCCGGGCCGGATGAACATCGGGCAGATCCTCGAGTTGCACCTCGGCTGGGCCGCCTCGCGCGGCTGGGAGGTCGAAGGCAAGCCGGAGTGGGCCGCATCGCTGCCTGCCGATGCGCGGAGCGCGCCGGCCGGCACCCGGGTCGCCTCGCCGGTCTTCGACGGTGCCGACGAGAAGGTCATCACCGGCCTGCTCGACTCGACCCGCAAGACCCGCGACGGCGTGCGCCTCATCGACGCCTCCGGCAAGGCGCGGCTCTTCGACGGCCGCTCCGGCGAGCCGTTCCCGGAGCCGATCTCGGTGGGCTACATGTACATCCTCAAGCTCCACCACCTCGTCGACGACAAGATCCACGCCCGCTCGACCGGTCCGTACTCGATGATCACCCAGCAGCCGCTCGGTGGTAAGGCGCAGTTCGGTGGCCAGCGGTTCGGCGAGATGGAGGTGTGGGCGCTGGAAGCGTATGGCGCGGCCTACACCCTCCAGGAGCTGCTCACCATCAAGTCCGACGACGTCCCGGGCCGGGTCAAGGTCTACGAGGCGATCGTCAAGGGCGACAACATTCCCGACTCGGGGATCCCGGAGTCGTTCAAGGTCCTCCTCAAGGAGATGCAGTCCCTGTGTCTCAACGTCGAGGTCCTCAGCAGCGACGGCGAGACGATCGAGATGCGCGAAGCCGACGAGGATGTCTTCCGCGCGGCTGAAGAGCTCGGCATCGACCTGTCTCGGCGCGAGCCGAGCAGCGTCGAAGAGGTCTGACGGGTCGCCGGTATGACGACCGAGTCGCCATACCGGCCCGCCGGATCCGACCAGACCACCCGACTGACCTGACGTAAGAAAGAGAAGGAAGCCCGTGCTCGACGTCAACTTCTTCGACGAACTGCGCATCGGACTGGCCACCGCGGAGGACATCCGCGCCTGGAGTCATGGCGAGGTGAAGAAGCCCGAGACCATCAACTACCGGACGCTCAAGCCGGAGAAGGATGGCCTGTTCTGCGAGAAGATCTTCGGTCCCACCCGGGACTGGGAGTGCAACTGCGGCAAGTACAAGCGGGTGCGCTTCAAGGGCATCATCTGTGAGCGCTGCGGCGTCGAGGTGACCCGGGCGAAGGTCCGCCGCGAACGGATGGGCCACATCGAGCTCGCCGCTCCGGTGACGCACATCTGGTACTTCAAGGGCGTGCCGAGCCGTCTGGGCTATTTGCTCGACCTCGCGCCGAAGGACCTCGAGAAGGTCATCTACTTCGCGGCCTACATGATCACCTCGGTCGACACCGGCCAGCGCCACCAGGACCTGCCCTCGCTCGAGGCGCAGATTGGTGTCGAGAAGAAGGAGATCGAGAACCGCCGCGACGTCGACATCGACACCCGCGCCAAGAAGCTCGAGACCGACCTGGCCGAGCTCGAGGCGGAGGGCGCCAAGGCGGACGTGCGCCGCAAGGTGCGCGAGTCGGCCGAGCGCGAGATGGGCGCCATCCGGCGCCGCGCCGACGCCCAGGTGGAGCGGCTCGACCAGGTGTGGGACCGGTTCCGCAACCTCAAGGTCCAAGACCTCGAGGGCGACGAGATCCTCTACCGCGAGATGAAGGAGCGCTTCGGCCTCTACTTCGAAGGTGGCATGGGTGCCGCCGCGATCAAGAAGCGGCTGGAGACCTTCGACCTGGAGGCCGAGGCCGAGCTGCTGCGCGAGATCATCGCGACCGGCAAGGGTCAGAAGAAGACCCGCGCCCTGAAGCGGCTCAAGGTGGTCACCGCCTTCCAGACGACGACGAACAGCCCGCTGGGCATGGTCCTGGACTGCATCCCGGTCATTCCGCCGGACCTGCGTCCTATGGTCCAGCTCGATGGTGGTCGGTTCGCGACGTCGGACCTGAACGACCTCTACCGCCGGGTCATCAACCGGAACAACCGCCTCAAGCGGCTGCTCGACCTCGGTGCGCCGGAGATCATCGTCAACAACGAGAAGCGGATGCTCCAGGAGGCCGTCGACGCGCTGTTCGACAACGGCCGCCGTGGTCGTCCGGTCACTGGCCCGGGCAACCGGCCGTTGAAGTCGATCTCGGACATGCTCAAGGGCAAGCAGGGCCGGTTCCGGCAGAACCTGCTCGGCAAGCGCGTCGACTACTCCGGCCGTTCGGTCATCGTCGTCGGCCCGCAGCTGAGGCTGCACCAGTGCGGTCTGCCCAAGCAGATGGCCCTGGAGCTGTTCAAGCCGTTCGTCATGAAGCGACTGGTCGACCTCGACCACGCGCAGAACATCAAGTCGGCCAAGCGGATGGTCGAGCGTGCCCGCCCGGTGGTCTGGGACGTCCTCGAAGAGGTCATCACCGAACACCCAGTGCTGCTCAACCGGGCGCCGACGCTGCACCGGCTGGGTATCCAGGCCTTCGAGCCGCAACTCGTCGAGGGCAAGGCCATCCAGATCCACCCGCTGGTCTGCACCGCGTTCAACGCGGACTTCGACGGGGACCAGATGGCCGTTCACGTGCCGCTGTCCGCCGAGGCGCAGGCCGAGGCCCGCATCTTGATGCTCTCGTCGAACAACATCCTCAAGCCGGCTGACGGCCGGCCGGTGACCATGCCCACTCAGGACATGATCATCGGTCTGTTCCACCTCACCTCAGAGGTCGGGGCGGCCACCGTCGAGGGTGGCAAGGGCCAGTCGCGGCTGCGCGCGTTCGTCTCGCCGGCCGAGGCCCGGATGGCGTTCGACGGCGGCGAGATCGCGCTCGGGTCGATGGTGCGGATCCGGCTCAAGGACGTCGTCCCACCGCTCGGCACGCCGATCCCGGAGGGTGCCGAGGTCGGCGACGACGGCCGGGTGGCCGTCATGAGCCTGGAGACGACCCTGGGTCGGTGCCTCTTCAACGAGGCGCTGCCGCTGGACTACCCGTTCGTCAACGAGGCGGTCGACAAGAAGCGGCTCTCCGCGATCGTCAACGACCTGGCCGAGCGCTACTCGAAGGTTCAGGTGGCGGCCAGCCTCGATGCGCTCAAGGAGGCCGGCTTCCACTGGGCGACTCGTTCGGGCACCACGGTGGCCATCTCCGACGTCGTCATCCCCCCGCGCAAGGGCGAGATCCTCGAGGACTACGAGGCCCGTGCGGCCAAGGTCCAGCGGCTCTACGACCGCGGTGCGATGACCGACAACGAGCGACGCCAGGACCTCATCGAGATCTGGAACGAGGCGACCAACGAGGTCGCCAAGGAGATGGTGGCGAACATCCCGGCGAACAACACGATCTACCGGATGGTCAACTCCGGTGCTCGTGGTAACTGGATGCAGTTGCGGCAGATCGCCGGTATGCGTGGGCTGGTGTCGAACCCCAAGGGCGAGATCATCCCGCGGCCGATCCGGTCCAACTTCCGGGAAGGTCTGTCCGTCCTGGAGTTCTTCATCTCCACCCACGGGTCTCGGAAGGGCCAGGCGGACACCGCGCTGCGGACCGCCGACTCCGGTTACCTCACCCGCCGGCTGGTCGATGTCTCGCAGGACGTCATCATTCGCGAGGAGGACTGCTCGACCGACCGTGGCCTGACCATGCCGATCGCGGCGACCGACCCCACCGGGCAGCGCGTGCTGCACGACGACGTCGAGACGTCGGTCTACGCCCGCACGCTGGCCGAGGACGTCGTCCACGACGGCCAGACGTTGGCAGCGGCCGGCATCGACCTCGGCGACATCGTCATCGGCCAGCTCTTCGAAGCCGGCGTCGACGAGGTCAAGGTCCGCTCGGTCCTGACCTGTGACAGCCGGGTCGGCACGTGCGCCATGTGCTACGGCCGCTCCCTGGCCACCGGCAAGCTCGTCGACATCGGCGAAGCGGTGGGCATCATCGCCGCGCAGTCCATCGGTGAGCCGGGCACCCAGCTGACGATGCGGACCTTCCACACCGGTGGTGTGGCCGGCGACGACATCACGCAGGGTTTGCCCCGCGTCGTCGAGCTCTTCGAGGCGCGCACCCCCAAGGGCGTCGCCCCGATCGCCGAGGCGTCCGGTCGGGTGCGGGTCGAGGACTCCGACAAGGCCCGCCGGGTGGTCCTCGTTCCGGACGACGGATCCGACGAGCACTCCTACCCGGTGAGCAAGCGTGCCCGCCTGCTCGTCGAGGACGGCCAGGACATCGAGGTCGGCAGCCAGCTCGTGGTCGGCGCGGTCGACCCCAAGCAGGTGCTGCGGATCCTCGGCCCCCGCCGGGTGCAGATGCACCTCGTCGATGAGGTGCAGAGCGTCTACCGCCAGCAGGGTGTGTCGATCCATGACAAGCACATCGAGGTCATCGTCCGGCAGATGCTGCGCCGGGTGACGATCATCGAGTCCGGGGATGCCGACCTGCTCCCCGGCGACCTGGTCGAGCGCGGTCGCTTCGAGGAGGAGAACCGCCGAGTGGTTGCCGAAGGTGGCAAGCCGGCCTCCGGCCGTCCCGAGCTCATGGGGATCACCAAGGCCTCGCTCGCGACCGAGTCGTGGTTGTCGGCGGCCTCCTTCCAGGAGACCACCCGGGTGCTCACCGACGCCGCCATCCACGCCAAGTCCGACCCGCTGCTCGGGCTGAAGGAGAACGTCATCCTCGGCAAGCTCATCCCGGCCGGGACGGGTCTGCCGCGCTACCGCAACGTCGCTGTCGACCCGACCGAGGAGGCGAAGGCGGCCATGTACGCGATGCCGAACTACGACACCTTCGACTACGCGGCCTTCGGCAGCGGCACCGGCGAAGCCGTTCGGCTGGACGATCTGAACTTCGGTTTCGACCGCGACTGACAGGTCGTTTCGCACTCACCACCTGGGGTGGGTATGACGGTGACGTCATACCCACCCCAGGTGTTTTCGGCCAGGCCGACCCGTAACTAGTGACGCACGGTACTTGGCGTCCTAGACCTCGCGGTCCTGGCTGTGCTGCGCGACAACGGGCCCACACGGGGACGCGCTCGTCCAGGCGCTGGCATCCTGCGGAGCCGACGGGGTCAAGGCAGGCACGCTCTACACCCCGTTGTCCCGGCTGTCCGACGGCGGATTCGTGCCGTCACGCTCAGCCGTCATCTCGGCGCCTGTTCTGCTCAATGTTCGCCGCCGCGAGCGCATCTCGACGGTCGATCCCCGACCGTCCCCCGGCGGCACAGGGCGCTCCTCGACCGTAGCGGCTCACCCGGCCGCGGCGTCCTGAACCACCCGGACGAAACCGGTGGCGAGCGGGCGCCAGGCCGCCGCTAGTGCCTCGCCGTCGGATCGGACCCGGGCATAGGCCGCGGGCACATCAATGCCGTCCGGCGGAGCCACCTCGCCCCAACCGCAGAAGTCCTCGACGGTAACTTCGGGGTGGAACTGCGTGCCCCAGGCCCGATCGCCCACCCGGAACAGCTGGTTTTCGTATGCCGCGCCGGTCAACAGAAGGGTCGCACCGACGGGGAGGTTGACGACCGCGTCGGAATGCCACTGGGCGGCCGGCAGGCCCTCGGGGGGTACATGGGCCGTGAGTGGATCGGTGCCCGCGGCGGCGGTGGGGACGACCTCGGTGACGCCGACCTCCCACCCCGCCGGACCACGCTCGACCCGTCCCCCGAGCGCGAGGGCGAGCAACTGTCCACCGAGGCACAGCCCAAGGGTGGGGACCGAGTGGTCGACTGCCACGCGGAGCAGTTCTCGAACCCGGGGTAGCCACGGGGCATCCTCGTCCGCCCACGCGGCCATGGTGCCGCCGAGCACGATCAGGCCTTCGTAGTCGGCCAGGGAGACCGGTAGTCCTGCCTTCGCCTGGACGATCGCGACCTCGATCCCGGCCTCGGTCAACCACGGACCGAAGCGTCCCAGGCTGACGCCCGGCTCGTGCTGGATGACGAGGACGGGCACGGGGGCTCCTAGGCGGGCGGGGACAGATGCAGCGGGTTGGAGAACGCCACGATCGTGCCAGATGCATCCCGGACCTCGGTGCGCAGGTAGCTGGGGACGTTCGCAACGGTCACGCCGGTGGTGCCGCCGACCACCCGGGCCGCCTTGACGGTCTTCTCCCACAGCGAGGGCGTGCTGGCAGTGCGGGTTCGGTCGCCATGCACACCCATCTGGACCACGCGCAGGCTCCCCCCGGCGGGAAGGGCGTCCGCGGTAAGCGTCACATCGGCGGTGGTGCCGCCCGCGGCTCGCCGTCCACCCATGACCGCGCCATCCGTGGTCAGGTCGAGCAGGCCGTCATACCCGGGCCGGCGGCTGACGAACGAGCGGCCGTGAGCGAGCAACGGGACGACCGTGGCCGGAGCCGGCGACGAAGCGATGACGTCGGTGAAGAACCTGTTCGAACCGGTCCAGCTCTTCACCGTCCCGGCGTGGTCGTCCGAGACGCCGGTCGCCCGCAGATCCAGGCCAGCCGACAGCAGGATGTCCCAGAGGGCCAAGTGGCCGAGCACGTCCATCCGGCCGCGCAACTCGTACCCGACTTCGAGCAACGACGCACCGTACGCCGACGCAGCGAGTAGCGTCGCGGCGGTGCTGGACAGCAGGGCGGTGTACGCCGAGCCGGTGAGCAGGGTGCCCGAGGTCGTCCCGAACGGGTGGTTGTATGACGCCAGGCCACCGGACTGGGCGACGGCGGTGGTCAACGAGCTGAGGTAGCGCGCCATGTCCTGGCCGCTGCCCGGAGGCAGCATCGCGAGACTCGCGGGGTCGGCCGAGTACCAGTTGAGGTGCTTGCCATAGGACAGTTCCAGTCCCTGTCCCACCCCCATCGCGGGATAGCGCCGGCGCAACTCCTCGGCGATGGCTCGCTGGATGGCCAGTCGGCCAGGTCCGTTGTTCGAGCGGCGGAGTTCGAGGCTGCGGAACAGGACGCTGCCCGAGGCCAACGCTGGTGCGCCCACTCCGACCATGAGGCTGAGCAGGCCGTTGTCCCGGGCGAGAATCCCCAGGTCCGGGAAGGCGGCGAGCAGGTCCGCGGCCGGGCTGACGACGACGGTCTGTTGGACTCCGGGGACGACGGGGACCACGACGACGGCCACCAGCCCGGACGTGCTCACCGTGCGGGCGCCGGCGCCGGGGGTCAGGCGGTATTGGACTTCGTAAGCACCTGCCGATCGACCACCGGATGCCGGGTGGCCGGATAGGCGGAACCGCACCTCACCCCAACCGGTCGAGACACGTGGCGTCAGCGTGACCGCGACGGAGAGGTCGGCGACGGTGGCGCGCAGGCTTCGGTCGGTGGCCGAGGAGTCGGCCAGGAACAGCTGTGCCCCTCGCGTGGCTCCCGTCGTGATGGTCGCGTCGAGGCCCGCAGATGTCAGGGTCACCCGTCCCGCGAGAGGAGAGCCCTGCTTGTCGGCGGCATACGTCCACTGCGGCGCCCGGAAGTCCTCGACCGTCGGATAGGCGCTCGGAGCGAGCCCACCGCTTTCCAGGTTGATGACGTGATCGTGGTCGGTGAAGAAGCACAGGTCCGCTCCGAGGCTCTGGAGCAGGTCGACCTGTCCGTGCATGCTCGCGAAGGCGGCGGAACCATTGAGCTTGCGCAGCACGCCGCTGCCCTCGGAGAAGGACGAGTGCACGTGCAACGCGTTCCGGACCACACCGGCTGTGCGAGCCGGCGCGGCACCAGCCGACCCGGCCACGGCGCGCCCCTGGCCAGGCAGGACGATCCCGATGGGTGCGAGCAGCGCGGCGGCGAGCAGGTCCCGCCGACGAGGCGCGGCTCCGGCACGCGCATCTCTGCTCGACTCGTGGTCCACATCGCACATTTCCCGTACGCCCCTCCCGATAGCGACGCGTGGCGCGCGCCAGAGTACTGCTGCGGCGCGCTGTTCGCTCGCGGAGCGGAGCCCGTCCGGGGGCAGGTGACAGACACCACATTCACCGACCCGTCAGGTGGTGCCCCTGGCGCCCGTCCGTCGGCCGCGACCAGTCGGGCAGGGCTGGGCGCAGCCGTCTGCCGGTCGGTCCCTTCAAGAGCGTCCATCCCGTGGCCGCGCGTCGATGACCTCTGCATGCGCCGGCGGAGCGGGTCGTGACGACCTGGCAGGTCGAGCGGCTGTTGCCCTGGCTTTTCGCTTCAGGCCGCGGTTCGCGTCACATGCCGCGGAAATATCCGCGGCTGGAGTCGGTAACCGCGGCTGGAGGTCGGGTGTCGGCGGAGCCTCGGCGGTGTGCGAGGTCGTCAGGGTTGATGCGGTGGCCCGGCATCGAGTGCCGCGGCTACCGCAGCGGGCATCCTCGGATGGGTCAACTGAATCCGGCCTCTCGGGCCTCCGGCGCGAGTCAACGCGGTGATTTGGCCACGTCCGGGCTGGGGAGTAGTCTTGGCCGTTGTGTCTGGCATGCCCAGACGCACGTGGCCCCGAGGGCCAACCCCCTCACACCGGGCAGTCCCACTCTCGATCCGTCGTGATCGTCGGCTGGGAAAGTGCGGGTGTGAGCACCGGCTCCGGACCATCCTCGGGTGGCTGGGGGCGGCATACCAGGAGCCGTTCACCAGGACGGCCGACGACATGACGGAGAAGACGTTTTGCCCACGATCAACCAGTTGGTGCGCAAGGGCCGCCAGGACAAGGTCGGCAAGACCAAGACGCCGGCGCTGAAGGGCTCGCCTCAGCGCCGCGGGGTGTGCACCCGGGTCTACACGACCACCCCGAAGAAGCCGAACTCGGCGCTGCGCAAGGTCGCCCGTGTTCGTCTCACCTCTCAGATCGAGGTGACCGCATACATCCCCGGGGTTGGCCACAACCTGCAGGAGCACTCGATCGTGCTCGTCCGCGGTGGCCGGGTGAAGGACCTCCCCGGCGTGCGCTACAAGATCATCCGCGGTGCCCTCGACACTCAGGGCGTCAAGAACCGCAAGCAGGCTCGTAGCCGCTACGGCGCGAAGATGGAGAAGAAGTAATGCCTCGCAAGGGTGCTGCCCCGAAGCGGGTGCTCATCGCCGACCCGGTCTACAGCTCGACGCTGGTGACCCAGCTGGTCAACAAGATCCTCCTCGACGGCAAGAAGTCGATCGCCGAGACGATCGTCTACGGCGCCCTCGAGGGCTGCCGCGCCAAGACGGGCACCGACCCGGTGGTCACCCTCAAGCGCGCTCTCGACAACGTCAAGCCGGCCCTCGAGGTCCGCAGCCGCCGGGTCGGTGGCGCGACCTACCAGGTCCCGGTCGAGGTCAAGCCCGGTCGCTCCACGACGCTGGCCCTGCGCTGGCTCGTCGGCTACGCCCGGCAGCGCCGGGAGAAGACGATGACCGAGCGCCTCATGAACGAGATCCTCGACGCGAGCAACGGCCTCGGCGCCGCGGTGAAGCGTCGGGAGGACAACCACAAGTTGGGCGAGTCCAACCGAGCCTTCGCGCACTCCCGCTGGTGACGTTCGGCTTATGCCGTTCCACGCGCTGCGTGGGGCGGAATACCGGCCGTTCGACCCAGACCAGACCCAGCCACACGAGATGAGACGAGACGACTGACGTGGCACTCGACGTCCTGACGGACCTGA
>JBPOIZ010000105.1:0-8966 GCA_052034115.1 Actinomycetota bacterium
ACGGCACCGGCGACGAGTTCGCCTCGCTGCCACAAGGCAACGTGAACGGCCCAGTCGGTGCGCGGCACCTCGGAGAACTCACGGGTCCCGTCCAGGGGGTCGATGATCCACACCCGGTCGGCGGTCAGTCGTGCGTGGTCGTCGGCCGCTTCCTCGCTCAGCACGGCATCGCCGGGACACCGGCTGGCCAGCAGGGCGCTGAGCGTCTCCTGAGAGGCGCGGTCGCCGGCATCCTTGAGCTCTCGCCCGGTCAGTGTCGTGCTGGCGCGTAGCGCGATCAGCGCGGCACCAGCTGCGTCGGCCAACTCCTTGGCCAGGCGCGCGTCAGCATTCATCTACGTTCGTTCCCCTCGAGCTTGTCAATGCGTGCAGGCACGCCGTCTCCCGCGCAGCGCTGCGACAAGGCAGGCTTAAGTATGCCCTGTCGAAGGCGGCATGTGCAGTTTGTCAAGATTCCCCGGTGCTCAGTAAGCGCCCGATCCCCGTAGCACCGCCTTGAAGGTGCGCGCCAGGATCTGCAGGTCGAGAATGGGAGTCCAGTTGTCGACGTACCACAGGTCGAGCCGCAGCGAGTCTTCCCAGGAAAGGTCGGATCGCCCGCTGACCTGCCACAGACCGGTCATGCCGGGACGCACGTGCAGCCGACGGACCGCGTCCGACTCATAGCCGGCGACCTCGCTCGGCAACGGCGGCCGTGGCCCGATGAGGGACATCTCTCCGCGGACGACGTTGATCAGTTGCGGCAACTCGTCGATCGAGTAGCGCCGGATGAACCGACCGACAGCGGTGACCCGGGGGTCCTCGCGCATCTTGAAGAGCACGCCGTTCCCGTCGTTGTCGGTGGCCAGCTCGGCCAGGCGGGCCTCGGCGTCAGTCACCATCGAGCGGAACTTGATCATCCCGAAGACGTCGCCGCGAGCGCCGATCCGCACCTGGCGGAAAAAGACCGGGCCCTTCGAGTCGAGCTTGATGGCAACGGCCACCGCGACCATCAGGGGGAGGAAGGCCATGGTGATCGACAGCGCCAACGCGCGGTCCACGACGGCCTTGCCGACGGCGCGCACGCCCGAGTGCATGGGGCGCTCGACGTGGAGCAGCGACATGCCGGACGAGGGGCGAAGCGTGAGCCGTGGTCCGGCCACCTCGACGATGCCCGGCGAGACCACCAGGTCGACGCCGAGCTCCTCGAGGGCCCAGCCGAGGCGGCGCAGCGAGTGGCCGACGAGGTCGGGGTGGCTGGAGACGGCGCACACCTCGGCCTGGTACTCGGAGACCGCGAGGAGAGCCTGTTCGGGGCTCCCATAGACCGGGACACCCTCAACGGTCGACCCGTCATACCGTTCGGAGTCCAGCCCCGACACGCACGCGGCCACGACCCGCATTCCCGTGTGGTGGGTGCTGTGGAGCTCACGGATCATGTCCGCGACCGAATCCACCCGGCCCACGACGACGGTGGGCGACAGGCATTCTCCGGCGCGGCGACGGTGCCGCAGCCAGCGGCGCAGGAGCCACCGCCCCACGAGGCTGAAAGCGAGAAGCATGGGGATGACGAGCAGGACGAACCCGCGGGCCAGCTCGGCCTTGGTGACATACGAGGCGAACGAGGTCCCGGCCATGAGCCACACCGCGGCCCGGCCCAAAGCCCGGAACTCCAACGTGCCACTGCCGAAGATCCGCTGGTGATAGCCGTTGGCCAGCGCGACCATCAGCGGCCAGACCAGCGGAGCCAGAGCCCCGAAGACGAGATAGTCGAAGGCCGGGTAACCCCCGGCTCGCAGCAGTTGCACGCCGAGCGTGGCAGCGCCGAGAGCGGCCAAGCCGCCGGCGACCACATCGGTGGCGATAGCCCGCCGCTGATAACTACGGGCCCACGCGCTGGAGACGTGCTGCCGCACGGGAGGAAGCCCTCGCCGCACGGGTCGCAATTCACCCAGCTCACCCGTCGCTGCAGAGACCGGGTTGGTGTGCCCCACTCCCGCATACTCGGTCACGTCTTGCCCCCATGACTCAGTCACCACCCACGGTGACTTCCCCTTGGCCGCGCGGTTGATCCGCGCCACCATCCCAAACCACGAACACGACCCAGTGCCGTGGTGATGCCCTACGTGGGCTTTGCTGTGCGAATCTCCAACGGCCTGCTCCCCCACAGAGCCGACCATGACCCCGCTGATACTCGCCTGTTCAAGATAGCCCACATCGCCTGGGGCTCGTGACGCTTCTCAGATATCCGGCCGAATCGGGGCATGAAACCGCTGCTGGGCCGGCAGCAGGCCCTCCTGGACGAGCAGTTCGACAGCATCTGCGGCGTCGGCGATCAAGAACGGCAGCTCGGCCCGCTGGGTGGAGCCGAAGTCGCTCAGGACATAGTCCGCGGGGTCCTGCCGACCGGGTGGGCGGCCGATGCCCACCCGGATCCGGTGGTAGTCCCGCGTCCCCAGGGCGGCAGTGACCGATCGCAGCCCGTTGTGGCCGCCATCCCCGCCACCGAGCTTGAGGCGCACGCTGCCGAACGGTATGTCGAGTTCGTCGTGGACCAGGACCAGTCGCGCCGAGTCCACCCCGAAGAAGGCACACAGCGCCTTGACCGGGCCGCCGGACTCGTTCATGAAGCTCGTCGGCACGGCCACCACGGCTGCCGGCCCCGGTGCACCACCAGGGAGGACCCCCAGCCGCAGCACGCTGGCTGCAGCGCGGGCCTTGTGCGCGGCCAGGGTCCCCCGGTGCCGTCGGGCCAACTCGGCCACGACCATGGCCCCGACGTTATGTCGGTTGCCGGCATACCTCGGGCCGGGGTTGCCGAGCCCGACGACGAGCCAGGGGTCCATCAGAGGTGGATCAGCCCTCGTCGGAGGCCGCGTCGCCGTCGGCCTCCGCAGCCGACTCGCTCTCCTCGGCAGCCGGCGCGGCGACGTTGACGACGAGCAGGTCACCCTCGTCGACCAGCACGGCACCGGCCGGCAGGGCCAGGTCGGCGGCGTGGATCTGGGTGCCGATCTCGGCATCCTCGACCGAGACGACGATGTACTCGGGGATGGAGGTCGCCTCGACCTCCAGGAGCAGCGTCTGAGCCTCGACGGTGACGATCGAGCCGCCGACGGCCTCGCCCTCGGTGATGACCGGGACCTCGACCTGCACCTTCTCACCCTTGCGGACGATGACGAGGTCCACGTGCTCGATGACCGGGCGGACCGCGTTGCGCTGAATATCCTTGGCCAGCGCCATCTGGGTCTTGCCGTCGAGCTCGATGGTGAGCAGGGCGTTGACGTGCTTGAGCGCCATCATCGTGTCGTGGCCCGGCAAGGTGATGTGCAGCGGCGCCGTGCCGTGGCCGTACATGACGGCCGGGACGTTGCCGGCGCGGCGGATGCGGCGCGCCGCACCCTTGCCGAACTCGGTGCGGGCGGTGGCGACGAGGTTGGACTCGGACATCTGTCGGCTCCTGGAGAGTGATCCCGGTGGGTATGACGGTCAGGGCCTCGGCGCGGGACGTCGCGCGCGACGTCAACCGGCTCCTCGCACCGCCCGCGCTTGCTGACTGCGCGTCCTGACGGTGACGAGTCGGCGTCGTCGATCACGGACTCCGCGTGCGGCGTCCCTCGCCGAGGCAACCCGACGATCTTAGGGGACCGGGGCCTGGGCGGGGAAATCGGTCGTGCGCCGCTCACCGAGGCGGACGGCGACGATGCCCGCCACCACCAAGGCTCCCCCGACCAGCTGCCACGGCCCGGGCAGCTCGCCGAGCAGGACCCAGGCGAAGAAGACGGCGAAGAGCACCTCGGTGAGGCCGACGACCGACCCGACGGTGGCGCCGAGTCGGCGGGTGCCGATCGCGCCGAGCAGATAGGCCAGCGCGGCAGCGATGACGGCGAGTTCGGCGACCGCAGCCCACCAGGAAACGGTCCTGCCCGCCATGGTCACCGACCGGGTCGACATCTCTATCCCGGTGCCACTCACCCAGGCGAAGAGCACCAAGGCGGCCGCGCCGACCAGCATCCCCAACGAGGCCAGGGTGACCGACGGCAGCCGCGGGTCGGCGTCTGCGAGCAACACGAAGTAGGCCGCCAGCCCCACCGCGGCACTGAGCGCCCACAGCAGTCCGACGAGGTCGACGCCACCTCCACCGAGCACGTCGAGCACCAGCAGCAACCCCACGACGGCCAAGGCGATGCCGACCACGGTGAGGCGGTGCGGGGGCACCCTGGTGCGCAACCAGACCCAGAGGACGACCAGCACGATGCCGAGGTATTCGATCAGCAAGGCGATGCTCACCGGCATCCGGGTCACGGCGTTGAAGTAGGCGACCTGACATCCCGCGACGCCGGTCAGCGCCACACCCACGACCGTCCACCACTGGCGGCCCACGGTGCCCCACCGCCCGCGCGCCGCATGGAGGCCCGCAGGCAGGAGCACCAGGCCGGCGATCAGCACCCGAGCCGTGACGAGGGTGACCGGTGCCCACCCGCTAGACAGCAGTGATTTGGCAAACGGTCCTGACGTGGAGAACGCCGCCGACGAGCCGACCGCCGCCACGATGCCGACGTCCAGGTCGACGAGGCGCCGACGACGCGGTCCAGACGTCAGAAATGCCATCACGAGATCCTAGGTGTCAGGGGCATAGTGCCGCTACGATACTGACAGGCTGATGTGATGGTTCCCCAGGAGTCAACATGGCTTTCACTCATGACGTGGCCGTAAGCCTGCGCAGTGCCGCGGCCCTGGTCAACACGGCGCCGCCGCCTGTCGGGTCGGCCCATCGTGACCGCCTGACGTCCATTGCGCACCTCGACCGGTTCCTCGACGAATGGCAGATGACTGGTCATCGCTCTCACGATGCCGCCGAGCTGGCCGCCATGCGGGCGCTGCGCCGGCGACTGCGCCAGCTCTGGGCACTGAACGAGCAGGGCGCGGTCAAGGCGGTCAACGCCATCCTGGCCGAGGCCCAGGCGGTCCCCCAGCTGGTCGACCACGACGGCCTGGGCTGGCACCTGCACGCCACCGCAGCGAGCGCCCCGGTCGACGTGCGGTTCGCCGTCGAGATCGCCATGGCCTTGATCGATGTCTTGCGGGTCGGGGAGCTGCGTCGGCTCAAGGTGTGCGCCGATCCTCAGTGCGACGCCGTCCTGGTGGACCTGTCGAAGAACCGCTCCCGGCGCTATTGCGACGGAGGCTGTGGGAACCGGGCGAACGTGGCCGCCTACCGTAGCCGCCGGGCCGCGCTGCGCTGATCGACGCTCACCGCGGGCGATCGCGAGGCGGCCGAGCAGACGCTCAGGCCCGCCGGCCGAGCAGGTGCTCAGGCCTGCCCGTCGAACATCGAGGTGACCGAACCGTCCTCGAACACCTCGCGGATCGCTCGGGAGATCAGCGGCGCAATGGACAGCACGGTCAGTTTGTCGAACTGACGATCCGGCGGGATCGGCAAGGTGTTGGTGACGATCACCTCGCGTGCGTCGCAGGCAGTCAGCCGGTCCACTGCCGGGCCGGAGAGGATCGCGTGGGTAGCCGCGACGACGACCTCCTTGGCCCCGGAGCGGGCGAGCAGGTCGGCCGCCTTGGTGATCGTCCCCCCGGTGTCGATCATGTCGTCGACCAGCACACACGTCCGACCGGCCACATCACCGACCACTCGGTTGGCCACTGTCTCGTTCGGGCGGTTGATGTCACGCGTCTTGTGCACGAAGGCCAGTGGCGCCCCGCCGAGCCGCCGCGACCACTCTTCGGCGACCTTGATCCGGCCGGCGTCCGGCGAGACAACCGCCAGGTTCTCGGTGCCGTAGTGGTCTCGGACGTAGTCACTGAGCACCGGCAGGGCCATCAGGTGGTCCACCGGACCGTCGAAGAAGCCCTGGATCTGGGCGGTGTGCAGATCCACGGCCATCAGTCGGTCGGCCCCCGCCGCGCGGAACAGGTCGGCCATGAGGCGTGCCGAGATGGGTTCGCGACCCCGGTGCTTCTTGTCCTGGCGGGCGTAACCGTAGAACGGCAGGACGACGGTGATGCGCTTGGCCGAGGCCCGCTTGAGCGCATCGACCATGATGAGCTGCTCCATGATCCACTCGTTGATCGGGGCCGCATGGCTCTGCAGGACGAAGGCGTCACTCCCCCGAACCGACTCCTCGTATCTGACGTAGATCTCGCCGTTGGCGAAGTCATATGCGCTGGTCGGGACCGGAGTGACGCCGAGTTCTGCGGCGACCTCCTCGCCGAGCTCGGGATGCGCCCGGCCGGAGAAGATCATCAGCCACTTGCTCGTCGACCGCTCGATGCCCGTCATACGGCGTCTGCTCCCTGCTCGTCGGCCCCAGAGACCGTGGCGTCCCCGACATACGCCAGGTGCGGTATGACGCTTCCGGCGGCGAGGACCGCGTTCTTGAGCTCGACGAAGGCACCGACCACCGCGCCCGTGCCGATCTCGGTGCCCGGGCGGAGATGCACGAACGGGCCCACGGCCGCGTCTGGTCCGACCACCGAGAGTCGGGCGTGGGTGCGCACGATGCTGGCGCAGTCGCCGACCTCCATGTCGGCCAGCGTCGTGTCAGGACCCACGATCGCCTGCTCACCGATCGTCGTGGCGCCGAGGATCTGGGTGTTCGGGTGGATGGTCGAGTCCCGGCCGATCGAGACGGTCGAATCCACCCAGGTCGTCGCCGGGTCGACCACCGTGATGCCCTCGAGCATGAGCCGTTCAAGCGTGCGGCGGTTCAGCTCGGCACCGAGGCGAGCCAACTGCGCTCGGTCGTTGACTCCCTCGGTCTGCCAGATGTCGTCGAGCTGGTATGCCGAGACACGTCGCCCTCGGTCGCGTGCCACGGCGATGACGTCGGTGAGGTACTTCTCGCCCTGGGCGTTGCTGGTGCTCAGCCCGGCGAGCGCGTCGCGCAGCAGCGTGGCCTCGAAGGCATAGATACCCGAGTTGATCTCCCGAACGGCCCGCTGGCTCTCGTCGGCGTCCTTGTGCTCGACGATCCGCAGCACCGAACCGTCCGGGTCGCGAAGGACGCGACCGTAGCCGCTCGGATCGGGCACCAGGGAGGTGATCACGGTCACCGCCGCGTCCTGCTCGTGGTGAGCGGTGACCATGGCCTGGAGGGTCTGCGCACTGAGCAGGGGCACGTCACCGTAGGTCACCACGACGGTCCCCGACAGGTCCGCCGGGAGTGCTTCCAATCCGCACTCGACGGCACGACCGGTGCCCTTGACCTCATCCTGGTCGGCGATGATGCAGTCGGGGTCGCAGGCAGCGACGTGCGCAGCCACGCGGTCCCGGTCATGCCGGACGACGACCTCCAGATGGAGTGGGTCCAGACCGCGGGCCGCCGCCATGGCGTGATGCACCAGGCTGCGGCCTCCGATGGTGTGCAACACCTTGGGCAGGGCCGACTTCATGCGCGTGCCCTCGCCAGCGGCGAGGACGATGACGGCGGCGGGGCGCGGGGACGTCACGGCCGCGATCCTACCGGCCACGGCCTGCGGCTCGCCCCCCGGACTCTCACCCGCGCAGGAGACGCAGCCATCCGGTGGCCTCGCCGCGCTGGCGCGCGGCGTGGCCCCCCGGGCTGGGCCCGTCGCAGGCTCCTCCCGACTCCATCCGGTGGCCTCGCCGCGCTGGCGCGCGGCGTGGCTCCCCGGGCTGGAATCGAACCAGCGTCGCTAATCCTGATTCAAAGTCAGGCGGGCCCTGCCAGCAGACCAACCGGGGATCGTCGCGCGAACCCGACCAG
Source organism: Actinomycetota bacterium (assembly GCA_052034115.1). Taxonomy (GTDB): domain Bacteria; phylum Actinomycetota; class Actinomycetes; order Actinomycetales; family Dermatophilaceae; genus Lutibacillus. The sequence goes on from JBPOIZ010000105.1 coordinate 7,722, forward strand.
GGTAGTCGACGCCCATCACTGCTCAGGTCGGCGCACACCAGGTGATCGTCGGACACCGCCGCCGCTTAGGACGTGGCGTAGTCCAGCGTGATCTCGGAAGTGACCGAGCCCACCTGGAGAACCCAGTGGACGGTATGGGGCTGGCCGTCCAGGGCGAAGGTGCGCACCTCGGTGAGTGTGCGGGGGTCGCCCTCGAAGACACATCGATACGCATCTCCGGGCACGTTCACGGGCTTGTCGGCGACGCCGTGGTCGCAGCGCCACGCATCGGAGGTGTCCGCCTCCAGCCCGACAGTGCCCACCTCCTGCGACGTGCCCGCCCACCAGATCCAGAACGTCGGAACCACTGGAAAGCGGCCCGCCACCGTGGCGACCACCAGCGTCGCAGCGGGGGACTGCACTGTGGCGGCAGCCAGCTGCGCGCTCGCTTCGGGGACGGTGACCTCCGTGGCGCCGATCAAGGTGCCCTCGACGTGGGTGCGCACCGTCACGACGCCCACCGTGTTGCTGGTGGCCGTGATCGACAACTCCGGGAGTGCGGTGGCTGTCGGGGACGCCAACCGCGCGCCCGGGGCACCGACGGCTCTCGAGCAGGTGAGGGTGAGGGGCTCCCCCCCACCGGCGGGCGGGCAGTCCCAGCCGTCGCCACCGGCCACCAGGCTCGCGGCCGACGACGACGAGACCTCCACGGTGAAGATCCCGGTGTCGGTGCCCGGGTCGACGTTCACGGGGAAGGTGACGTCATTCGCGCCTGGCCCACCGGTCGGCGCACCCACGACCACACTCGCCGGCACCGGCGGAGGTGTGGTCGTGCTGCTCGAACTCGAGGACGACGAGGAACTGGACGGCGACGAGGTCGGGGACGTCGACGACGAGCTCGACGACGACGGCGAGGACGACGTCGGTGACGGTGACGTGGTGCTGGTGGTCGTGCCGGGCGAGGGGGCAGTGCTCGACGGCGACGTCGACACTGGGGCTGTCGGGTGCGGGATCGGCACCGGCAGCACCGGAACGGTCAGCGTCGGGTCGGTCGGTCGGGTCGACGTCGACGGCCGACTCGATGGTGCGCTGGAGGCGATCGAGGGGCTCGCCGAGGTGGGGGCGACGGGTGAGGTGGCGACCGTGGAGGGTCGCGGCGGGTCGGCGACGACGGCACCCTGGCCGCCGATGAGCTTGGGCAACTGCACTGCCGCGAGGACTGCGACGCCCGCGACCGCGGCGACCGCAAGACCGGCCAGGACGCCT